>CAZAXA010000008.1:0-33427 GCA_964488965.1 uncultured Phaeodactylibacter sp. | reverse complement strand
CAGTACTGACAGCACGAAATACCGGGGCCTGTTTGCAGAAAAGCAGAAGGAAGGAACTGTTTTCACTGGTATCCATTCCTAAATAGTAAGGTAATCAGGGTGTTGAACAAGGCAAATATAATAATTTCCACAATGCCACGCACTATTGAGGGCCTTGCTTATTGATTATTAGCTAATAAACCTCTGTTTTTACATGATCTTCCGTGGAAGTTGACAAAAATCAAGAATTATTTTACTACCAGTACCGGAATACTGGCATTGATATTCAACAATTCCTCCGTCGTACTGCCCAGTAGCATCAGTTCAAGCCTGGAATGGCCCTTGCAGCCCATTACGATCAGGTTGGCGCCGGCTTCTCTGGCGTTATCCATAATGTGGCGCGCCACATCCGGCATGTCATTCCAGATCAGTACAGGCTCCACCTCGCCGGCGTATTCGGGCAGTTCTTCTGCCATGAATTTCCCGAAACCCTTCAGGTGATTCTCCTGAATGTTGCGTTCAAATCGATCCGGCGTCATGTTCAGCTTATAGGACATCAGATTGGGCCTTTGGTAGACGTTAATGGCATAAACGGCAACACCATCACCCATCCGTTCTTTGATAGACAGGGCCGTTTTCAATGCCCGGACCGAGTTTTCAGAAAAGTCGACCGGAACCATAATGTTTCTCAGTGCTACGACAGCATTCTCCGGAACGGCCAGCACATTGGCCTTGCTTTGACGGATCAGGTTCTTGGACAGTATCCCGTGAGCGGCCGTATCTGCCTTCTTTCCGATCACCAGCGTGTCGGCCTTCTTCTCACTGGCAAGGGCCAGCAGCTTTTCCAGCGGTGAACCTTCATCCACGAAATAATGCATATCAGTCGCTCCCACGGCAGGCATAATGGCCCGCACTTTTTCCGACACCATCCTGAAGGCCTCTTCCTCATCCTCCCCGCTGGCCTCAATTCCGGGAGCAACTGTCAACGAAAGCCTGGCCCGGGTATTGGGGATGACGTGCAGGAAAGAGATGCCTTTAAAAGGAATAGTTCCCTTCAGGAAGTTGAGGTATTTTAGCAAAGGTTCATCCGACAGGTCCAGCGCAAGGCCAACCACTGCTTCTTTAACAGAAAAGGGCTGAAGGCCTTTCTTTTTTGCCACGCTTTTATCAGATACGGTACGCATATTGGAGTGGTTTTACGAGTTTCTTCAGAGGATATCTCCATCATCATAAGAACGGGAAAAAGGGCCACTTTTTCAATGATAAATGTCAGCAGGCGGCCGGTCAATGTCTGACCGTACCTGAACCCTAATCCCCAATCCCGGTTCAGGCTGTATCATCAAAACCAACTGGCGGCGGCGGGATTGGCCTTATCCAAAAAAAGAGCCGGCACGATAGTACGTGCCGGCTTCCAAAATAAACACCTAAAACCCTATTAACTAACCTTTGGGACAGTAAACTGCCCTCAATTCATTTCTTTACCTGATCTCGATGACCCGGGCCACTTCAGCCTTTTCCTTTTCCTTCTTCGGGATCGAGACCTTGAGTACGCCTTTCTCGTAACTGGCGGCGATATCGTCGGCCTCTACGCCTTCCGGCAGTTGGAAGCTGCGGGTGAAGGAACTGTAGTTGAACTCCCGGCGCATAAACCTGTCGCCTTTTACCTCATCCCGCTGCTCCTTTCTCGCTGATATGGCCAGATACCCTCTGTCCACGCTCAGTTCAAAATCCTCCTTTTCCAAACCGGGGGCGGCCACTTCCAAGCGGTAACTGTCGTTCGTTTCCACTACGTTTACAGACGGACGGCTCACCGAAAAGTCACTTCCGAAGAAACCGGAAATGTCGCGGCTGAAAAAGTCATCGAAAAAGTTGCTTACGCTTTTCGCAGCAAACGGATTATATCTTATGATACTCATATAACACGTCTATTTAGGTTAACAAATAAGAACTGCCAAAGATTTACTGATTTTCGTCAATGCAGTGTCAAAATACGCCTGTCACAGCCCTTTAACCGATCTCGATCTTACGCGCCGGCTTTTCCCGCGCCTCTTCCTTTTTGGGAAGGGTGATCACCAGGATACCATTGACGTAGTTGGCTTCAATGCCAGTAGTATCGATGGTTTCAGGCAGTTGGAAACTGCGCTTAAACTCGTACTGGCCGAACTCGCGGCGCTTGTAGGCTTCTCCTTCTTCCAGTTGGAACGTTTTGCTCACTTCGATTCGAAGGACATTCTTGTCGACGTCCACGCTGAAGTCGCTCTTTTCCAGGCCCGGGGCAGCCAATTCCAGCCGGAATGCCTCACCGTTTTCCACAATATTTACCGGGGCTGTGGCCTTCGCTCCATTCCCGTTGCGGTAAACGGGGCGTCCCGCGTTGAAGAATTCGTCAAAAATGCGGTCAAAATCGTTGAAAACATTCAGTTTCCGGTTAACCGGCCTTACGCTTAGGAGAGTCATGGCTAATTGATTTTATTCTTTAAAAGTTTTTAATTCAAGTGTCATCAACACTATTGCAATTGCCGTTCCAGCTCGTAAAAAGCGAAAAAATGACGGAAGCCGGTTTTTGAAAATGCCATTTTGGCGCAACAAACTTTGGAGAATGCCAAAATGGCATTATGCGTATGAAAGAGGCCTGTTCGCCGGCTCAGCTCCCCGATCTTTTCCGGCGCCTTTTTTAGTCTTCTTTATGCCCTTCCACTACGATGACGATCTCCCCCTTTACTTTGGCCTGAGCGCCAAAGTAGGCCGCCAATGCTTCCAGCTTATCGGTGCGCACTTCCTCGTGCAGCTTGGTCAGTTCCCTGGCGACGCAGGCCATCCGCTGCGGGCCGCAGGCCTCGCTCAGCTGGCCCAGGCACTTCACCAGGCGGTAGGGCGATTCGTACAAGATGAAGGTATAGGGTAAGGTTGACAGGTATTGCAGCCGGCTCTGGCGCCCTTTCTTGTGAGGCAGGAAACCCTCAAAAAAGAATTTGTCGCCGGGCAGGCCGGAAGCGATGAGCGCCGGCACAAAAGCAGTGGGGCCAGGCAGGCATTCTACCCTAAGGCCCCGGCGGGTACATTCGCGGGACAGCAGAAAGCCGGGGTCGGAAATACCGGGCGTGCCGGCATCAGTGATCAGGGCCATCCGGGTTCCCTGTTCCATTTGGGCCAGCAAGCTGCTGACGACGGCATGCTCATTGTGCGCATGGTAAGAGCGCAGAGGGGTTTCTATGCTGTAATGATCAAGCAGCTTTCTGGAAGTACGGGTGTCTTCCGCAAGAATGACATCCACTTCCCTGAGGATGCGCAGGGCGCGAAGCGTGATATCCTCCAGGTTGCCGATCGGGGTGGGGACGAGGTATAACATAACTTACTGCTCGGCAGCTTTCACCGTGAAAGTATAGGTTTCCATGATCATGTTGGCAGGGGCTTTTTTGTCAGATACCGGAATATTGAAAACAGGACATAGAGCAGGATGACGATCGATAAAGCGGCCTCTCTGGCAACGAAAAGCAGCGCTACCGTTATGGCCGCAAAGATGAATTTCATCTCGTTGCCTTTCCAGGTTAAAGATTTGAATTTCAGGTTGAACATGGGAACTTCCGAAACCAGCAGGCAGGAAAGTGCCAGGATGCAGGCGTATAAAAATGCCGGAGCGCTCACCAGCGGCCGAAGCCCGAAAGAATCATAAGTGTATATCAGCATCAGGCCGGCTGTGAATATGGTACTGGAAGGCGTGGGCAGGCCGATAAAGCCCTCTGCCTGCCGGGTATCCAGGTTGAATTTGGCCAGGCGAAGGCCGGAAAAGGCCGCAACCAGAAAACCGGGAGCCGCTTCGTAAACCAGCCTGGCAGCCCCTTCCGGATAAAAACTTTTTGCCAGCAACATATAATAGACAGCTCCCGGCACTACTCCGAAGGATACCACATCAGCCAGGGAATCCAGTTCTTTGCCCAGGCTCGATTGTACCTTTAGCAGGCGGGCAGCCAGGCCATCGGCATAATCGGCGCAAACAGCGGCGAACACCCACCAGAAAGCAGCCGCAAACTGGCTGTAAAAGATACAGGCCAACGCACAGCAGCCCATAAAGAGGTTGAGCAGGGTGATCGCGTTCGGAAGGTGGTTCTTCATATTGGATTTGATGCTTTGGCCTTGGCAAACCTCAAAAACAACAGGTTCGACTGTTAAAAAGCCCCCGTATGCTGTAACTTTGAAGAGAGTTAGCTACTTTTCCAGGTAAAGATAAACAACACAGATTGGTAAATCTAACAGGTAAAACCGAAAAACGGTAAAAAGCTCCCTGCCCAAAGGAAATCGCCATGCGCCTGACCTTCGTCTTACCGATGGCCCTACTGCTCAACGGGCTGCCGCCTCTGTCGGCGCAGCCTTCCAATGACGAATGCGCCGGAGCTACCTTTCTGGAGGATGCTTCCGACTGGTGCTCTGAGGCGGGCGCCTTTTCCAATCAGCAGGCCACCCCATCTGCCGGGGCGCCGTCGTCCTGCTTTTCCTCTCCTTCCGCCGACCTTTGGTTTTCCTTTGTCCCCTTTGCTGCCGATGTGACGATAACCGTTATCGGCAATACCGGCATCAACCTGCTGGAAGCGCCGGAGATCGCCCTTTACGAAGGCGCCTGCGGCAACCTGCTGGAAGCCGGCTGCGCTGCCGGCATTTCCCAGTCCAACGTCAACAGCCTCTATGTGGGAGCGCTCAACCTGGGGGCGCCCTATTTCATCCGCATCGGGGGAAGTGGCGGCAATACCGGCGCCTTTCAATTCTGCATCAACAACTATAACCCGCCGGAGGCGCCTTCTTCCGACTGCCCGGAGGCCGCCATTCTCTGCAGCAAGGAACCCTTTGTCGTGCAAAAGCTCGTTGGCCCGGGCAACGACCCTTCGGAAGCCAACGACGCTCCCTGCCTCAATGAATTCTCGATCAATGTAGAATGGCACTCCGCCTGGTTCATGTGGACGGCGGGCAGCGACGGCCCCCTGTCCTTTACCCTGACCCCCCTTAACCCTCCTGACGATATCGACTTCGTGGTTTACGAGTTCCCCAACGGGCCGGGCGACTGTAATGATAAAATCCCCCTTCGGTGTATGGCTTCCTCCTGCGACGGCCCCACCGGCCTGAATGAAACGTCCATCGATTTTTCAGAACCTCCTAACTGCAACGACCCTTCCCAGGACAACTTTCTGGCTGCCATACAGATGGAAGACGGCAAGGCCTACGGCATGATGGTCAACAACTTTTCCTCCACCGGCATCGGTTTCGAAGTCGCCTTTGGCGGGAGCGGCCAGATCGCAGGGCCCGATGCGGCTATTGCCTCCAGCAGCGCCGCCCCTGTCTGCCTGGGGGAAACCATTACCCTCCAGGATGCTTCCTCCTTTGCCGATGGCAACATCGTCGGCTGGGAGTGGAGTTTTGGCCCGGGCGCCTCCATCAGCAACGCCCAAACGCCCGGGCCGCACGAACTGAGCTGGAGTACCGCCGGCATCAAGCCGGTACTGCTCCGGCTGAGGACCAACCAGGGCTGTATCCTCAGTGTCGTCCGCCCGGTTGAGGTTATTTGCTGCGATGCCCGGTACGACGTCCTGGCAGATATTACCCATCCGGAATGCCCCGGCGGCGATAACGGAGCCATCAGCGTACAGGCTGCCAGCCCCAACCCTCCATACACGTATCGCTGGAGCAACGGCCTGAGTGGCGCAACCATCACCGGCCTGACAGCTGGCCAGTACGGGCTTACCGTGACGGACCTGCTGGGCTGCGACACCATTCTCAACCTGGCAGTAGAAAGCCCCCCGCCTTTCAGCATCGACACCATCCTGTCCCTGCCTGCCTGTAATGGCGGCCAGGATGGGGCCATCACCCTGGAAGCAGGCGGCGCTACGCCCCCCTATCTGTTCAGTTGGGAAGGAGGCAATTTTACATCAGACGAATCCTACCAGGGCCTGCCGGCCGGTGATTACGAAGTGTTCATCCGGGACGCCAGGGGGTGTGGCCTGACGCTCCTCATCCCCCTGCGGGAACTCACGCTGGAATTTGCCCCGCCGGAGGAAAGCATTGAACCGCCCTCTTGTTATGGCAGCCGGGATGCCGCCCTTACCGTCAACCTGCTGAATGGCCAGCCGCCTTTCCAGTATGATTTCAATGACGGCAACGGCTTCGTGGATATGAATTCCCTTATCGGCCTGGGCGCCGGCGCCTACACCGTCGATGTGCGGGATGCCAATCAATGCCAGGGGAGCTTCAACTACTCTATCGAAAATCCGCCGCCTTTATCCCTGGATATTAATGAGAGCCCCATCACCTGCCACGATGCTGCCGATGGCCAACTGGATGCGATGGTGGAAGGGGGCAGCGGGGCCTATGCTTTCCTGTGGAACACGGGAAGTATCGCGGCAAGGATCGAAGGCCTGGGCGCCGGCGCTTATACACTGACGGTGACGGATGGCAATGGTTGCGCCATTCAACGTTCCGTCGCCCTGAATGCCCCCCCTGCCCTGGGACTGATACTGGAAGAGGCCAGCCCTGCCCGCTGTTTTGGTGAAGCTGACGGCAGCCTGCAGGTGGCGGCAGCCGGCGGCGCGCCGCCTTACGCTTTTGCTCTGGAAGGACAGGATTTTCAGGCTTCTCCCCGATTCGACAACCTGCGCGCCGGTGATTACACCGTTAAGGCCCACGACGCCAGGGGCTGTGTTATGGTTCTGGCCGTCACGGTCGGGGAACCCCCACCCCTTTGGGTGGAGCTGGGGGAAACAATTGAAGTGGAGCTGGGTTATGAGGCTCTTTTACAGGCCAGCTCCAACGGTAACATAAGCGCCTATGCCTGGTCGCCGGCGGAAGGCCTGAGCTGTACGGATTGCCCTTCGCCTTTGCTCAGGCCCCTCCGCAGCGGCTGGTACCTTGCCCGGGTAGAAGATGCCAACGGCTGTGTGGCGGAAGATTCAGTGAAAGTGGAACTGGCGGCAGAATACCCGGTATTTATTCCCGGCGCCTTTTCGCCGAACGATGATGGGCGGAACGATTATTTTACCGCTTACGGCGGCCCGGCGGCCCGGCAGATACGGAGCATGAGCATTTTTAACCGATGGGGGGCGCTGGCCTTCAAAGGGGAAAATTTGTCGCCCGGAATTCCCGTTTTAGGATGGGACGGCACTTTCCGAAACCAGCCTGCCCCTTCAGGTGTCTATACCTATGTGATCGAAGTAGAATTCATCGATGGGAAGCGGGCCTTGTACACGGGAGGTGTTTCCCTGATCCGATAATTTAAAGCTATGAATAAAGTGCATACTATGACTAAAAAAATATCCTCTCTGCTGATTGCCTGCCTGCTGTTTCCTGCCGCCTGCCTGCTGGCCCAACCGGCCAACGACAACTGCGCCGGCGCCATCGTGCTGGATAATGTCAACAACTGGTGTTCCGATGCCGGCGCCCTTTCCAATACAGGAGCCACAGATTCGGGCATCAACCCCAGCTGTTTTCCCAATAACAACCTGGATGTGTGGTTCGCCTTTACGGCGGTGGCCACGACGGTCAACATCACTGTTATCGGAGCGGTCAATATCAATGCAGGAGGCACGCTGGAGTTTCCCCAATTTGCCCTTTACAGCGGCGATTGCGGCAACCTCACTCAGGTGGAATGTGCCAACGATGCCTTCGGCAATAATACCATCGGGGCCTTCGCCAGCAATCTCGACATCGGGGCAACCTATTATATTCAGATCAGCGGCCGCCTGGGAGAAACCGGCACCTTCAAGCTCTGCGTCAACAACTTTAACCAGGCCCAGGCTCCTTCGGGCGATTGTAATACGGCGGTCGTCCTCTGCGACAAAGACCCTTTCACGGTAGACTTTGTCGTGGGCGAAGGGGCCAATCCCAATGAGGTTTTCGACGAGGGCTGTGGCTGCTCCATCGTTGAAGACAACTCTTCCTGGTACAAGTGGACCTGCGAGCAATCGGGCACGCTGACTTTCACCCTCACTCCTCTCAACCCGGCCGACGACCTCGACTTCGTCATTTTCGAGCTGCCCAATGGGGTCAGTAATTGTTCGGGGAAGATACCCTTGCGCTGCATGGCGTCCGGAGAGAATATCGGCCAACCCTTTTCCCAGTGGCAACCCTGCACCGGGCCTACCGGCCTGGCCCTCAACGACGGGGATAACAGCGAATCCTGTGGTTGCCAGGCCGGCAACAACAACTTTGTCCAGGCCATCGACATGGAGGCCGGCAAGAGCTATGCTCTGGTAATCAACAATTTCAGCGGTTCCGGCGATGGCTTCACCATCCAGTTCGGAGGAACGGGCACCTTCCGGGGCCCGCAGGCCGATTTTACCGTCAGTACCGATACTGCCTGTGTAGGCGAACCCGTTACCTTCTCCGATGCCAGTTCCTTCGAGGGGGTCATTTCTGCCCGCCGATGGACCTTCGGACAGGCGGCCACTCCCGCTTCCGCCAACGGCGCCGGCCCTCATCAGGTTACGTACAGCCGGCCGGGGCTGAAGTCTATAGTACTGCAGGTAGAGACCGACGATGGCTGTATCGTCACCGCCGTCGGCAATGTGTACGTGCAGTGCTGCGACGATCATTTTGATGTAAGCGCCGCCGCTACGCCCCTGTCCTGCCCCAATTCCACTGACGGGGCGGTTGATCTCAGCGTGAGCAGCAATTTTGCTCCCTACACTTTCAACTGGAGTAGCGGGCAAAGTACGGAAGACCTCAGCGGCCTTGACAGGGGAGAGTATATGGTCACTATTTCGGACGCTTCGACCTGTCAGGCGGAACTATCCGTCTCCATCGGCGGCCCGCCGCCCTTTGAGGTCGATACCCTCATCGGCATGCCCACCTGCAATGGCGGCGCCGACGGATCGATCACCCTTCAGGTTGGCGGCGCTTCGCCCCCTTATCAGTACAGCTGGCAGGGCCAGCCTTTTTCCAGTGACAATAGCCTGGGGAACCTCCCGGTCGGCGATTACGAGGTTACTATACGTGACAACAACGGCTGCGAACTCCCCCTGATGATCCCCGTCCGGGAACTGGAACTGGTGCTTGACCCCAGTGTGGTGAGCATTGTCGGCCCCACCTGCACCGGTTTTTCCGATGGGATGATCACGGTAGCCATCGCCAACGGGCTGCCTGCTTACCTGTACGATTTCAATGACGGCAATGGTTTTGTCAGTGAAAATGTGTTGAGCAACCTGCCTGCCGGCGCCTATATGGTAGAGGTACAGGACGCCAACCTTTGCCGGGGCAGTTTCACCTTCGTCCTGGAAGACCCGCCGCTGCTGGAGGCCGCCTTTAACCTGCAGGGCATCAGCTGTTTTGGGGAGAACGATGGGGGGCTCACCGCCATTGCCAGCGGAGGAGTGGGCGGCTACACCTATCGCTGGGCAGGCGGCCAGGCTACGCCTGCCCTCAGCGGGCTGGGCCCCGGGGCCTATTCCGTTACGATTACCGATGCAAATGGCTGTATTACCGAGGCTGATACCAGCTTCGGCCAGCCTCCGGAACTCTTCATTGAACTGGATACGATCATCAATGCCCTCTGTTTCGGCGAGCCTACCGGCTCCATAGGCGTAACCGGCAGCGGCGGGTCGCCGCCCTTCGAGTTCAGCGCAGGAGGGCAGGTATTTCAGATAGAGCCCTTCTTCAACGGCCTCATGGCCGGCGCCTATGAGTTGGTAGTTATGGATGCCAATGGCTGCACCAGCAGCATCGCAGCCACCATCACCCAACCCGGGGAACTGATAGTGGACGCCGGGCCCGACCAGGCTATTGAACTGGGGTATTTCGCCCGCCTGCGCGCCGTGGCCAATGACCTTTCGGCGGCCTATACCTGGTCGCCGCCGGATTCGCTTTCCTGCACGGAATGCCAGGACCCTCAGGCCAACCCGGTAAACACCACGGCCTATACCGTAACTGCCACTGATGCCAACGGTTGTACCGCCACCGATGAAGTGGTGGTGCTGGTGGTGAAAAACAGGCCCGTGTACATCCCGAATGCCTTCTCTCCGAACGAAGACGGCAGGAATGATGCCTTCACCGTCTATGCCGGCCCGGGAGTACGCCAGGTGCTCACCCTCAAGGTCTTCAACCGATGGGGCGGCCTGGTTTTCGAGAACGGCCAATTCAAGCCCAATGACCCTTCACTGGGATGGGACGGATTCTTCAAGGGCGAACCGGCGCAGCTTGGCGTTTATGCCTACTTCGCAGAGGTGGAGTTCATCGATGGGGTGTCGATCATTTATGAAGGGGATATCTCATTGGTGCGATAGGTGATATGGGTAAAGTTTTTTTTAACAGCCCCCTTATGCCCTTTCATTATAGCAGCCGGCAAGGAAATTTCGGCCTGCCGGCCCACAGCGGCAGTAAACTGGTTACTGATCCTCTGTTTCTGCCTGCTGCTTCTGGAGCAGGTATTGGGCTTTCAGAACCTCGCTGCGGCGTTTTACCGAAGGTTTGGTAAACTGCTGCCGGCGGCGCAGTTCCTTTACAATGCCAACATTGCGGTGCTTGCGCTTGTAGCGCTTCAGGGCGCGGTCGATAGACTCGCCGTCTTTGATTTCAATAATGATCATAAATTCCTTTTAAAGAAATTCCCGAGGGAAATCATACAATTTGAGCTGCCAGTGGAATTTAAACTCTTTCTCAGGCGGGAAGGCCAACCCATGGAGCTTTTATGACTGCGCGAAGGTAGGTAATAAAGTGGAAAAAACCATAAAATATTATCCGCCCAATAACCATTTCAGTTATTGAACGGATAGGAAGCCGGCCTTTAAGACTCAGCTTCTGCCATTTCTTTCTCCTGCTTGTAGACAGCTTTCAATACTTCTTTGCGGCGCTTAACGGATGGCTTGGTGAACTGCTGGCGGCGGCGCAACTCTCTGATGAGCCCGATATTCCGGTGTTTGCGCTTGTAGCGTTTCAGAGCGCGGTCAATAGATTCGTTGTCTTTCACATTGATTATAATCATATATATATTTTGGTTAAAAGTTAATAATCATTACTTCGCTAAGCACAGGAGCTTTACAATAAAATAACATCGCCCTGAAGGAAGGTACGCTTTTATAACGGAATAACAAGCCTCAAGGTTTACCCTGGCTTTGTCATGCGCCAGTACGGAGGGGCAGCAAAGCAACTTTTTTATCCGGCCCTTATCTTTGGAAGTGAAAAAAACACGTTATCATTTTAAAAACCGCACAGATCATGAAAAAACCAAAGTTTTGGATCAAAACCAGCTTGCTTGTACTGGCCGCCCTTATTCTTACCATGCCCATCTCTGCCCAATGGACGGCAGGAAACGGCAATGTCATCGAGCAGAAACGCGAGGTGGGCAGCTTCGATATCATCAAAGTACAGAGCGGCCTTGACCTTTACATTACTCAGGGCAGCCCGGCCTCCCTCACCGTTAAAGCCGATGAAAACCTGATGGAAAAGATCATCACCAGGGTAGAAGGCAATACGCTTTATCTCGACGCCAGGGGCAGCATTCGCAATGCCAAGGCCATGGACGTTTACGTGACCGTGGAGAACCTGCGCGAACTTCACGCTTCCGGCGGCTCCGATGTAGTCGCCGAAGAAGGGCTGAAGCTGGAGGAGTTGAAGCTTTTCTGTTCCGGAGGCAGCGATACCAGGATGAAACTGGACGTCGGATCCCTGTGGTGTGAAACCTCCGGCGGCTCTGACGCCATTCTGTCCGGAACGGCCAAAACCCTGGTCATCAATGCTTCCGGCGGCTCCGACTTCGACGGCAAAAAACTGGAAGCCGTCAACTGTAAGGTCAACACCAGCGGCGCTTCCGACGCATGGGTGTATGCCAGCGGCGAGATCGAAATGGAGGCTTCCGGCGCCAGCGACATCCACTATAAGGGCAGCGCTAAAGTAGTAAGCTCGAAGGCATCCGGCGGTTCGGATATCCACGGGAATTAGCAGTGAAAATAAGGCGTTTGAGGTTTCGAAAACCTCAAACGCCTTATTCCGGGAAAAAATACCTACGCCTTTCCAAAATAACTCCTGTAGATTTTCTTCCGTGGGTAAAAACCCAGAAAAATGGCCGGATACAACAACAGGGTTATTAAGACATTGGGCCCCCGGAAGGTGATATCATCGATGATGCAGGAAGTGTCCGCTGTTATTTGGCGCACGATATGTTTGTGTTTCCAGAATGAAAGCGGAAAAGGGAGTTGCACGCCCTCATCGGTGAAGTAAGCTTCCTCATCATTGGCGGCATCTTCGGTGATCACGCTTACCCATTCCGCTTTCAGGGGTTTCAGAAAGCGGATATGTACCCTGTCGCCTTTTTTGGAGCCGGTAAATTCAACAATTTCCATTTTCCCCAGCCGGGGCGCCAGAGCCTCGAACAAGGCCCGGCCGAAGCTCGCCATGACTTCTTTATGATTGCCCTTTACTTTGGTTTCCAGCTTTATGTTCATTGGTTATGTTTTGTGGCTAATAATTTTCAGGATAGTGAAAATCCAGCCAGCCCTTAAACGAACCATGCTCCCGCCGCAGTTCCAGCACCTTTTGGGCATTAATGATGGCCGCTTCCACCTTCATGCGGTTAAATTGCTCCATATTGCTTTTTTCTCCTCAATACAGGGATTTACGGCCAGCCCATGGCCGAAAACCCTGCCCCCCTCAGCTCACGAAACCGGCGATTGCCCTGACGCTTTGCCGGGCCCCTTCACCATAGAGCATGGTGACATGGTTGCCCGGCACTTCTACGTAGCGGCAGTCCTGCATCATATTTACCGTTTCCATTGCCAGTTCCTTAGGCAGGATGGCCGGGGCATCCGGCGGGCCATAGGGGCCGGTGGCATTGATGAGCAGGGCAGGCTGCCTGACGGAACGAATGTAGCGCAGCCATTCTTCTCCTGGCCCCAACGCTCCTTCGATGGCCTGCCGGATCGGGCCGGGGGAAGAGCAGGTCGTTACACCGCCTTCCGGCAGATCATAGACGTCAGCGCGGTAGTAGCCTTCCATATCGGGATGCCAGCGGCCTTCCAGGTAAGGAGCTTCTTTGATCTTTTCCAGGTAATCCTCAAATGACGGCCACCGCTGCCCGAGGCGCAGCATAGACGGCCCGACCAGTTCCTTCACCTGCGGGTGCATGCGGGCGGCGGCATCGATGAGGATGAGCTTTTCCACTCTTTCCGGATAATGGCTGGCTATGAAAATGCTGAGCAGGGCGCCAAAGGAATGGCCGCCGAGAAGAATGGGCCCCGGCCCGAGATGATCGAGCAAACCAATAATGTCCCTGGCGTGATCGGCCATGGCGTAGCCCCGTTCGGGCTTGTCGCTGAGGCCGCGCCCGCGCAGGTCCGTTGTATAAAGGTGAAAGTGTTCGTTCAGCCCGGCGCCGATATAGCCGTCGAAGGCGTGGGCATTGGCGGTCAGGCCGTGCATCAGCAGAAGCGCCGGCCCCTGGCCGCCATGATCGATGAAATGGAGCCGGATGTTGTTGGTGTGTACGAACTGGCCCATGAGTATGTTCATTTTGCATTGAGGCAATAGCTTTCGCCACCGGACAAAAAAGGAGCTGCAAATTAGTAAAAAAACGCCTTTATGTGGCGCAAGGGAGAGGCCCGTTTGAGGGATGGCGAGGGAGGGTTTCACCCCTTTCTTCCTACTCGCTTCGCAAAGGCTCCACCGGCGACATTCTGGCCAGCCGGTAGGATTGTCCGCCGACGGCAAGGCCGGCGGCGAGGAAGACCAGCAGATGGGCCAGAAGGTAGGGCGCAGGCCCGAGATTCATCGCCCCGGTGTACTCCTCCAGGGAGTTCGCCAGGGCTTTAAAGCCAGTAAAGCAGATCATCGTAGCGATCAGGCAGGCGATGAGCAGGGTGATCAAAAACCGGCGGTTGGCGAGCAGGATGATGCTGGAAGTGGAAGCGCCCAGCACTTTGCGGATGCTTGCCTCTTTGAGGATACTGGCAAAATTCTGGGTGGCAAGCCCGAAAAGGCCCATGCAGGCAATGAGCAGGGCCAAGCCGGCAACGTAGCCAAAAATAGTGGCAATGTTGCCGTAACTCCGGTAGAAATCCTCAAATACGGCTTCCTGATGAAAGTAGTTGAAAGGGGTTTCCGGGTAGAGGCGGCGCCATGCCTTTTTCATAAACTCCTCGGCGTGCCGGCCGCCTCCCGTTTCGTGACGGATGGCCATATAGGCAAATGCCTTTTCATCCGCAAGGCGAAAAACTACCGGATGGATCGCCCCGGAGCCCATTATCTTGAAATCCTCCACTACCCCTACTATTATGTAAGGCTTCCCGCCCGACCAGAACTGCCGCCCGACGGGGCTTTCCCACTGCCGCTCCTTTACTAAGGTTTCATTGACGACGGCCGAAGACGCATCCTCATGAGGGCGAAGAGCATCGAAAAAGCGCCCTGCCTTCAGGCGCAGCCCGAGCGCCTCAAAATAGCCTGCGCCCACATCGTAGCGCACCACTTCCTGTTCTTCATTGTCGGCCAGTATGGATTCCAGCGATTGTGATTCGCCAATATGGTTTGCCGATCCGGCAACACTCAGGGGATGAGGGCTGCGTTCGGCCTCGGTTTTCAAAAAATGATATTGCTCCGCATTGTCGAGGCGCACCATCAGGGTTTGGCCTGGCTGGTAGCCCCAGGGCATTTGCATCCAGTACTTTCCGGCTGCCAGCAGCAGCAGCCCGATGATGACAGTGCTGAAAGCCAGCACGTACTGCGCGCCCAGAAGCGTTCGGGCCAGCCCCCTTTTGCCACCCAGCTTCTGCCGGCCCGTGAAGATGGATACCGGCTGGAAGGAACTTACATAAAAGGCTGGATATGCGCCCGAGGCTATTCCGGTGAAGGCCAGCAGGCCGAGCAGGAAAGCCCATAACCAGGGGTTGCTGCTCAGAGAAAGCGATATCTGCATCACCATGATAGAATTGAGCAGAGGGGCAAAGACGGCCTGGGCCAGAACAAGGCCCAACAGCAAAGACAGGAAGCAAAGCAACAAATTCTCCGCCATGAACTGCCCAACCAGCTGGATTCTCCTGCCGCCGATCGCCTTCCTTACCCCTATTTCCTTCAGCCGTTTGCCCACGAAGCCCAGCGAGATGTTGATGTAGTTGAAGCAGGACAGCGCCATCATCAGCAAGGCCATCAGCGAAAAGATCAGGGTGAGCAGCGGGTGAGCCGCCTCGGCGGGGCGGCTGAACACTTCGTATGCACGCGGACTGGGATGGCGCAGGTTATCGAAACGGAAGGCCTTTATCTGCAGGCCCTGGTTGGCGGCATTGTGCAGGGCCACGTATTTGTCCATTTGATCTGCCAACATGCCGATGTCTTCCGTTTGGCGAACCATCACAAAAGTACCCCATGTTTGCGTTGGCCAACCGGCCAGGCCTTCCGCGCCGATAGCCCTGAGGGTATTGAAGCCGGTGAGGATATCGAAACGCAGGCCCGCGTTTTCGGGAAAGGCTTCCGCTACGGCTTTGACGGTGAATACTCTTCGCTCCTGGTTTTCAAATACGATGGTAATCTCCTTTCCCAGGGCCTCTTCGCCATTGAAATACTTTTCTGCCGCAGCGGCGCTGAGGATGACGGCATCCGGCTCTTCTAGTACCCGGGGGCTTCCCGACTTCAGCGGGAAGGTAAAAACCTTGAAAAAAGCGGGGTCGGCAAAATAAACGATCTCTTCGAAGGCCTTTTCGCCCATATAGGCTTTGCAACCCTGCAGATCCATGCGCACCGCCTCCTCTACCTGCGGGAAATCAGCCGCCAGCGCCGGGCCGAGCGGCATGGGGGCAGTGCCCCAGGTTTGTTCTTCACCGTCCTTTTCCACCGTGTATTCTACTATGAAAATGCGCTCGCCATTGAGGTGGAAGTTATCCATCGTCCAGTAGTTCTGAAGAAAAAGAAAAACGACGATGCTGCAGCCAATAGCAACGGAAAGCCCGAAAATATTGATGGCGGACACTAATTTGTTGGAAAGCAGATTACGGTATGCCAGTTTGAGATAATTCCGGATCATGATCTTTTGGCTGTTTGATTGTTATTCCCCAGGGCAGATTCGGCGCCCTCCATTACCAATAACCAAGAGCTGTGCCAGGAACTAACACCCTGGAATGACGGGGCTTTCAGGCTGTCCGCCTCAAAAGGCTGTCCGAAAATGAACAGTGCATGTTCGATACTGTGCAGTTTACCCAGCCATTTCCTTTACCCTTTATCGCCCAGAATATCCATGATTTGCTCCGCCAGTTCCGGCGAGTTGATGACGACCGCATCCCCCTCGACGCGCACCTGGGCATGGTTGAGATGGTTGCGGTTGAAATAGAGGTAGATGCCCTCGGCCGAGGCTTTGTAGTTGTAGAAGCGGCGCATCGTATTGCTGTCGAAGCGGAACTCCTTGTCCAGGCCCGGTTCCTCGTTCTGCAGATAGGGGCGGGTGGCTTCGGGGTCGCCGTAGAGTTCCTGGCCGAACTGTTCCAGGTTGATGGTCTTTTGGGGGCTCTGCATGGCGAAGTGCAGCACCTTCTCGCGGAAGCGCCCTTCTTCCATCGTTTCTCCGGTGGTTTCGTCGACCGGCAGGGGGAGCTGTTCCACCATCTGCAGGAAATTCTGGGTCAGCGCTTTGCTGCTTTCCGGGCGCTCCAGGCCGATCCAGTGGATGAAGTATTCGGAGATTTCCTTCTGGCTGCGGGCATGTTTGATGAGTTCGACATAGCGCCCCCGGCCTTCTTCGAAGCGGTTGATGTGGATGCGGCAGGCCATGGCCAGGCGGTCGGTATTGAGGTAGGTGACGTTGTGGAGCAGAAAGGCCAGAGCGTCTTCTTCTTTGTGGAAAGCAATACCCTCGGTGTCCCGCACCAGGAAGACGCCCAGCAGGCGGGTGTTATCCACCTCATAGAGCGCATAAACCAGATACCCCCCTTTGGCGCCGACGATGCCCTGCAGGCTGAGCTGCAGCGCGTTCATCGTATCGCGGCTGAAGGCGATGAAGGCGGCCTCGGTGAACCCTTCGTCCACCAGGTGCTGGAAGTAGCCGGGGAAGAGCGCATCGCCGGGCGGGCTGAGGTAAGCGTGCAGGATGTCTTCCTTTTGCAGGAAGGTGCGGTTGAGCTTCTCCACCAAGGTATCGGCCCGGCTGTCAGGAGGGGTGGTGGCTTCGGCCAGGAAGAGGCGCGCTTCGCTGTGCTCAGGTTCTTTTTCCAGTTCGTGGATGATGAGGTGGCGGAGGAGGATGTCGCTCATGGTTGTTTGGTTTTTATGGGGGCAAGGTAGGGATTTTTGTGGAACGGGGCCATTGGCGGGGCCCTTGCCTGAGTGCTTACTAATGCAATTCCTCCACATTATATTCCACACTTTGCAGGTTAAATTTTCCGTAAGTGAATTTCCCGTCCGGATAATGCCAGATAGCCTCGCCGTAGGACATGATGTTGTATCCGTTGAAATCTCTGTAATCCCGCACCGGAGTTGAAAACCTGTACTGTTTCATATCGGCCGCAGCGTAGCGGCCGTCGGAGATGAAATCGGCGAGTTGCCCCTCTTCGTTGAAGTACAGGACGGCGGAGATACTGACGCCCTGATTGGTGAAGGTAGCTTTCGCGGAAATGCTGTCGATGGCCTCCCACTCTATCCTGTTGTCAATGAGAGTGGCCGGGGCCATCAGGCACATGTCGTTGAAAAGAGTTACTGTTTCCCCTTCGAACATCTCTTTCCCTTCGAGATTCACTACCGGAAAGAGGGAAAGCAGTTTCACCTGCATGCCTGCATGATCTCCTTCATAGGCGTGGTAGCCGTTGGCGGGCAGCCCCTTGACGCTGGCCTTCATAAAAAACAGGCGCGCCGGTTCATCAAAGAAGTTGTGCTGCTCGGTGGTGAAATCGAACCAGTCCTGGCCCTTGTCGCGCATCTGCCCGGTGAAGGTGATGCGGGCGTTCTTTACCCTGGGCTTGCCCACCACTCCCGCGTACCGCAGGTACTTCTGCACGGGGGCGGGCAGGGGCTGCAGGTCCGCTTCTGTGATCAGTTCGCTTTCCAGTTTATTGGTGCGCTGCAGGTTTTCCCGCACATCCCGCCGGTAACTGTTCTCAAAGCTCCAGCTGCCGAAGGCGGCGATGGCTACGAGCAGGATGATGACGTTAGCGACGGTTCCGAATCTGGCGTCCTGCCAGGCCATGAAGATGAGCGCCTGGGATAAAATGATGGAGACAAAGGCCAGGACGGGCCACAGCTTGTCATTGCCCGAAAGGTAAAGCGCGCCGGTAGCCAGGAACAGGATCGCCGCCGCCAGCCACAGCAGGCCCGCCGGCCGGGAGATCTCCTGAGTGAGCTGGCTCACCTCGCTGAGCCGATAGGCTTTTACAAAACCGAGGAGGTGGATCAGGCCGTGGAGGAAGACGATGAACATCAAGAGACAGCGCAGCATTACTTTTGTATTGAGGATAAAAAACTGTGCAAAGCTTATTGATTTCTCTACTGAAATGCTATGATATTCCTCATTTTTAGGGTTGATCCTTATCACTGATCTTTGTACATGCAGAAGCAATCAAATTCTCCCAAACTCATCGTCCACGGCGGCGCCTGGAACATCCCGGCGGCCTACCACGCCGCCCACCTGGCGGGCGTTCGGGCCGCCGTTGAACAAACCTACCCGCAACTGCTGGCCGGCGGCAGCGCCCTGGATGCCGTGGAAATGGCCATAAAGGCACTGGAAGCCAACCCTACCTTCGACGCCGGCCGCGGCGCTTTCCTCAACGCCGTCGGACAGGTGGAGCTCGACGCCATCATCATGGACGGGCGCACGCTCGGCTTCGGGGCGGTGGCGGCCCTGCAGAACATCCTGCACCCCGTCAGCGTTGCCCGCAAGGTGATGGAACAGACGGAGCACAACCTACTGGCAGGCGCCGGCGCGCTCGCCTTCGCCCGCCAGGCCGGCTTCACCGAGCTGCCGCCCGAAGAACTGCTGACAGAGCGGGAACTGGAATTCTACCAACAGATCAAAAGCAACCCCACATTTCGCACCCACCACCCCTTCCGGGAGGGTCCGGGCGACACTGTCGGCGCCGTAGCGCTGGACAAGGACGGCAACCTGGCCGTAGCCACCTCCACCGGCGGCACCGCCCGCAAGCTGCCCGGCCGGGTGGGCGACTGCCCCATCGTGGGCGCCGGCGCCTATGCGGACAATGAACTGGGCGCCGTGTCGGCCACCGGATGGGGGGAGTCCATCATGAAAGTGCTGCTCAGCAAAACGGTTTGCGATGCCTTCGCGGCGGCGGAGGCTATGGCCGCTGCCCGAAAAGGCATTGACATTCTCGCCCGAAGGGTGAACGGCCTGGGCGGGGTGATCGGCATCAATGCAAAGGGGGAGTATGCCTGGGCGCACAATACGCCCTATATGGCGATGGCGTATGCTGAGGAGAAGGGGGCGGTGAAGGAATATATACGGACTATAAGGAAAAAGCGGGAGTAACCTGGAGATATTTCCATATCTTTAAATAAAACGATTCAGTTCAAAGATCCTTGGCTTATGCGAAGAAAAAAAATGACCTATAATCCGCTCAAAGCCCCCAACCCTGAAAAGTGGCTGGAACTTGATGAGAGTAAGCGCATCGACCTGGTGGAAGCATACCACCGTAAAGAAGGAATACAGATGCCTAATATGCGCCTGCATGCCACCATTCATACATAGGAAGCCTGGTGGCCAAACTCTTTTTCCGGATCGGGAAGGGGCAGGCCGAACCCGGGGAATCGCCGGGAGAGGCTTATTTCGAAGAAGTGCGAAACCTGACGGTGGAAAAATGGCGAGAGGAATTTGATTGAAACCAGAAGAGGCGGGCGTTGATGGCCAGGTGCAGCAGGTGTGCCGAAATTGAAGTATTCCTTTTGGAAGTCATTAGCATATTTACTGAAAATAAACTAATTTTGATTAGCATATAAATTATTTTTCATAGAAAAGTAGTTTTTATATAAATCAAAATGGAGAAGATCAGGCTACGGTCTAATCAGAAATTAGAGATAGTCTCTCTGGATTATCAAAGGGACGAGCTTCACAAATTTGACTGGAGCCTGCGTTTAATGGGTATTAAAGGAGCCCGTGGTATTGGGAAGACCACCCTGCTCTTACAACACCTACGGCAAACGCATGGATTCAGCGAAAAAGCCATATACGCCTCTCTTGATGATATCTATTTTACCGAAAACCGGCTCATTGACTTTGTAGAAGATTTCTATCGGAGCGGAGGGTTGTATTTGTACCTGGATGAGGTACACAAATACCCGGATTGGGCCATTGAAGTTAAAAACATATACGACACCTATCCTGACCTTCAGGTCATCTTCACCGGCTCTTCCATGCTGGAAATTCAGAAAAGTAATGCCGGCCTGAGCCGCAGGGCGATTATCTTTCCCTTGCAAGGTTTGTCATTCCGTCAGTTCCTGGATCTTAAGTATCAGATAAAAATTCCGGTATATACACTGGAGGATATTTTAGAAAATGCCAATGAGGCCATAGTCTCTTTTGATCGTGGCTTCAAACCTTACCCTCTTTTCAGGGAATATCTTCAAAAGGGGTATTATCCGTTCTTCAAAGAAGAGGAAAAGTTTTATTTCGACCGTTTGGAAGGGGCGGTAAGGGCGGTTATTGAGACAGATTTTCCGTTGCTCCACAATATTGATATCAGGAACATTCGCCGCATTTACCAGCTTTTATTCGTTATTTCCACCTCTCCTCCATTCACGCCAAATATTCAAAAACTGACGGAAAGGGCGGGCTTGTCCCGGAACACTTTACTTCAATATATCTATCATTTGGAGCAGGCTGATATTTTGATGCTTTTGCAAAGCCCGAGAAAAGGCATAACCCTATTACAAAAACCGGAAAAAATATTTCTGGAGAACACTAACCTGCTTTATGCCTTTGCCCCCACCGGATTGGATATTGGAATGGCCAGAGAAACCTTCGCGCTCAACCAGCTAAAAGCCGTCCATAAAGTCCAATATCCGGAGAAAGCCGGAGACATTTTTGTTGACGAGCAGTACGTTTTTGAGATCGGCGGCAAATTGAAAAAGCAGGGCCCTCTGGCCGATACGGAGCATTATTTTATCATTGCGGATGACTGGGATTTCAAAGTGGGCAACAAGATCCCCATCTGGCTTTTGGGGCTGCTTTATTGAGCCGGAGTTCTCACCAGGGCAGCCAGGCTGAGGCGCTTGCCGGGACGCCATATGCCCATGGCGCAGGCCCCGTAGTGCAGGATTAACAGGTTGGACAGTTTATTTTTCAGGGAAGGGCCAGAAATATGCTATTTTGGATAAATTGCAGGATGCTGTTCCGAATAAAGTCAATTATAGCTTTTGCAATATGAATAGAACGACTACTATCCTGATGATGTTCATGGCCGGCTGCATGGCCGCTTCCTGCAACGAGCCTGCCGGGCAGGAAGAAAAAGAAGATACGGCCGGCTATCAGGAGCCGCACAGGCCCCGTTATCATTTTACGCCTAAAGAGATGTGGATGAACGACCCCAACGGCATGGTATATTACGATGGGGAGTATCATCTTTTCTACCAGCATTACCCCGACAGCAACGTCTGGGGCCCCATGCACTGGGGGCATGCGGTGAGCCGGGACCTTGTCAACTGGGAGCATCTGCCCATCGCGCTATATCCCGATTCGCTGGGGTATATCTTTTCCGGCAGCGCCGTGGTGGACTGGAACAATACCAGCGGCCTGGGAGCGAACGGGCAGCCGCCCCTCATCGCCATCTTCACGCATCACCAACCGGAACTGGAGCGCGCCGGCCGCCAGGACTTTCAGTACCAGAGTATTGCCTACAGCAACGACCGCGGCCGTACCTGGACGAAGTATGAGGGCAACCCCGTCTTGCCAAATACGGAAAAGATCAGGGATTTCCGCGACCCGAAAGTTTTCTGGCACGAGGGCTCGCAGCAGTGGGTAATGGTATTCGCCGCTCAGAACCACGTGAAGCTGTGGGGCTCGCCCGACCTGAAAAACTGGATGCACCTCAGCGATTTCGGCCGCGAGTGGGGTTCGCACGGCGGCGTCTGGGAATGCCCCGACCTGTTTCCCCTGCAGGTGGATAATGCCGGGGAAACCAAATGGGTAATGCTGCTGAGCATCAACCCGGGCGGGCCTAACAGTGGTTCAGCTACCCAGTATTTCGTCGGCAATTTTGACGGAAAAACTTTCACGCTGGATTCCTCTTTTGCATCTCAGGTAAGCGGAGAAAAGGCCGTCTGGCTCGATTACGGGCGCGACAATTACGCCGGCGTCACCTGGTCGGATATTCCCGAATCGGATGGGCGGCGCATCTTCCTGGGCTGGATGTCGAACTGGGAATATGCCATCGTCGTGCCAACCGAAGCCTGGCGCAGTGCCATGACCTTGCCCCGGCAACTGATCCTGAGGAGCACGGCTGCCGGCCTGCGGCTGTTTTCGCAACCTGTCCGGGAAGTGGAAAGCCTGCGTGGAAACGTTTTCTCCATGGAAGATCAAACCATAGGCAGTGAACTGAACCTTAGCGAAAAACTCGGTTTTTCACCCTCTCAGATGGAAGTTATACTGGAAGCAGAGCTGCCGGAAGACGCTGAAACGGATTTTGGCATTGCCTTGTCCAATTCGAAGGGGGAGGAATACCGGATCGGATATGATGCTGCCGGCAATGTATTTTACAGCGACCGGACAAAAGCAGGGAAAACCGGTTTTTCCGAAAAATTTGCGGCCCGGCGCCATACTGCTCCCCGCCTGAGTACTGAAGGAGCTTTGCGTCTTCACCTCTTTTTTGATGTGGCCTCCTGCGAGCTGTTCGCCGACGGAGGAGGGGTGGTGATGACGGAAATCTTTTTCCCGTCGGAGGATTTCAGCGCAGTGAAGCTGTACTCCAATGGAGGGGATGTGAAGGTTAGCGAAGCCAGAATTTACCCATTGAAAAAAGCGGTTTTCCGGTAAAACAGCACTGTGGGATTTTGACCAAAAGTCTGTACCTTCACGCCTTTGGCATACAAAGGGCAAAGTAGAACGGCCTGGCCGCCTGCATGCAACAAATTTGAAAGAATTTTGGCATGATAATTAAGCCTCCCTCCTTCCGGCCCAACTAGTTATGAGCAAAACAAAACGAAAATTTATGAACCACCGCAAAATCTTATTCTGGTCCATCACGGTTGCTTTAGCAGGCTTTTTGTTCGGCTTCGATACGGTTGTAATCTCCGGGGCCGACCTGTCGCTGCAGGCGCTTTGGCAAAAGGGAGAAGTTTTCCACGGCTTCGTGGTCATGGCCTCCGCCCTCTGGGGCACGGTCATCGGCGCTATTTTCGGCGGTTTTCCTACCGACCGGCTGGGCCGCAAAAAGACGCTCTTCTGGATTGGCGTATTCTACTTTGTCTCCGCGGTAGGGTCTGCCCTGGCCAACGACCCCTGGATATTTGCCTTTTTCCGCTTCCTGGGCGGGCTGGGCGTGGGGGCCTCCACGGTGGCGGCGCCGGCCTACGTCTCCGAGATTGCGCCTGCCAACGACCGGGGCAAGCTCGTGGCCTTGTATCAGTTCAACATCGTTTTCGGGATACTCATCGCTTTCCTTTCCAACTACCTGTTGAGCAACATCGGGGAAAACGCCTGGCGCTGGATGGTCGGAGTAGAGGCTATCCCGGCTTTCATCTATACCCTGATGGTCCTTACGGTGCCGAAAAGCCCGAGGTGGCTGCTCATCAAGAAGCACGACCGGGAGGGCGCCGCCAGAACGCTGCGCCTGATCGACCCCGGCATGGATGTGGAGGCGGCGATGCAGCGCATTCTGGCCGATCACGAAGAAACGGATGCCAGAGAGACGATCTTCAGCCCGAAATACCGCTTCCCGCTGATGCTGGCCTTTCTGGTGGCCTTTTTCAACCAGTTTTCGGGCATCAACGCCTTTTTGTATTATGCGCCCCGCATCTTCGAACTGGCCGGCCTGGAAAAAAGCTCAGCGCTGCTGAGCAGTGTGGGCATAGGGGTGGTCAACCTCGTCTTCACCCTGGTTGGGCTGTCGATGATCGACCGTTATGGCCGGCGGCAACTGATGTATATCGGATCGGTAGGATACATCCTGTCTCTTTCGATGGTAGCCCTTTTCTTCCTGATGGACATTAAGGGTATGGCCGTACCCATTTCCCTGTTCCTGTTCATCGCCGCCCATGCCATCGGGCAGGGAACGGTCATCTGGGTATTTATCTCCGAGATATTTCCCACCCATTTGCGGGCAAACGGGCAGGCCTTCGGCAGTTCTGTACACTGGGTGCTGGCGGCCGGCATACCGTCGCTGGTGCCGGTGCTCTTTACTACCGTGGGGGCGGCGCCGGTATTCGCCTTCTTCGCCTTTATGATGGCGCTGCAGCTGATCTTCGTCTGGCGGATGATGCCGGAAACCAAAGGGACGCCGCTGGAGGAACTGGAGAAGCAGCTGATCGCGGTGGGGCGGAGATAGGTGTTGAGGTGTTGAGGTGTTGGGGGGGGTGGATGCACAACCATGATACCGTAATCTTGCGGAGCCAGAGCCAAGATTTTGTGCATTCGTGCATTCGTGCATTCGTGCATTTGTGCATTTGTGCATTCGGAGAGGCTTAAACAAATAACGAACTTCCGTTCCTGTGCAATAATTTTCTGCCATTTTTTGGCAAGAATCCACGACTAACGGAGTAAAACCACAACACCGAATACCATATCGTTTTTTCCAGGAACCGCCATGGATAAGCCCATTGAAAAACACGGAGATATGTCGAAACCTACCATTATTTGCTTCGGAGAAGTGCTCTGGGACGTGCTGCCGGATAAGCGGGTGGCCGGCGGGGCGCCGATGAACGTGGCCTTCCACGTCAATCAGTTTGGGATGCGGTCAAAAATGATCAGCAGTGTAGGGGATGACGAACTGGGGAAGGAACTCATCAGGTTTCTGGAAAACAAGGGCGTATCCACCAGCCTGATCCAAACCGACCCCACTTTTCCCACGGGCATAGTTAACGTGGTATTGGACAATGGCGGCTCACCCTCCTATGAAATCGTCAGCCCCGTCGCCTGGGATCATATACGCCCGGACGACAAGACAAAGGATGTTGTGAAATCCGCCGATGCGCTTGTTTTCGGCAGCCTGGCCTGCCGGACGGAACAGAACCGGAGCACCCTCTTGGAATACCTGGAACTGGCGCCCATCCGCATCCTGGACGTCAACCTCCGGGCGCCTTTCTACTCCCAGCCGCTGATCGAATCGTTGCTGGCCAAAGCGGATATTGTAAAAATGAACGACGAAGAGCTCGCCCTCATCGCCGGCTGGCAGAATGCCGGGGGGGAAGACAGGGAACAAATGGATATCATCCGCCATAAATTCAGCCTCGATGTGCTCATCCTCACCAGAGGAAAGGACGGCGCCGCCTGCCTGGATGGCTCCGGTTATTGGGAGCACCCAGGCTTCCCGGTAAAAGTGCAGGACACCATCGGCAGCGGCGATTCTTTCCTGGCTGCCTTTCTGAGCAAATACCTGAATGGGGAGGGCAGCCTGGATTGCCTCGCCTTCGCCGGAGCAGTAGGAGCGCTGGTGGCCACCAAGGCGGGCGGTACGCCGGAGATCACGGCGGAAGACATTCAGGCGGTCATGAGTTCAAAAGGCCGGGGCGAGGGGAAGGATTCGTAAACAATCAATACCTTCGCTCCCCTACAAGCGTGGAAAACAAAATGCCCAACCAGATCAGACCGCAAATATTCACCAATATGCCCAAAGGATTTCTCATTGACATGGACGGCGTCATATACAGCGGGAACGACCTGATCCCCGGCGCTGACACTTTTATTACTGAATTGAAAAAACGGGAAGTACCCTTCCTCTTTCTGACCAACAACAGCCAGCGCACCCCGCGGGATGTGGTCAACAAACTGGCCGGCATCGGCATCGGGGCGGAAGAGAAAGACGTCTTCACCAGCGCCATGGCCACCGGCTGGTTCCTCGCCCGGCAGAAGCCGCACGGGGCGGCCTACGTGCTTGGCGAAGGCGGCCTGCTGACCAGCCTGCACGAAAACGGCTACACCCTGGTAACGCAGGATCCCGACTTCGTGGTGGTGGGCGAGGGCCGCAATTTCACCCTGGAGATGGTCAACCACGCTGTGGATATGATCCTGGACGGCGCCAAGCTGGTGGCCACCAACCTGGACCCCTCGCCCAAGAAGAAAGGCTGGACCAACCTGGGGATCAAAGCCGTGGTCAAGATGATCGAGGAGGCCACCGGCATCCAGGCCTTCTCCGTCGGCAAGCCCAGCCCGGTCATGATGCGGGTGGCCCGCAAAAAACTGGGCCTGGAAACGGCAGAAACGACCATGATCGGCGACACCATGGATACCGACATCCTCGGCGGCATACAGGTGGGCTACCGCACCGTGCTGACGCTTTCGGGGGTTTCCAAAAAGGAAAGCCTGAAACACTATGCCTTCGGCCCGGACCTGGTGGTTAATACGGTTGGTGACCTGGACCTGGATCAGTGGCTGGAGGGGTGAGGCGTGAAAGCAAAATCAAAAAGCCGGCCAGGGGTCATTTGAACAGCATGGAAAGCTCGCCGATGCCAAGCACCTGCACATTTTCCGAAAGAGGGAAGCCTTCCTCTACCGGACAAACGACATAGTGCTTTCGGGTTTTCAAGTCGTCCTGAGCAATGTAGGATCCTTTAGATAATTTCGGAGACGTGGAGTATTTTATTTCCACAAGGAATTCGGGTTTGCCTCCTCGGGTGATGATCAGGTCGGCTTCTGTTCCCTGATGGGTACGATAGAAATACATCTCCGCCCAACCTGGTAAGATTGCGGCTATCTGCTCGATAACGTAGGTTTCCCAGGAAGCACCCAAAATTGGATGTCCTGCCAGTTCGAAAAGGGAAGGGATGCCAAGTAGTTGGTGGAGGATGCCGGTATCGCGGATATAGATTTTGGGCGTTTTAACCAACCGTTTTTTCAGATTAGTAAAAAAAGGCTGTAGCCGGCGAACCAAATAGGTGGACTCAAAGAAATCCAGATATTTCCTGACCGTTGTGCCATGAATACCCAGGGAACTGGAGAGCGCTTCCATGTTGAGAAGGCTTCCACTGAGGTGGGCAACCATTTGCCAAAGCTTTCCAGTGAGAATGGGGTCAGCATTCAATCCCAGAAGGGGCAGGTCCCTTTCCAGGTAGGTTTTTATGAAGTTCCTTCGCCACAAAAGGGAATATTCGTCACTGGGCGCCAAGAGAGATGGGGGGAAACCTCCTTTGAACCAGTGGGTTCGGTAATCCACCAAATCCCTGATCTCTTCCCAGTAAAACGGCTTGAGCTCATGGTAGGCAATTCTCCCCGCCAGGGACTCCGAAGTGTCCCTGATCAGATCAGGAGAAGCACTACCAAGAAGAATAAATCTGCCGGGCTTTCGGTCACGGTCAATTATTCCCCTCAATACAGGGAATAGTGCCGGTGCTTTCTGAACTTCGTCAAGAATAACCGTCTGATCAGAGAGTGGATCCAGAAATAAAGAAGGACTATTCAATCTGGCCAGGTCGTCGGGGTTTTCCAAATCCAGATATACAGATGGCTTATCCAGATTGGAGCGGATGGCCTTAACCAGGGAGGTTTTTCCTACTTGTCTTGGGCCCACAACCGCTACAGCCGGGAAATAAGATACCAGTTTTAGAATTTCTGCTTCAGCTAAGCGAGGGATATAACCACTATCTACCATGAAATATTTGTTTTTTGAACAGGATTTTCATGGTAAATTTAGGTTTTTTTTCAGAAATTTGTTGATAGCCAAATCAACTCCAATGAATATACCCATCCGCATCCTCGTCGCCGGCTGTGGCAATATGGGCGCCTCCCATGCCAGGGCCTACCACAAGATGAAAGAATTTGAGATCGTTGGCCTCGTCAGCCGGGGGGCGGAAAGCCGGCAGGCTCTCTCCCGCGAACTGGGCGGCTACCCTGAATTCGGCAATTATGAGGATGCCCTGGCCGCCACCCGGCCGGATGCAGTATCGATCAACACCTATCCGGATACACATGCCGATTATGTGAAAAAGGCGCTGGCCGCCGGCGCCCATGTGTTTGTAGAAAAACCGCTGGCCAATACCGTGGAGGAATGCCTGGAAATTCAGGAGATGGTGCGACAAACCGGCAAAAAGCTGGTGGTCGGATACATCCTCCGCGTCCATCCCGCCTGGAAAAAATTCATCGAAATTGCCCGGGGGCTCGGCAAACCCTTGGTGATGCGCATGAACCTCAACCAGCAAAGCCACGGCGCCACCTGGGAAACCCACAAGAAACTTATGGACTCCATGTCGCCTATTGTGGACTGCGGCGTCCACTATGTGGATGTGATGTGCCTTATGACCGGGGCCCGGCCCGTTTCGGTCAGCGCCATCGGCGCCCGTTTATCAGAGGAACTCATTCCGGGCATGTATAACTACGGGCAGTTGCAGGTGCGCTTCGACGACGGCTCCGTGGGCTGGTACGAGGCCGCCTGGGGGCCGATGGTCAGCGAAACGGCCTATTTTGTCAAAGACGTCATCGGCCCGAAGGGTTGCGTCAGTATCGTCGACAAGCCCGGCAGTGAAACTTCGGATAATATTGACAGCCATACCGCCACCAATTCCCTGCGCATCCACTACAGCGAAACGGCTGCCGACGGCAGCTTTGCCCGCAAGGACGAATGGGTGGATACCACCGACGAGCCCGGCCATCAGGGGCTGTGCGACCTGGAACAGGCCTTCTTCCTCCGGGCCATTCAGGAAAATCTCGATCTGGGCAACCATCTGGAGGATGCCATCAACAGCCTGCGGATCGTCCTGGCGGCGGATGAGTCGGTGAGGACGGGGAGGATGGTGGGGTTGTAGGTGCTTATGTGTTTGGGTGGGCTATCCGTCTAGGGTTGGACAACAGCCAAGGCAGAACCCAGAAGGCGCAGGGAATGCGCCACCTGGGATTCCACGCCAGGGTGCGGTTTATTTCATCAGTCGCTACGCTCGTGTCCCACCGTGCCCTGGTTTAGGGGTAGCCGATCGTCAGCCTCATTGTCCAACCTTAGACGGGTAGCCGTTTGGGCGTGTCAGTGTGCAGTTTATCAGCGTATCGGTTTATCAGTGTATCAGTGTGTCAGAATATCAGGGGGATAAATGAGATAAAAAAAATAAGACATGAAAACCGGAACAAGAATCCAACTGTCCGTCATGATGTTTTTCCAGTTCTTCATCTGGGGGGCATGGTATGTGGTTATGGGGACGTATCTTTTTAAAATAGGCTTCAATGGCCTGAATGTGGGCGCTGCCTTCAGTACGGTGAACTGGGGCGCTATCCTGTCTCCATTCATCATTGGCGTGATCGCCGACCGTTTTTTCTCCTCCGAAAAGGTCATGGCCGTTTTGCATATCGCGGGCGGCGCCCTGCTCTGGGTAGTTTCCGGCATTATGGATCCCACTGCTTTTTTCTGGGTGCTGCTGGTTTACGCTGTCCTCTATATGCCCACGCTGGCCCTGGTGAATGCCATCAGCTTTTACCAGATGGATCATCCGGAGAAGGAATTTCCCGGCGTGCGGGTGCTGGGCACTATCGGCTGGATTTTTGCCGGCCTGCTCATCGGCTTTATGGATGTGGAAGATACCAACATTCCCTTTAAGATCGCCGCCGGGGCCTCGGTGCTCCTGGGGGCGTACTCCTTCTTTTTACCCCACACCCCGCCCAAAGACAAGGGCAAGGAAATATCCATTTCTGATATCCTGGGCCTGGAGGCCCTGCAACTGATGAAGGATCGCAGCTTCGCCATTTTCATCATCAGCTCCCTGCTGATCTCCATTCCTCTGGCTTTTTACTACAGCTTTACCAACCCATTTCTGAATGAGATGGGCATGGAGAACGCCGCCGGCAAGATGACCCTGGGGCAGGCCTCCGAGATCATCTTCATGCTGCTCATGCCTTTATTTTTTGTCCGCCTGGGCGTCAAAAAGATGATCCTGATCGGGATGCTGGCCTGGGTGGCCCGCTATTTCCTCTTCGCCTACGGCAACAATGAAGAGCTGGTGGCCCTATTCTACCTGGGCATCATCCTGCACGGCATATGCTACGACTTCTTCTTCGTCACAGGCCAGATTTACGTCGATAATGCGGCGCCCAAGGCCATTCAGGCCAGCGCCCAGGGCTTCATCACCCTGATCACCTACGGGGTGGGCATGCTGATCGGCTCCTGGTCTTCCGGCTGGGTGGTCGAACAGTACACCCTCAGCGACGGGGTTCATCTCTGGAAGAGCATCTGGCTGGCGCCGGGCTTTCTGGCGTTGGCCATTGCAATACTCTTTATGGTATTCTTCAAGGAACCCAAAAATCTGGCCCGGAAGGAATATGCATAGGAGATGGCTGTTTAAAATTTTCCTGATTTTTATTCCCTCTCATAAACTACAACCCATTTCATGGTCTATTATCTGACCAAGGGTCACTTCCATGTGGCCGGGTATTCGCCGGATGGCGACTCCCTCATGTTCGAAGCTTCCTCCAAAGGCGCGGCATATCCTTACTTCTTAACGACATACTCCACACACAACTCAGGCGCCTTTCCCGATGATCCATCGTGGGACTCTGCCGTCCGCATTCCTTCACCATCGATGATGATAACGATGGAACTGCCTGCCGTATAGCCGGGCCGGTTCACGATCTCCTGAAGGATTGCGGAGAGGTCCGGCGTCCGCTGGGCGGCGTCGTCGTCGCCGGAAGATTGCCAGATGGGAGGCGCCCAGGCTACCCTGGCCATTGTCTTTGGGCGCAGGCTGATGTCGTTCTCACTTTTGGAAAAAGGCGCCGCATCGTCGCCGGCCTGCCCGTACAGGATCAGGCGGGCAGGGTCGAGATTTTTGGATTCGTCGACAGTGAATTGAAGGAAGGCGCTGCTGATGGCGGCGCCCTGTGGAATGCCCAGTCCTTTGAACCTCAGGCCGACGACCTGGTTGCCTTCGCCGGGGTCGTTTACCAGCTCGAGATCGCTGCTGGACAGGCTGATGTTGCCGGAAGGGAGCTCTTCGGCGTCGTCCTTGTCACTGCCGACCCTGGTGCAGATCTTAATTGGCGGCGTGGTGTTTTTGCCTCCGCCACAACTGCAATCCGCCTGGATATACTCTCCGGAAGTATTGGGGTCCCCATCATCGCAAGCGGCGCCAATATTGGCCTTAAGGGCCGGACAATCGTAAGTTCGGGCCGTGCCAGGGGCATATTCCACGCACAGCTCTGGCGCTCTGGCGGGAAAACCATCATAAGATTCGGCGGTTCGCCCTCCCTGGCCTTCTACAAAGAGGGCAATAGCGTTGCCGGCCTTATAGCCGGGCCGGTTCAGAATCTCCTGGATGATGGAGGAGATATCAGGCGTTTGCTGCGCTTCTTTGGCATCGCCGGTAGCCTGCCAGTCCTTCGGCGCCCAGGCCACGGCGGCTTTAGTCCTGGGGCGGCCGCTGATATTGTTTTTATTGCCGGCGAAGGCAGCGGCATCATCACTGGCCTGGCCGCAGATGTTGAGCTTGCAGGGGTCGCCATTGGCCGTTTCATCAACGGTAAACTGCACATAGGCCCTGATAACTGTCGCCCCCCGCGGTATATTGAGGCCGTTGAACCGCAGCCCGACGGCTTGCTTGCCCTGGCGAAGGTCTTCCGCCATTTCCAGGTCGCTGCTTTTCAGGTCTACTCTACCGGAAGCCCATTCCTCAGCGTCGTCCTGGCTGTTGTTTATCCGGGCGCAGGCGCGCAGGGGAGCTACGGCGCCGCCGCCGCATTTGCAATCGGCCTGAATGGTTTCACCGTGGGTGTTGGGGTTGCCGTCATCACAGGCGTCGCCGCGCTTTGCCGTGATATTGGGGTTCCGGTCATCGCAGTCGGCATCGGCGCAGGCGCCGTCGCCATCGGCATCGCCAATGCCGGCGCAGGGGCCCGGCGTACCGGCGCACCGGCAATCATCCCTGTAGACGTCGTTGACCGTGGCAGGGTCGCCGTCATCGCAGGGGCTGCCGGGAAAGCTGGTAATCTTTGGGTCCGGGTTGCAATCCCCCGCTCCCAACTCATAAATGCCTATGTCTGTTCCGGCGCCCAGGGGGCGGGCGGCGCCCCGGAAGTCGCGGCTCACCGGGACATCGGCGCCCTTATCCAGGCAGGGGCTGCCGTCGGCGGGCATAAAATGTTCGGGAGCATCCTTCTGAGGGTCGGCAAACTGCGGGTCGGCCCACATCCCGTGGGGTTCGAAATGTGGGTTATCCGCCCTAAGTTCCTGGAAGGTTTTTTTGCCGTAGATTTTTTGTGAAGGGGAGGCGCCAAAATAACAATTGTGGTCAAAGGTGATACCGGGCGTTATCTCCCCGCTGATATCCTGATCCGTCTGGGAAAAGTCGAAAATGTTGTTTTTGAACTCGAGTTTGCCGATACCTTCCTGCAACCAGATGAAGTTCCCGGTGCGTTCTTTCGGGGCGATCACATTATTCCATATTCTGGTATTGTCCGTGGCGCCAATGTGCAGGCAGTGATGGCCGGTTCCGGCGATCACGTTATTGTATGCCCACACGTTGGGGACTTTTATGGTGAGGTCGCCGACGCCTTTGCTGATGGAATTCGAACAGATGAAATTACCCCTGGCTTCCACCGTGCTTACCCAATCTTTGACAATGTAAATGCCGGCCGCGTAGGAATGGCGGATGTCGTTGCCTTCCAGCAGGATGTTATGCCCGGAGGTGATGTCGATACCATCTTCTCCGGAATGCAGGATGGTGTTGTTGCGGATAATGATATTTCCTTCAAGGTCATTCTCCTCCTTGTCCCGGTGACAGGTGACGGCGTCTTCCTTTTCTATGGTTTCGGGGTCTTCCACCCGGCAATCTTCTACCAGTACGCCTTTCAGCTTGTTGTTTTTCGACCCGTTCAGCAGGATGCCGTTGACGCCGTAATTATAAACGTAAAGGCCTTTCAGCCATATGTTGCCGCCACCGAAAGAGGAGCGCACCGCATTTGCGTTTGTGTTGGTGACATCTACGTTGAAGATATTGACCCAGAAATTGCCGTCGGCAGAGGCGAGCCACAGCACGTTGTTGTCGCCGTTATCGAAGTGCAGGTTCTCGACGATGACGTAGTTATGCACGAGGATCAAACCCCGCCCTCCCCGGCAATCTATTTTAGGTTTCGGACCTTCCCCGTAGGCGCCGAAATAGATGCAGTTGTTATTATCCGGATCAACGAGATCGAAGCTGAAGGGTTTGCCTGTGATATGCTCATAGATTGTGATGACGCCTCCGGGCGCTCCGCCATTCATGGGTTCCAGCGGGCCGTCCGTCCAGGCGCTCCCCCTTTTGAACAGGATTTTATCTCCGGGAGAAAAACGGGTGGCGTTTACTTTTGACAGGCTTTTCCAGGGCCCTTCCTCTCCCTTTTGATGAGCGAGGGCCTTTCCGTTATAATTGTCATTGCCGTCTTTGGAGTCTACATAATAGG
>CAZAXA010000007.1:0-33567 GCA_964488965.1 uncultured Phaeodactylibacter sp. | reverse complement strand
CCCCTATTTGGCGTTATGCAAAATATCCAATCCTTGAATGCCGGAAATCATGAGGCAACAATTCTCAAACCCAAATTTGCGATTATATTGTTAGGCTTTTCTGGACTATTGTTCCAAAAATCTTCACTATTGTTCCAAATTTGAGGTCAGCGCAGGCCTTTGGGGCTTATTCCGAACTCCTTCTTGAAGCAGCGGGAGAAGTAGTTGGGGTCTTTGAAGCCGGCCGAATAGGCTGCGTCAGCGACGGAAAGGCCGGGATTCTGCTCCAATGCCTGCCTGGCGTACTGGAGCCGGATATTGCGGATGAGCCGGCTGGTAGATTGCCCGGCCAGGGCATGGATTTTATTGTGGAGTTGGGTGCGGCTCATGCGTAGCGCCTGGCAGAGCCCCTTTACGCCGAAGTCCGGGTCGGAGATTTTTGCCAGGGCCGCTTCGCGGGCCCGGATGAGGAACAGGCTTTCCAGGTCGGCCTTTGTGGCGGGAGACGGGAGGCGGGGGGCTTCGGTCAAGATTGCCCGGTAATACTGTTGTAAGCGTTGGCGGTTTTCCAGGAGCTGGCGGATTTGTGCCGGCAGTTCTTCCCGGTTGAAGGGCTTACTGAGGTAGGCGTCGGCGCCGGTGTCCAGCCCCTGGATTCGGGTGGGCCGGTCCGCCCGGGCGGTCAGCAGCAGGACCGGGATGTGGCTGGTGCTTAGGTTGCCCTTCAGGCGCCTGCACAATTCCAGGCCATCCATTTCCGGCATCATGATGTCACTGATCACCATCAGGGGCGCCTCGCGGACGGCTTTTTCCAGCCCTTCTTTGCCATTGCGGGCAAAGGAAAGCTCATAGCTTTTGTCAAGAAGGGTGGCCAGGTAGGTGCGGAGGCCCGCATTATCCTCGACGATGAGCAGCCTGGGGCGGGCATCTTTGGGCAACCTGCCCGGCGTCGGCGCCGCTTCCCTTGCCGGAGGCGCAGCAAGGGTTTCTGCCGGGGAGGCTTGTTGCCGTATGGGCAACCAAACGGAAAAGCAGGCGCCTCCTTCCAGCCGGTTGCGGGCTTCGATCGAACCGCCCAGCAGGCGTACCAGTTCGCGCGTAAGCGCCAGGCCGATACCAGCGCCTTCTTCCTGCCGGCCTCCACGGAACCAACGTTCGAAAACATGCGGCAAATCTTCTTCCGGGATACCCCGGCCGGTATCTTCAACGGTGATCAGGAGGATGGGAAGGCCTCCTTCTTCCCGCAGGCACTTTACCTGTACCGTGCCTCCTTCCGGTGTGAATTTGAGGGCATTGGACAGGAGGTTGGACAGGATGCTTTGCAGTTTGTCGGGATCGTAGTCCATCAACATCCGTTCCGGCAGCAGTTGAGTGTGCAAATGTACTCCCTTTTGGGCAGCCAGGGTAGAAAAAGGCTCCAGGTTGGCGCGGAGGAAGCCCATCACTTCTCCTTGTATCATGTTGATCTTCAAAGCGCCGCTTTCCACCATGCTCAGTTCCAGCAGTTGGTTGGTCAGGCGGAGCAACTGCCGGGTATTGCGCTGTATCATTTCCAGGCCTTTGCCCAGCCAGCGCTGAGGAGCTTCCCGGATGCTTCCGGCCATGCCTTCGATGACAGACAGCGGTGTGCGCAGTTCGTGGGCAATCTCGGTATAGAGTTTCGTTTTGATGGCATCCATCTCTTTGAGGCGGGCAGCTTCCTGCTGTTGGAACTTCAGCTGCGCCTGAAGGCGCCCCCGGCGCCGCTGCGAAAGAGCTATGGCGTATATGGCGCCGGCAAAAAGGAGCAGGTAGGCCAGGCAGGCCTGGCCGGTTCTCCACCATGGGGGGAGGATGATGACGCGGAGGCGGGCGGGCGCCTCCATCCACAGGCCGTCGATGTTGGCCGCCCGCAGGAGGAAATTATAGGCGCCGGGAGGTACGTTTATATAGCGGTTCGACTCCTGTTCGCGGGCAACGTTCCATTGGGTTTCGTAGCCATCCAGCATGCTGGCGTAGCGGATGCCTTCAGGAGCGGCAAATTCCAGGCCTGCAAAGCTGAACTGGAAGGGCTGCTGCCCGTATTGCAGCCGGATTTCCGCCGTTACTTCTATATTTTCCTCCATGGCTACCTCCGCCATGTTTTTTTCCTTCTGGCTGTAGGCTTTCAGGGCGGTGATGGCTACCCGGGGCGGAGCGGGATTATTGAGGGATGTGTTGGGGTCGAAAACCTGCAGCCAGCCGTTGATGGAGCTGTATGCCATCCGGCCGTCCCGAAGCGTGAGGAGAAGGCGCCCGGGGTCTTCGTCCTGTATGCCGTCAGCCTTGCGGAAATGCCGCAGGGCGTCCAGCCCGGGGTCATAACGGCTCAGCCCCAGCGAGCTGAACCAGATCCTGCCCCGGGCGTCCTGCTCAATGCCCAGCGCACTGTTGCGGATGAGCCGGTTTTCCATATTCCAAAGCTCGTAATTGCCCGTTTCCGGATCAAAAATGGTGATGCCGTAATTCATGGCGGCCAGCCACAATTTGCCATCTGCGTTCTCGAAGATGTCGACGATATACATGCCTTCCAGCCTGCAATGGAAGCTGTATCCTTTTTCCTGCGTACTGTCCGGGAAGGCCTGGCACAGGCCGCCCATGCCGGTGGCCACCCAGGTGCGCTCCCGGCTGTCGGTGAAAACTTTGTTGATGTAGGAACTGTTAAGGTTTCCGTCTTCGCCTGTTCCAGCCCGGAATTGCCCTTCGGCCAGGCCACTGCTGGTGTTCAGGAGCAACAGCCCTTCACTGGCGGCGCCGATCCAAAGCCGGCCATCGGGCCCCCGGCTGATCGAAGTAACCTCCCTGCCTGCCAGCCGCCTGTCCGCCCGCAGATGGTGAAAGATGGGGCTGGGATATTCTTCATCCAGCTCGGCCAGGGCCACCCAGTCCAGCCCTTTGTCCGTGCCTATCCACAGCCTGCCCGCCTGCTCGTCGGCAAAAAGGGCATACACTTTGTCGTCAGCGACAGAGGCCGGATTGCCTTCCTCGTGCCGGAAGTGGGAGATGTCCCCGCTGTTGACGTCCACCCGCTTGACGCCTCCTTTGAAGGTTGCCACCCATAAGACCCCGGCGGGGCGCTCGATGGCGGCCCAGGCCGAAAGCTTGTCCGGGCCGGCAGGAGGCGCCCAGAGCGGAATGTCCTTAAACACGGGCGGGCAGCCTTCGCCGCTTCCGTTACCCAGGTACTGATAGAAGCCGGGGTAACAACCGATGCAGGCATGGCCGTCCGGGCTGCAGCTGATGGAATACGCCATGCCGAAGGAAGCCGCGGGGTGGGCAGGGTTGTTTTCCAGCAGTTCGAGTTGGCCGCTTTGGGAGTTCATCTGAAATATTCCGTTGCGGATATAATACTTTTCACTGCCTCGCGCATGGCCAACCGGTGAAAAGCTCATCGGCAGCAACCAGAGCAGGCCGGAAGGGCCGGGCTGGAGCAGGAAAAGGGAGTCGCGCAACCCCTGCCACAGGGAGCGGTCGGCTTTCAACGCGGGGGTATAAATCTTTGACGTCCCATCCTTCAGGCTGAGGCGGCAGAGCTCCCGGGAAGACAGCCACAGTTCGTCCGGTTTTCCGGGGGGGTGATAGATGCCTGTCGGGGCGTAAGAAAGCAACTCGTCCAGGGGAAAGTCAAGAGGGGTGGCCTGAAGGCTCCGGCCGTCCAGCCGGTAGGCGTGGCCGCTGGCCAGCCCTTCGGCAGCGGCCAGTACCCAGATGAGGCCGGGAACGGCCGGAGATTCATAAAGATGAATGATCTGTTCCCGGCGGCGGGCCCAGGGGCCGGGAATGGTACGGAAACCATCGCTGGCGGGAACGTACAGGTTCAGGCCTCCTCTCGTGGCCACCCAAAGCCGCCCTTCCTTGTCCTGTATCATAGGCTTCAGGGGGCTGCCCGCCACGGCTGTTATGGAAATAGTGTCCGAGGCCAGAGAAAGGGCATTTCCCGGCTGATGCCGGTAGTGCCTTACTTTTCTGCTGACGGGATCCAGCTTTTCCAGTACCGGCACGCCGTTTTCCAGCTCGACGGCCGCCCACAGCATCCCGTCCTTCGCCATCGTCATATAGAGAACGTTGTCGGACGCCAGGCTGTTGGGAGCGCCGGCCTGGCGCCGGAAATAGTCAAATTTACCCGTCCTTCGGTTCCATCGGTTGATGCCGCCATCATATGTCGCCAGCCAGATGTCATGTTGCTCATCTTCCAGGATATCCCAGATGAAATCGGAACTGACAGGAGGAGAATGGGCGGCGTACTTCTTGAACTGCCGGAACTCCCGGCCGTCAAAGCGGTACAGGCCATTGGAGGAGGCGCACCAGATGAAGCCGTAATGGCCCTGGATTATTTTGTGAAAGGACATACCCATTCCCGCATCCGGGCCGAAATACCTCCATTGCCGGGATTCCTGGCCGCCGGTGAGGCAGGGAAGAAGGAAGGCCAGCAGCGTCAGCCCCCATGCTTGTCGCTTTCGTCCTTTGTTTTGCACTCGAATTGTACCCCAATGGTTTTAACGGAATATTCTGCCTGTCAAATATAGGTTAAATTCCGATAGCTTCACTTTGCCGCCAGGCCTTTATGCTCAGCTTTTCCGTATCAGGCCGGAGGCAGGCGCACCTCTATCCGGGTAACTGCCCCATTGCGCGCGAAGATGTGGGCGCTGTCTTCCCGGCTGATTTCCATCTTATCCAATGTCTCGGCACGGCCATTCTGGCGGAATATGGTGATCCCTGGTTTTTCTGACAGGAGGTAAACGACCGGCGCCTGGCAATAGGTAAAGCCCAGGCTTCCGGCCGGCAGTTCCAGTTGCCGTTCCATGCCGTCAACATTGAAGTATTGGAAAGTAGCGTTTTGCCTCAGGAATTCCTCTTCCCGGAGCAGGCCGGGGTTAAAATGAATGCTGCCGTTCTTCACGGATACGCCCAGCTCTCCGTACCTGGACAGGATATGCTCCTTTCCCTGGGCTGTATTGCCGGGGTGGCGGGCGGCGGCATTGCCGGGGGTATGAGAGTAGGGATCGCTGGGGAAAGCGCCGTATTCTTCGGGGGTTTTGTTGAAACCGATGCCCTGCCGGATATCGTAGTAGTGCCGGGCGAGTTGCCCCAGCGCTTCAGGGCTTTCTTCTCTTTCTGCAGCCCACTGGTAGTTCTCCTGTGCGGCCAGCATCAGTTTGGAAACCATATGCCAGTAGATACAGCCCAGCCCCTCGTAACCGAAGAAAGTGCCGGAGCGGCCGGTGAACGACTGATGGTCGAAGACCTGTTCAAAGGTGTCCAGGATGAGTTGCCGGTCCTGTTCCACCAATGAGGCGTAGCCCTCTTCATTCAATTCCCGAAGGGCTTTTTCCACGCTTTTGGCGTTGTTGAAACTGCCGTTGAAGTGATATCGGCCGGCCAGGTCGCGCTCCACCAGGCGGCGGTTGCCGTCGGCGGCCAGCTTCCGGATCAGGGGGGAGCGTTCCGCCACTTCTTCGGGGATGTTGTTCTTATCCTTAAAGCGCGGCAGTTGCCGGTCGGGGTAGAGGATGTAGCTGTGCTGATCTGCCCGGTACAGGGCGCTGTGGCGCAGGGCATGCAGCAACTCGATGCTTTCCCGTGCAGGCAGGTAGCCCGAGCTGAGCACGGCCACCTGCCCTTCCAGCATTTCGTACAGGCGGCGGATGGATACTTCATTCTCGTTTTCCACCTTCATCAGGTTGTAGGAGTGGTACAGCCCGTCCGGCCGTTTGTTGGCCCGGATAGAGTGGGCGGCGAACTTCAGGGAGAGATCAAAAAAGCGCTGCAGTTCCTCCGGGGCGGCTGTTTTTTTCTTTCCGGAAAAGCCGCCGGCATAGACGCGCCGGCGATAGCGGCTGCCCGCCAGCCCCAGGGCGTCCATAATGGCCTTTCTGTTTCTGTCGGAGATCGGCCCGCCGAGCAAATCCTGGTGCTGCTCAAAGGCACGGGCGACGGCCTGCAGGAGTTCTGCTACCTCCTCGGACAGCTCGACAGGCTGATCCTCCCGGCTGAAGAGTTCCCGGCAAAACTGCTGGAAGCGGTATAGGTAACAGAGCGTCACCATGGAGACGCCGTGGCCGACCAGGGCGTTGTTGGCGTCGTTCCACTCAGGGCGCTGGGTATTCAGCCAGACGCCGCCTTCGGGGATGAAATTGGATAATTTGGCAAGCACAGAAACGAGCAGCTTCTCTGCCAGGTTGGCCAGGTAGGGCTGCCCGTCGGCGCCTGGCGCCAGCTTGCCGTCGGCGCCCATTTGCTGCACCCTTTGCCGGATGGCAGCCTCCAGTTCATCATCGAAGAGGACCGTATCATGGGGATCCTTCAGGAGTTCCTCGTAGGAGCGAATCCGATAGGGCACATTGGCATAGGAGAACTGCGGCCGGGTGAGCAGGCCGTTCAGCGCTTCAGGGTGGTATTTCCGGCTCAGTTCCAGCAGCTTCAGCAGGTAGATGATCTGATGGTCGCCCCAGTAGCCGATATACGACCAGGGGTCGTCCGGCTCGATCACCTCCCAGTCGATCCCATCGCTGGTGATGCGGTAGGGGTTGTAGCCGTCCATGGTGGAAGCATTGACGAATTTGGCGACCATGTTTTCGATAAAGCCGGGATAGGAGAAGGCCAGGGCTTCCCAGTTCTGAAAGATATCCCGCCAGTTGCCCTGGTAGTACAGCTTTTGAGAACCGTCTTCCTCTTTGACCTCGATGGAGAAGTGGTTCCAGGGGCGGCTGGGGTCGCCGTGGCGGCGGCTGAAAGCGAGGGGCAGGTATTCCGAGCAGAGGCGCTGCAACTGGGGCTGGCCCTCGCCGGCAGCTCTGGACAGGAGCTCAGCGCAGGCGATGCTGTCCGGCAGGGCCTCGAAGAAGGGGCGGTACTCGCGCAGCAGGGCCCGGTTGGTATTTTGAATAAAGCGGAGCAGGGCGGCCTTTTCGATAGCGTAGTTGTGGGCAGGCACTCCACCCCGCATCAGGTTGAAGAGCACGTTGGAAAAGTGGCGGTTGCAGGCCTCCGGCCGGTTGGCCTGTTGCAGGCCGTCGGCGCTGCCCACGATGCGCCTGAGGTTCCTGCTGCCTTTGGCAATATCGGCTTCCAGAAGGGCGGGCAGGCCGCCGCCCCCTCTGATCATCGTTTCCAATGCCGCCACCTCCGAGGGCCCCTGCCTGAGTTCAGCGACGATATACCATTCCCGCTTTTGCCCTGCCGCCAGCCTGAGCCGGCTGTTGACGAAATAGGCGCCGCGCTCGGCGCGGATATCTTCTTCCTGTCGTATCGGTTTGCCTTGCCGGAAGGCGTCCAGTTGCAGGGCAGAAAGCAGAAAGCGGGCTTCTTCCAGCCCGGTGCTCCACACAGTGGTGGCCATAAGTGCCTCGCTGGGTTCCGCCTTATCGACCGGTATGGAACTGAGCAGAAAAAGGCCGATGCCCGTCTCGGGCAGCAACTCGTTTTTCTTGTAGGCGTCGACCAGGGTGCTGCGTTCGTTCTGCAGGTTCTTGTCGACGCCGTAGGGCAGCAGGTTTTGCAGGCCATCCAGTATTTCTGCCTGCACTTCCTGATCTCCGGTATTTTCCAGGCTGGCCTTTCTCACGAAGCCGAAAGCCTCGCTGCTGTTCCAGCCGTAGCGGAACGTAAGGCCCAGCGCTTCGTTGGCCTCTTCAAAGATGATCTTGTTGCCCGCTAAATTCTTATAGATATGGCGCTGAATGGGATAGAGGCCCTCATAACGCTGAGAGAATGGCTCCCAGAGATAGGTTTTCCCTTCCTTTTGGGCCAGGATCACCGTTTTACTGCCGGTAGTTTCCGTAGCGTCATGGATTTTGTCATCGGTGGTATAAGGAAAAAGGGCAGTTTCCGGGTTGCGGCGCCCTGCCGTCAGCCCTCCGTTGCTGGAGAGGAACAGCCAGTGGTCGGAATCGCTGACGATGGCCATAAAGAAAGGGCGCATCCGGCCGTAGTGGCTGATCCGGTAAAAGGTTTCGCCGTCGAGTTCGGCGTAGGCGCCGCTTACTGCTTTTGTGTTTATTTGCTGTGGCGTATTTCCGATGAAGATGGATGCGTTTTTCATTTTGTATAGTTGAGTGGCTGCTTATCCTTTCACCAATATCTTCTCCAGTTCTTCCAGCGACTTCCCTTTCGTTTCGGGCACTACCATGAGGATGAATACCAGCCCCAGGGCGGCGAACAGGCCGTAGATCAGGAAGGTCATGGAACTGCCGAAGGTGGCCAGTTCCCAGGGGAAGACGAGTTGCACCAGGAAGCTGATGCCCGAATTGATGAAACCGACGAAAGAGATGGCCACGCCCCGGATTTTGTTGGGGAAAAGTTCCGAAAAGAGCACCCACATCACCGGCCCGATAGAGATGGCGAAGGAGGCTACGAAGCCGAGGATGCCGATCAGGATGATCACGGGGTTCATGCTGATGGCGCCGGCAATGAGGTCGGACTCATAGGTTTTGGCAGCATCTTCGCCCAGGGCCTCCAGGATGGCGCCCTTAAATTCGACGTCGCTGTTGTAGGTTTGGCCGATGAGGGAAGCGAGGGCGGCCCGGTCGACCCCCTCCGGCAGGCTGGTTGTGGATTCCCCGGTGAGGGTATAGGATGCCTGGTTGAAGCCGTAGGCCAGCAGGAACATGCAGAGGGCGATGCCCGCCACTCCGCCGACCAGCAAGGGCTTTCGGCCCAGCCGGTCGATGAAGGCGATGGCCAGGACAGTGAATATCAGGTTGATGATGCCGACCAGGATGGCCTGCGAGAAGGAGGCGTCCGTGCCGATGCCCGATTGTTCGAAGATCATGGGGGCGTAGAAGAAGACCGAGTTGATGCCGGTAATCTGCTGCAGGACGGCCACCACGATGCCGATGCTGAGCACCAGCCGCATGGCGGGCCTGAACAGTTCTGTGGCCGGCGCCTTTTCTTTTTTCGCTTCGGCGTCTATGCTCTTTCTGATCTCTTCCATTTCCCGGATAGCCGCCTCCTCGCCGCTGGCCTTTTTCATAACCGCCAGGGCTTCGTCAAACTGCTCCTTCATGATGAGCCAGCGCGGGCTGCGCGGCACGAGGAAAAGGCCGAAGAAGTAGAGGACGGCCGGCAGGGTTTCCAGGCCCAGCATCCAGCGCCAGTTGTACTCGCCGAACTTCAGGGCCTGTGCCCAGGAAGCGTCGGATTTGCCCAGCTGAAGAATGAGGTAGTTGGTAAAAAAAGCCACCGAGATGCCGATCACGATGTTGAGCTGGTTGAAGGATACCATCTGCCCCCTCATCCTGGCAGGGGAAATCTCGGCGATGTACATCGGAGCAATAATGAGGGAGGCGCCCACGCCCAGGCCGCCGACCATGCGGGCGATGACCAGCAGCAGAAAGTTGGGCGCCAGCGCCGAGCCGATGGCGGAAACAGCATATAATACAGCGGCGTAGGTCAGTACTTTTTTCCGCCCGATCCGGTCGCTGAGCGGCCCGGCGATTATCATGGCAGTAGTGGCCGTCAGCGTCAGCGAGCTGACCGACCAGCCCAGTTCCAGCTTGGTAAGGCTGAACTGGGCCTCGATAAACTTGACGACCCCGGAAATGACCGAAGCGTCGAAACCCATCAGGAAGCCTCCCAAAGCTACGATCAGGGCGGTTTTGACGATGTAAAAATTGTTTTGTTTCATGGCCGGAAGCGTTTAGATGGTTTTTCGTTTACCCGTCTAAGACGGATAGCCTGGACAACGAACAAGCGGCGGCTTCAGCTTATAATGAATAAGCTTTCTCACTGAACGATGATCCTCGCAGTACCTTCCCTGCCGTCACTGGCCACTTTTAAAAAGTAAGCCCCCGGTTTTAAGGCAGAAAGGTCGATGGAACTCGCGGTATTGGCGCCTTTTTCAAAAAAGACCGGTTGGCCCATGAGGTTGTAAACCGTGATGGCGTCGATATTATTCGGAGCTCTGACGGTCATAAGGCCGTCAGCCGGGTTGGGGAAATACTCGACCCCCAGTTCCTTCAGGCTAACGGCCGCACTGGTTCCTTCCAGCTTGATGTCATCCAGCAGGAGGGTAAAGTCCGGGCCGCCGTCGCCTACAGTGCCCAACTCGTAGATGATCGTAATGGCCGTATAGATATTGCCGGTGAGCCCGGTGGCGTCAAAGGTCAGTTCCTCCCATTGATTGGCCACCGTAGTGGTGGCAAAGAGCTCAACTGGAGCGGGGCCTTCCAGCTTGAAAAGCACGGACGCGCCGGCTCTGTTGGCGAATGTCTTCATGTTGAAGGCCGTAGAGTTTCCAAAATTAATGGGGCCGCCCAGAGCCAGAGTGCTTCCGCCGTAAACCTCACCAGGGAATTTGACCATCTGGGTTATTTTGGAGCTGGTATTGATGCCGGACTGCACGGGGTTGTCAACCACGGAGGCCACCCCGCCGGCAAAGTCCGACCATACATAGTTGAGGGTGGTGGATTCAAAGGTGATGGGAAGTTGTACGCCCCCGGAGGCGGTGGTGTATTCTATCTCGTCAAAAAGGAGGGTAAAATCAGGGCCGCCGTCGCCAACAACGCCCAGGTCATAGATGATGGTGATGCCTGTGTAGACGCCGCCGGTGAGGCCGGCAAAGCTGAAGGCCAGTTCTTCCCATTGATTGGCCACGGTGGTCCTGGCCGTTACTTCAACCGGGGCGGGGCCCTCCAGTTTGAAAAGCACCGGGGCGTCCGCCCGGTTGGCAAACACCTTCATTTTAATGGCGTTATTGCTGCCAAAATTTACCGGCGAACCCAGGGCCAGGGTGCTTCCGCCGTAAACCTCACCCGGGAATTTGACCATCTGGGTTACTTTAGAGCTGGTGTTGATACCGGAAGGCTGAGGGTTGTCGATCACGGAGGCCACCCCGCCCGCAAAGTCCGACCATACATAGTTGAGGGTGGTGGATTCGAAATTGATGGGGATTTGCACCCCTCCGGAGGCGGTAGTAAAATTAATATCATCGAACAGGAGCGTAAAATCAGGGCCGCCATCCCCGGCAGTGCCGAGGTCATAGATGATGGTGATGGCGGTGTATTCATTGCCCGTGAGGCCGGCAAAGCTGAAGGCCAGTTCTTCCCATTGATTGGCAACGGTAGTGGGAACCGTCACCTCGTGGGGCGCAGGGCCTTCCAGTTTGAACGTCACCCCGGCTCCTGTCCTGTTGGCAAGCACTTTCATTTTGATAGCATTGTTGCTCCCAAAATCCACCGGGCCTGCCAGCGCCAGGGTGCTCCCCCCATAGACCTCTCCGGGGAATTTCACCATCTGGCCTACTTTGGAACTGGTGTTGATACCGGAAGGCTGCGGATTGTCGGCCACGGAAGCCACTCCGCCTGCGAAATCAGTGAAGGCGTAAGTAATGGAAGCGGATTCAAAGTCGATAGGAATCTGTGGTTGCTGTGAAAAGGCCGCTGTCGAAAAAAGCAGCAGGGCGAAGAAGGTAAATATGTTTTTCATATCCTTGATTTGGTTAGATTTCAGGCATTAAACAGCCCGGTTTAAGAAATGATGAAATAATGTTTATTGATACACTCTGACGTAATCTACTTCCATAACCTGTGGGAAAGTGGCCGACCCATCCGGGTTGCCGGGCAGGTTGCCGCCCACGGCCAGGTTGAGCAGCAGGTGGAAGGGCTGGTCGAAGGGCCAGGTAGTCGGCAGGGTGGTAGACCGGTTGAAGGAAGCATATTCCTCGCCGTCCACCAGGATGTTGATGCATTGTTCGTTCCAAAGAGCAGTAAAGACGTGGAAATCTTCGTTGAAAGTTCCGGACTCCAGGAAATATTCCTCACTGGTATAGCGCCAGTAATCATGACCGTAGTGAATGGTGCCGAATGTCCGGTTGGGTTGATGCCCGAGGTACTCCATGATGTCGATCTCTCCGCTCTTCGGCCAGATACCGTATTTATTATCGGTGGGCAGCATCCATATGGCGCCCCACAGGCCCCGGCCGACAGGCATGCGGGCGCGGACGTCTATCCGTCCGTACTTCCAGTCCCCTTTGTTTTTGGTGACCAGGCGTGCTGAGGTGTAAGCGTATTGCCCCTGATAGGCAGGAATCTCCCGGCGCGCCCTGATGACCAGGGTCCCATTTTCGGAAATAAAAGCGTTTTCCGGCCTGTCCGTGTAGTACTGCAGCTCGTTGTTGCCCCATCCGCAGAGGCCCTCGCCCCGGTCGCAGCCGTCGCCCAGGTCAAAGGACCATTTGGCGCGGTCGATCTCCGTTCCGTCAAACTCGTCGCTCCATACCAGTTGGTAGCCTTCCGGGCCATCCTGGAAATGGCAGCCGCCCAGGTCTTCCGGGCTTTTACATCCGCTTAAGGACAAAACAATGAAAAGAAGGAACACAGAGGATTCGTTAAATTTTTGGTTAGCTTTTTCCATAATGGCAAATTAGTGTTTTGAAGATCGGCTGATTACAAAATTAATGTTCTGGTTTCAAAGAGTATGTACATCATAGGTACATCGCTCCATGTTTTCAATACATCACTTCTACATCAAAAAGAAAAAATGTATTTTACGTGCCGGTTACAGACCCTTATTTTACAGGGAATCCAAAAAAGCGGCAAAATTCTGTTACTACAACAACTTTCACAATTTTATGTTGATAGGCAGGCCCCGCCAAGATTTTAAACCGAAAAGGCTCGATCCAAAATGAAACCTGTTTTCTTTGTCATCCTGTTGCTTTCTGGTTGGGGCTACCGGTTGGCGGCGCAGCTCCCTGCCTATGGTTCGCCTTCCATAGTTAATTATTCCAAATCGGATTATCATGGAGGCACCCAGAACTGGGCGATCCTGCAGGACGGCCGGGGGGTGGTATATTGCGGCAACAATAAAGGAATACTGGAATTCGACGGGGCTGCCTGGAATGTATATGCGCTTCCCAATCGGACGGTCGTCCGCTCTCTGGCCATTGGGGAGGACGGGGTCATTTATGTGGGCGGGCAGGACGAACTGGGATATTTGACTCAGGGAAGCGACGGGGCGCCCCGTTATGTCTCCCTGGCGGAACAGGCGCCGGAAGGTTATCGCAGCTTTGAAGATGTCTGGCAAACCTTTCCATCCCCCGAGGGGGTTTTCTTTTGTACACAACGAACCATTTTTCTGTGGAAAGGAGACAGCATGCAGCTGATCACTCCGCCGGGGCGGCTCGATGGTTTTTTTCAACTGAACGGCCGGCTATATGTCAGGGATACGGAGCGGGGCCTGATGGTCTGGGCCGGCCGGCGCCTGGCGCCGGCGCCGGGAGGCGGGCCTTTCAAAGACGAGGCCATCGCCGCTCTGCTTCCTTTCCAGGACGGCAGGGGGCTGCTGGTTTCGGCACAACAGGGGCTTTTTCTTATGGACGAGCAGGGCATCCGCCCCTGGGAGGCCGAGGCCAACCGCTTCCTGTCGCAGTACCGGGCTTTTTGTGCGGCGGCGATCTCCGGCGGGCGGTACGCTGTCGGTACGACTTCCAATGGGTTGCTGATCATTGGCCGCGACGGACGGCCCTTAACCCACATTAACAAGTCCTATGGGCTGCAGAACAATACCATACTCAGCATTCACGAGGATCCGTCTTTGAACCTGTGGCTGGGCCTGGACAACGGCATCGACTATGTGGAGCTGAACGCTCCTTTTTCGATCATAAGTTCAGAACAGGGCGTTGACGGAACGGGCTATGCTTCCATTGTTCAGAATGAAACCCTTTACATGGGCACCAACCAGGGTTTGTTTTATACCCGCTGGCGGCCGCAGGCCGACCCTTTTAATCCGCCGCAATTCCAGATGGTGGAAGGGACGAAAGGACAGGTCTGGGGGCTTGCCGACCTCGGCGGCCAGCTTATCGTATGCCATCACGAAGGCCTTTTTTACCTTGACGGCGGCAAGGCGGCGCCTTTTTCCCCGGTAAAGGGCGCCTGGAAGTTCATGGTACTGGACGCCTTCCCCGATTATGCCCTCGTGGGGGCTTATACCGGCCTTTACCTGTTTGAAAAACAGGATGGCCGCGGCAACGGGCCCAATTGGAAATTCCTTCACAAGCTGGATGGTTTCAATGAATCGGCGCGGGTTTTTGAGCAGGATAAGGACGGCAATATCTGGGTCTCTCACGCCTACAAGGGGCTTTACCGGATCAGGCTGGATATGGAAGCTCCAGGCATTGCTGAAACCTCTTTTTTCAATACCCGGCAAGGGCTGCCCGGCGACCTTTTTATCAACGTTTCCAAAATCCGGGGGGAATTGGTGTTCACCACTACCAAAGGCGTTTATTATTATGATGAGGCCAGCGGCCGGTTCCGGGAGCATGAAGAACTTTCTTCCATGATCGGCAAAGGCAAACTGGTTCATCGCATGCTGGAGGACGAAATGGGGAATATATGGTTTTCTGCCGGCGAGGATTTCGGGCTGCTGAAGGTCAGAGAAACCGGTTTGTTCAACGAGGTGGAGCAGCTTTATTTCAGCGCCGTACAGGAAACACTGGTCGATGGCTTCGAGCACGTTTTTTCTCCCGGGCCCAATAATGCCTTTATCGCTACCGAACGGGGTTTTATTCAGTATAACCCTTCTTCATCCGGCGGCCTGCAACGGCCCTTCCAGGCCCTGATCCGAAAAGTTTCCATCATCGGAGGCCGGCCAGGAGTGGTGTGGGGCGGGGGTGTCGGCAGCAGCCCAGGCCAGGAAGGAGAGCCGCCGGCCTTATCCTATAAGGAAAACTCCATTCGTTTTTCTTTTGCCGCTCCTTTTTTTGAGGAGAACGGGTTACTCTGCTATCGCTACCGGCTCGAAGGTTTTGACAGTGGGTGGTCTGAATGGTCAGGGCAGGTAGAAAAGGATTATACCAATTTGCCCCATGGCGACTACATTTTCAGGGTGCAGGCCCGCAACGCCTATGCCGCCCTCAGCGAGCCGGCAGCTTATGCCTTCACCATCAGCCCCCCCTGGTATCTTACCGTTTGGGCCAAATTGATATATGTCTTCCTGGCCCTGCTTTTTATGCTGAGCGTGTTCCGGTATATGGCCCGCAGGATGGAAAAGCAGAAAAATGCCCTGCAGGCTGAACAGGCGCGGGAACTGGAAAAGCGGGAGGCGGCTCACCGGCAGGAGGTCGAACAATCGGAAGCGGAGATCGTCCGGCTGCGCAACGAAAAACTCAGGGCCGATATTCAGCATAAAACCACTGAGCTGGCCTCGGCCACCATGCACCTGGTACAGAAGGGAGAGATGCTTCTGGAGATAAAAAACAGCCTGAACAAACTGCTGCCCAACGCTGCCCCGGAGAACAGGAAGAAGATCAAACAACTCGTTCGCGCCATAGATGAAGACATCCGCCTGGATGACAACTGGGAACGGTTCGAGATTTACTTTGACCACGTCCATGAAAACTTCCTCAAGCGGCTGCGGGAGAAATACCCGGTGCTGACCCCCAAAGACCATAAGCTTTGCGCCTATCTGCGCATGAACCTTTCTACCAAAGAGATCGCTCCCCTGATGAACATCTCCGTAAGGGGCGTAGAGATCAGCCGTTACCGCCTGCGCAAAAAACTGGGCCTGGATCCTGAGGCCAACCTGGTGGAGTTTATCATGGGGGTTTAGAGTTTAGGGTTTCTTGCCGGATAAAAAGCCATAAGCTGAAAAACCCATAAACCCCAACCCTCACCGCTCCTCCGTCCCTACGAAAAAGGGAATATTGGCCGCCGCCGCATTGCCGTGGCCGTCATAAACATAGGAGAACATGCGATAGGGCCCACGCTTCCGCGGCGCCCGGATGGTGATGTCGCCGTTTTCCTGTTTGACGACAGACAGCGCCACGGCCTCCGGTTTGGATTCCGCATCTCCTCCCGACCTGATATCGGTGCTTTCCGGCAGCAGTTCCCATTCGTATCGCAACGGCTCCCCTTCCGGGTCGGCGGCCCTGGCCTCAAAGGTGATCAGCTCGCCGGGGCCGGTGTAGGGGTTGTCATAAGCAGTTTGGCCGTTGGCGGTGAGCGACTCCATACGGGGCGCCCGGTTTTCCGGCCATTTGCCGCTCCATTCGTACTCCAGCACATCCATTACTTCTGTTTCATACCCCCCCGGAAGGAATACGCCGTACCAGGTCGGGGTGGTTTCCTGTTTTTGGCCCCAAAGGAAAACATAAGAGCCCAGGCACATTTCCTGGTCTTTATAGATGCCTTTTTCATAACGCAACTTGTACGACGCCGCTTTTTCACTGCTGGTCTGTTCGATGGGAACTCCCCAGGCGGTCTTCGGGACTTCCCAGTGCCCGTCGGGGCCCCATTCGGTGATGATATAGGGGCCGTCCCATCCGAAGCTGCGGAATTCCTTATCGATGCCGATCAGCCCGCCGTAAGTGTTCACTCCGTAGATGTCGATCTCCGGCGCCCGTTCCTGGATGAGTTGCACCTCAGCGACATCCAGGCCGGCAGTGACGGTCATTACCGGGTGGTTGGGGTCTTCTTCGTGGATCATTTTTGCAATATCGTTGATCGCGTTCCACACCTTGAAGTTTTTATAGAACAGGTCATTCTCATTGCCGACGCCCCACATCAGGATGGCCGGATGGTCTTTATAGGCCTTCACCACTTCCCGGAACTGCTCCAGTTGCGCCTTCACACTCTTGCCGTCATCATAATCGAACCCTTGCCTTTCCTGGCCTACCCACAGGCCGAAAAGCACGGTCAGCCCCTTCTCGTGAGCTTCGTCGAGAATGGCAATGGCCTCGCCGGAGCCCCAGGTGCGCACCGAATTGGCGCCATAGGCCACAGCGCGGTCCAGATACTGTTGCCCCCCGACGCCTTTGATGTAATAGGGCGCCCCTCCGCGGTAGAGCGTCCATTTGCCGTTTTCCTTGCGGACTTCCACCTTGACAGGCCCCCCGGCCTGCTGAGCGGCAAGAGGAAAAACAAGGAAACACAATGCGTGGAAGGCGATGTATTTTAGCACTCTCATGATGTGTTAAAAGTTTGCTGTTAAAAAATCCATCAGAAATTAAGTAAACAACGGCTAATGTCCAAAAGAAATGCGATATGATGTAGTTAAGTTGTAAAGTTTCGCCAAATGATGTATGGGTGATGTAGTCGTTTGCATTAAATTTTTAGGTATTGAGCCTATATTTGCCAGACACACAACCGAATTTAATGAAGAACTTTTACCAACCTGTGAAAGTATGCCGGCGACAACGGGGCCCTGCCTGGCTCAGCGCCGGCATGGTACTCTTCCTGATCTTCTGCCCCGGGGCCCCGTCCCTGGCACAGGCCGGAGCGTCCCTGGCCGGAGGTTACCCTTTGCGGGCCGGGCTTAGCCTTTATTCCCGGCAGGCGCCTGTTCCGGCTATCCTGGCGCCTTTGCCCGGGCAGGCTATTCCGCTTCCGGGCCTGCCGGAATCCGCGGATACCGGCAAGGTGCTCAAAAAAAAGCCCCTGCCTGTGACGGTTTTTGGCTATTACCGGCTTTTTCTCTACGGGCGCAACATGACGGAGCCCTACCCCAACCTGAGCCCCTATGAGAAGGCCTATGGGGTGGGTGACGGCTATCGCGAACCTATGCTGTCGATGACCGTCATGGGGCGGCCCAGCGGCCGTTCGAGCTTCGGCACGGAGCTGTTCGTCTTCACGCCTTATCTGGGAGAAGGCTATCAGGATAACGTGTTTTCCGTCAACCTCGGGATCAATTTCTTTGGCAATTTCCGGACGGATATCGGCAAATTCGGCATACGGGCCGGCGGTATCCACTGGTACAACCTGAGCCCTTTCACCATCGGAGTGTATCAGATCCTGGATCGTTTTACGATCTTCGACCGTACACCCTGGGAAGGCGTCGACGGCCTTGATAAATACGATAATTACTTCACTACGGGGCGGACCAACCCCGGGGACCTGCGCTGGAACTACCAGGCTTTCCAGGGCATCATCCTCGATGGCGCCAAATTGCCCGGGGGGCTGGCCTTCGACCTCTTCTGGGGAAAAACACAGCCCAATGGCGGGCTGCCCAATGCCCAGGACGACCCGCTGTCCACCATCTTCAATTTCGGGACGGCGGGCAATGTGCCCACTTATCAGGGGTTTGCCGGCGATTCGAGGGTGCTGCCCAGCTACCTCACCGGAGGCAAGCTTAAGAAAAACATCGGCAAGCAGGGGTCTTCCCTGGCCTTCAACACCATCTACAGCTACCGGTCGCTCGACAGCCTCAGCAAAGAGCGGCGGGAATATCAGGTGCATACCCTTTCTTTCGACTTCAACCTGGCCGGCATCAATCTCAGCGGGGAAGTGGGAGGCAGCAAATATTCAAGCCCGGAATATGCCGGAGACTGGGGAGAAGCCCTCATGGCGCGGGTGAAAATCCCGGCGAAATACACTTTCCTGCCTCTGGATATACAAGTGTATCAGGTTGGAAAAGGCTTTTTCAACGAGAACGGCGAGATCGCCACCAACAACAACCCGGATATCCAGCCCATCGGAAACTGTGGGGTGGCCGCCGGGCAGTCTTCCGCAGGAGGGTTGATCACCCAGGTGAACCAACTGGCACATAACCGCCGGGGCGTTAATGTCAATACCGGCCTGCAGGTGGGCCCGGCCAAGCTGGCGGTAGGCTGGGGCCTGGCGGCGGAAATAGACCCTGCTACCACCGTGCTGTCCTTCATTCATCGCGTTAACGGCCTGGCAATGTCCCGCATCTATAACCCCTTTCCGGCCAACGCCGTTTGTGCCACCAACTTCGGCCCCTACGGGCGGCAGTTCTCCTTTTTCCGGGGTGTATTTGAACGGGTGCGTACCACCGACCTCGACCCGGCCACCGCCGGGGCGCTCACCCGCAAGTACTACAATGCCGTCGACCTGCAGGCGAAGCTGAAGTCAAAACTGGCGGGAAGGCCCCTGTTCTTTTTCTACCTTGGCAGTTTCGGCTCGGCCAGCTCACGGGCGGGCGTACTGCCTGCCATGGACGAGGACAGCTACCTGTTCGTGCAGTCTCATGAGCTGGACCTGTACTGTGAAATTGTGGACGATTTCATCCTCACCGGCTATCTCGGCCTGGAAAACGCCCGGGGCGGCCGCTTTTCCGACTGGGATATGGAAACGGATCTGCCGCGTGATCAGTTCGGAACCGGCATCGGCCTGGGGTTTGACTGGGCCATTGCCCAAAACGCCGGCATTTATTTCCGCCATCGGTGGATGAACTTTGAGGACCGCAGTTTTCCTCTCGACCACTACAAAGGCCGGGAAGTCACTATTGAATTAAAAATATTCTTCTAATACCCATCAAGATGAAAAATAGACTACTCCAATATCTGTTCCTTCCGCTACTGACTATATGGGTTGCCGGCGGGCTCTGCGCTCAGGATGGTTCTGCCCTGCCCAGCCAGATGGAAGAAGAGAAAAAGAAAGTCCAGTTCAATGGCCTGGGGCGGGCCTCCATTCAGCAAACCGGCATCGGCGGCGAGATCATGGATACGGACACTGCCACGGTGGAAAACCTGTCTGACGGCGAGTTCCTGCTCGACCTGGCCGTCAATGCCCAGCCCAATGACAAAAATGAAGTGCAGGCCATCCTCCGCCTGCGCAATGAATTCGGCGGCTTCTTCGGCGCCGGAGTGGCCGTTGAGGTGCGGGAGTTGTGGGCCCGCGGCCTGATCGCCAACGTGCTGAAGTATCGCGTAGGAGATATGGACGTCGCCCTCACCCCTTATACGCTCTTCCTTCCGGATGAGGAGGGCAAGGTGAATGAACCCGGGCTGTTCCGGCCTCAGAAAGAGGTCATTTATTACGAAAATTTTTATACTGAGGATAACCGGAGGCGCCTGCAGGGCGGAAAGCTGGACTTCGGCCTCGAGTTCGCCAAAGGGCTGGATGATCTCGACTTTACCGGCTTTGTGGCCCGCATTCGGGGTACGGATTTCTTCACCACGCCCACCCGCTTTCTGGGCGGCGGCCATATCGGCCTGGCCAGCCGGCCGATCGGCAAGAGCGGCGCTATGGCGGAGGTAGGCCTGAACCTGGCCTATACCTGGGACGACCTCAAGTCGGGCGAGGCCAATTCCGGCCTGCGCAATTCGGTCTACACGCTGGATTTCGGCCTTACGCTGTTCGACAAGGACGCGCTGGGCCTGCGGATCATGGGAGAAACCGGGCAGTCAAACCTGGAATTTAAGAAAGACAGCCTTTCGGAATTTAAGGAAGATGACACCTTCCTGGAAATCGGCGCTGTTTTGAGCCTCAAAGAGCAGCGCCTGAGCCTGTCGGCTGCTTTTGTCGATGTCGGCCCCGATTTTTTCAGCAGCGGCGCCCAGAGCAGGCGGGTGGATCTCAACCGCGCCAAAACCTATTACAACCGGATCGGCAACCAGCAGATGTTGCGTATGCCCACCATATTCGACCTGGCCCGGGACCGCGCCCTTTACACCTTCCAGTTGTCAGATCGCCTGATGAGCTATGACCCGCGCTACAGCAACACGCAGCCCTATGGCAAGGCGACGCCCAACCGCCGGGGCCTGCGGCTGGGCCTGGATTTTATGCCGGAAAACGGAGCGCTGGAAGCTTCAGTGGACGTTTCCCTGCTCAAAGAACTGAGGGGGCAGGGAACAAAGGAACTGAAAGACTTCCGCCTGATACGGGCAATGGCTAACCTCAATGTGCATAAATTGGCAGATTGGGAAAAAGCCCTGCGCCTGACCCTGGGCTTCCAGAATGAGCAGACTACCCGCGGCGGGCTTCCGGTGGAGGAGGTGGACTTGTCTTCAAACCTCGTGGAAGCGGGCGTCGAAGCCGAACTGTTCAGCCGTTTTGACCTGCTGCTGGGCGCCAGGCTCTTATCGGCCAGCGGGAACGAGTACATTCCCCTGATCGAGGAATTCAACGATGTCAAAGACTTCCCGGCGCCATATATAGCCGATGATGCCGAGTCTTTACTGGGCGCCGGCCTTCGCTACCGCTTCAATGAAGGGGTGTACATCACCCTGCAGTACCAGAGCTTTGACTTCAGCCGGAAGACGGACCCGGGCAATGATTATCAGCTCAACCAGTTCTTCGTTTTGTATAATATGAATTTTTAACCTGAAGATATCATGAAAAAATATATCCTTATCTATCTGCCGGCCCTGCTGATGGCCCTGGCTGCCGGCAGCTGCAGCCATGAAACTGATGTTTTTGACGGCCCTTCGCTGGTCGACCGCTTTGGGGAGTTCAACCTGCTGGAGCCTTTGGCTGTGAGCCGGCAGGCCGTCGATTTTTCCGCCGGCGAAACGGTCGCCTTTACCGCCCGTTTCAATAAAAGGGTGGAGTGGATGGTCAGGATCACCGGTATGGAAAGCGGCGCAGTGAAGATCATCGAAGGTTTCGAAAACGAACTCAATGCGGAAAACGCTACCTGGTCCGGCGGAACTACCGAGCTTCCTTTATTCAAAGAGGAGAACTGCATGGTGGAACTGATCATCCCTGAGGAGCCCTCCTTTAACCAGGCGGCAGAAGTTGAAGTGGTAGGCGCCAAAATATATGAAGGCGAAGTGGCCGCCGATTTTGAAGAGGCGCCCGGGAGCAATATCTTCGTCGGCAATTTCGAATTCGAACTGGCGCCGCAGTCGGGCCGCAGCATGGAGGCGCCGGCCGCTCAGGGCGACTGGTTCTACCTGTTGCGGGGCACCGATAATGTAGTGCCTAACTTCTTTGCCGGCCTGATAGATATCAAGGCTTCTATCACCGGAGAAACTTATTTCCCGGTGCCCGCCACCGTGCCGGAAGAGCTGTTCTTTAATATGTTCCTCTACAGCGACGGAAGCCCCTATACCATCGCAGTGATCCAGCTGATCTTTGATTCCAACGACAGCGGCGCCTTTGAGGATGGGCAGGACCAGGTATTTCCCTATGGCGACATTCCCGTTAACTGGGAAGGATGGCGGCATTTCCACAAACCGGTGAGCGAGCTTGGGATCAGCGAAGCGCAACTGCAGAAGATCGTCGCCATCAGGGCAGTGCTCATTTCCGATATGAATGCTCAGCCGAACCCGCCCCAGCAGGTTGATTTTGGAATAGATTTTCTGGTATTTACGGCAGGAAAACCATTGGTGCTTTAGGGGAATGGCCGGATGGCTGGCTGAAGGGCCATTTTTCCCTGTTGAAATACCGTGGCTTCTAAAACATAATAAACTATGCTGTTGTATAAATCTCTGAGATCATCAATACTCCTTCTGGCGCTGGCCCTCGCTTCTTGTGTGCAGTTCAAAACAGCTGCGCTGTATGAGGGGGCTGAGCAGGCGGCCCCACAGGAGAGGCCCCGGAAGTTGTCCCTGGCCGTGGAACCGGTTATCTACGAAGACGATATGAGTACGGTCTGGTTTATGGAAAACCCCGACTGCGTCAAGGGGAAGGCCTCCTCCGGGGTGGTGTATAAAGGCGACAAGGCGCTGGAGATAAGCTGGAACCGGGGCGCTGAGGGCTGTATCTGGTCAGGCCTTGGCTTTGGCTGGGACGATTGGGCCGGAAAGGATATTTCCGGGGTGCTGGACTATGCCGCCATAGAAATGTATGTGCGCTCCGCGAAGGGAAAGATGTACAGCCTGCCCATCGTGCTGACCTTCGAGGATTACTCAGGAGGGCAATCGTATTCCTACACGGGCAACAAGTACTTTGAGCGCCCCTTCATCGACGAACAGTGGCAGAAAGTAGTAGTGCCGCTCAGCACTTTTGACATCAAAAAAGACGGCCTTGACGCCACCAATGTCAAACAGCTGATGATGGAACTGCAGCAGAGCGGCAGCATATACCTCGATGAAATCCACCTGGTTTACTTTGAGGAAGAACCGCAGGAGCCCTGGCTGGCAGAAGAAGCCCTGCCAGATCCGCTGGCACTGCCCATCCAACTGTTCGACGATGCCTTTATCAATAACAATGGATGGGGCTTGATGAAGGATAACTGCCAGGATATCGGGATCACGGCAAGCGAAAGATCAACCGGCGCCGGTTCCATTCACGCCCGATGGGACAATGACGCCGGCGACTGCCACCTGCTGGCCTTTGGCGTGAGCTGGAACAAATGGCATCCAGTGGACATCACTCCGGTTGTCCCAACGGCTTCTTTGCAGTTCGATATCAGAACGGCTTCCGGCGCTTTTTCGGAGCTTCCCATTCAGGCCGTCCTTCAGGATTACGGCCGCGTTCCCGCTAAAACGCAGCTGACGGGCAAGTACGTCACCGGCGGCCGGTTTGTACCCGAATGGCGGGCCGTCAGCATTCCCCTGTCCGACTTCAAAGGCCAGGCCGACCTTACTAATGTGAGAGACCTGGTTTTCCAACTGGAGGGCAAAGGCGATATTTATATCGACAATATACGCCTGGTGAGTGAAAAAGGGCCTTGATTCCAACATTATAATTACATCGCCATGAAAAATATGCCTCTGAACAAACCTGCGCTGGTTTTTCTGCTTTTCGCGTTCACCGCGTTAAACCTCACAGCCCAAAAACCGGAAAGCGGGCCCCAGGTATTTACCTTTCACTCCGACATTGACGACACAGAACAGCCCTATGGATTGTATATCCCGGAAAACTATGATGCCTCCAGAAAGTACCCATTGGTAGTTATGCTGCACGGCGCCGGTTCCAACCACCGGCTGGCGCTGAGAAGGGTGTTCGGCCAGACTAACATGAACGGAGAAACGGATGTGGAGGCCAGCCGCTATTTTCCTCGCTGGGAAAACCGGGAATACATCGTGGCTTCGCCCCGCGCCCGCGGCACGATGGGCTATCAGGGTATTGCCGAGAAGGATGTCCTGGATATGGTGGCGGACGTCCAAAGGCGCTTCTCCGTCGATGAGGGCCGCATGTACCTTACCGGCCTTTCCATGGGCGGGGGCGGGACGCTGTGGATCGGGCTGAGCTACCCGGATATGTGGGCGGCCATCGCCCCGGTATGCCCTGCGCCGCCGGCAGAAGCGGCTCCCCTCGCAGGCAATGCTTTTAATTTGCCGGTACAAATCCATCAGGGCGGCGCCGACCCGGCAGTCCGGCCGGAAGGAGTAAGAGAATGGGTGAAAAACCTGAAAAAAGAAGGGGTAGAAGTAGAATACCTCGAGTATCCCGGAGTTGGGCACGACAGTTGGGCCAATGCTTATCAGGATGGCGCCATCTTTGACTGGTTCAGCCGGTTCAGGCGCGACCCTTTCCCCCTCCGCGTGAAATTTACCACCGACCGGTATAAACACAATAAAGCTTACTGGATCACCCTCGAGGCCTTTACGCCTGGAACGCCGGCGCAGGTGGACGCAAGGTTTACCGGGGAGAACAAACTGAAGATCAAAACCTCCAATCTGAGGGTTTTTACCCTTCATCCGGAGGGGCATCCTTTGTTCAAAAAGGAGCTCCCATTGAAAGCCGACATCGATGGAAATACCGTGGAGGCGCCGGCCGAAAAGGCCCTTACCTTCCTCAAAACGGAAGATGGATGGGAAAACGGAGCTTATTACCCGCCGACGATCTCGAAGCGCAGGGGGATCGAAGGGCCGATGAGCGATGTGCTTTCCACCCGCCATGTTTACGTGTACGGCACCGGGGGCAGCCCTTCAGAAGAAGAACTGGCCCGGCGGCGGCAACAGGCGGAGAAGGCCGCCGAATGGTCCGTCTACCGCGGAGAATTCCTGGGGCGCATCATGGTCTTTCCCCGGGTGCTGAGCGACCGGGAGGTGCGGCCGTCCGACCTGCTGGAGGCAAACCTCATCCTCTTTGGCGACAGAACCAGCAATTCCATTATTGAGCGTTACAGTGACCGCCTTCCCATGCGCCTGTCCGACGCTTCCGGCGACTACGGCCTGGCGTATGTTTTCCCCGTTGGCAACCATTACGTCCTCGTCAATTCCGGCCTTTCCATCCTGGATGCTCCGGAATCTGATAAGCAGATCAGCGGGTTGTCGCGCTTCGTCGCCGTTCCCGTCCTTTACGCCCTCAGCAAGTTTGACGATTATGCGCTTTACAACCGGAACGCAGTGATCGCCAACGGCCGGTTTGACGATCAATGGCAGTTGCCGGAAGGGGCTGCTGCCCGGCTGAGAGAAACGGGGGTTGTTGCGGTGCCGTGAGCGCGCCGCTTTGCTTACATATCCTGAAAATCTTGTACGAACGGCCGCCCCGGCCTGCGCCGTACACCGCCAGGGCCTGCCAAACTGCGTCCACCATACACAGGCATGATCGCCAGGCAGAAGCTCCAAATATTTTTTTTACCTTAGCCCCATGTCACGCTCCCGCCAGTTAGCCGCTATTATGTTTACCGATATCCAGGGGTACACGGCCCTGATGCAGCAAAATGAGCAGAAGGCCATACAATTCCGGGATAAACACCGGCGTATCTTCAATTCCGTCACGGAGAAGTACCGGGGCAGGGTGTTGCAATATTATGGCGACGGCACCCTGAGCATCTTCGGCAGCGCTATCGACGCAGTGCTGTGCGGCATCGAAATGCAGCTGGGCTTCCGGGAGGCCCCCGCCATACCGGTGCGGATCGGCATCCATACCGGCGATATAGTTGTCAGCGAGGAGGAGATCGTTGGCGACAGCGTGAACGTGGCTTCCCGCATCGAATCCCTGGCCGTGGCGGGCAGTGTTTTCATCTCCGAGAAGGCCTACGATGAGGTCAAGAACCAGGAATCTATCAGGGCCACCCGGCTGAAGGCATTCAAGCTGAAGAATGTCGAGAAGCCCATCGTCGTCTATGCCATTTCCAATGAAGGCCTTGTCGTTCCCGGGCCGGAAGAGATCGAAGGGAAAACGGAGGCGCCTCCTGCCCCTGCGGCGCCGCGGAAGGGGGGCGCGCCCTTTTTGGCCACCAAGCTGTTCGTCCCGCCGCCCCACCCCCATGCCGTCCGGCGCCCCCGCCTGGTGGGGCGGCTCAACGAGGGCCTGCACTGCAAACTGACGCTCATTTCCGCCCCGGCAGGCTTTGGCAAGACCACCCTGGCCAGCGAGTGGATAGCCGCCTGTGGCCGGCCGGCGGCCTGGTTGTCGCTGGATGAAGAGGACGGCGCCCTTCACCGGTTCCTGGCTTACCTGGCCGCCGCTGTACAAACGGTTGCACAGGGCGCAGGCGAAGGTGTGTTGGCTATGCTCCAGTCCCAGCCGCCACCGCCTGCCGGGACGATCCTGGCCGCCCTGCTCAACGATATCGCCGCTATACCGGAACATTTTGTCCTCGTCCTGGACGACTATCACCTGATAGACTCCAAAGCGGCAGACGACGCCCTGGCCTTCCTGCTCGGCCACCTGCCGCCGCAGATGCACCTGGCCATTACCACCCGCGAAGACCCTCGCCTGCCCCTGGCCCGCCTTCGCGCCCGCGGCCAGATGACGGAGCTGCGGGCCGCCGACCTGCGTTTTTCCCCCTCCGAGGCCGCCGGCTTTCTCAACGAGGCGATGGGGTTGAACTTATCGCCGGCAAGTGTGGCCGCCCTGGAAGCCCGCACCGAAGGCTGGGCCGCCGGCCTGCAGATGGCGGCGCTCTCCCTGCAGGGGCGGCCGGATGCCGCCGGCTTTATCGAAGCTTTTACCGGCAGCCACCGCTTTGTGCTCGACTATCTGGCCGAGGAGGTATTGCAGCAGCAGCCCGAACGAGTGCGCAGCTTTTTGCTGCAGACCGCCATCCTGGCCCGCCTGTGCGGCCCGCTGTGCGACGCCGTCACCGGCCGGGAAGGCGGCAGGGAGATGCTGGAGGCCCTGGAGCGGGGCAACCTGTTCGTCGTGCCGCTGGATGAGCAGCGCGAGTGGTACCGTTATCACCACCTCTTTGCCGACGTGCTCCGGGCGCGCTCAGTGGCGGAACAGCCCGGCCTGTTGCCGGCCCTGCACCGGCGGGCGAGCCAGTGGTACGAACAGTATGGTTCCCCGGCCGATGCGATCCACCATGCCCTGGCTGCAGAGGATCATGAGCGGGCGGCAGCCCTGATCGAGCGCGCCTGGCCGGAGATGGACGGGAGCTTCCGGTCCGCCGCATGGATGAACTGGGTGAAAGCGTTGCCCGATGAGATGGCGCGTACCCGGCCGGTACTGCTCGTTGGCATCGCCTGGTCGTTCCTGAATGACGGAGAACTGGAAACCGGGGCCGCCCGGCTGCGGGAGGCCGAACGCTTGCTGGGCAGTACGGCAGGCGAGATGGTTTACACAGACGAAGAGCAGTTCCGCTATCTGCCCTCATCCATTGCCACTGCCCGCGCCTACCATGCACAGGCGCTCGCCGATATGCCCGGGACGGTGAAATACGCCCGTCAAGCTCTCGCTCTCATACCGGAAGAAGACGACCCCCGGCGCGGGCCGGCAGCGGCGCTCCTGGGGCTCGCCTACTGGGCAAACGGAGATCTGGAGGAAGCTCATCGGGCCCTTACGGCCGCCATGGATAATTTTCGGAATGCCGGCTATATTCAGTTCGCCATCAGCGGGGCCTATGGGTTGGCGGACATCAGGGCCGCCCAGGGCCGCCTTCGCGAGGCATGGAAGGAATATGAACGCCCTTTGGCGTTGGTAGAAGAACATGGCGGGAGGATGCTGCGGGGAACCGCCGACCTGTACCTGGGACTGGCAGGCCTCTGCCGGGAGCAGGGCGATCCGGAAGCTGCTCTTCAGTACCTGAAAAAAAGCGAGGAACTGGGCGAACCGGCAGCCCTGCCGGATTGGCCATGGCGCCTGCGCATTGTCCAGTCCAGGATGAAAGAGGCCCAGGGCCGGTTGGAGGAGGCGCTCGGCCTGCTCGGCGAAGCGGAACGGTTGTATTTCCGGAGCCCCGTCCCCAGCATGCGCCCGATTGCGGCCCTGAAAGCGCGCTTATGGATAAAACTGGGCCGGCTGGGGGAGGCCCGGGCCTGGGCGCGCGAGCGCAGCCTGTCGGTTGATGATGAACCCAGCTTCCTTCGTGAATTCGAACATATTACAATGGCCGGCATGCTTATCGCCGATCCGGAGGGCAGCCGCATCTCCGAGGCCATCGGGCTGTTGGAGCGCCTCCTGCAGGCGGCTGAAGAGAGCGGAAGGATGGGCAGCATGATCGAGATTCTGATACAGCTGGCGCTGGCTTACCAGGCTCAGGATAGCCTTCCTATGGCGCTCGAAGCCCTGAAACGCGCCCTGGCCCTGGCCGAGCCGGAGGGCTACGTCCGGGTTTTTGTGGACGAAGGCAGGCCGATGGCCGCCTTGTTGTCCGAAGCCGCCGCTCATGGCGTTATGCCGGCCTATACGGGCAGGCTGCTGGGGGCATTTGAGCAGCCCCTCACAGCTCCGTCTGCTCAGCCTCTTGTCGAGCCTTTGAGCCAGCGCGAACTGGAAATACTGCAGCTCATAGCCCGGGGGCTCTCGAACCAACAGATCAGCGAGCGGCTTTTCCTCGCCCTGAGTACGGTCAAAGGGCATAACCAGAATATTTTCGGCAAACTGGGCGTACAGAGGCGCACCGAGGCGGTGGCGCGCGCCCGGGAGATGGGGTTGTTGTAGGGGGCGGGATTTGTTGTTTGTTGTTTGTTGTTTGTTTGGGATTCGATTTTCCACTTCCGGCTTCAACGCCAGTTTGTTCAAAGTTCAAAACAGTACTTTAGTAGGTTTACAACAATACCCCCTTGCCGGTAAATTTGTCGTATAAAAAAGCGCATCCTTATGCTACAGAAACTCAAACCAGAAAAAGATACCGGCCGCCCCATGGTTTATGAGATCAGGCTCCAGGGCCATCTTGGACCCCGGTGGGCAGGCTGGTTCGGAGGTATGTCCATCACACTGGAAGACAATGGCGACACGCTGCTCACCGGCCCGGTGGCAGACCAGGCCGCCCTGCACGGCCTGCTGCGAAAAGTGCGCGACCTGGGCATGCCATTGCTCTCGGTTAAGGTGTTGATTTAGAGTATGTGAAATTTACCCACAAATACAAACGCATGCGCCCCCTATGGATCATCGGCCTTCTGATCGGCTTGTATGCCTGTTCTGAACCCGCAACCCGGAAAAATATGAATCCCGAAAAAGCAGTTGCTTTCGACTGGCAGGGCCACCGCGGCGCCCGCGGCCTGCTGCCTGAGAATACCGTGCCGGCCTTCCTCAAGGCCCTGGAATACCCCCGGGTAAAGACCCTGGAGCTGGACCTGGCAGTGAGCCGGGATAGCCTGCTGGCCGTCTCCCACGAACCCTGGATGTCGCATCATATCTGCAGCCACCCGGATGGGCGGCCGGTTCTGGAAAGCGAAGAGGAGGAACTGCTCCTCTACCAGATGCCTTACGACTCCATCCGGCAGTACGACTGCGGCAGCCGGGGCAACGCCCGCTTTCCCGGACAACAGGCCATGGCCGCCCACAAGCCTCTGCTCAGCGAAGTGGTGCAGGCTGTGGAGCAGTACTGCGCCGAAAAAGGCCGCCCGCTGCCCCGCTACAATATCGAGATCAAATTCGAGCCGGAATACGCGGGTGTCAAAGCCCCGGATGCCGAAACCTTCGCCCGGCTGGTGCTGGAGGAGATCACCCGCCTGGGCATCAAAGACCGCTCCTGTGTGCAGTGCTTCGATGTGGCCCCCCTGCAGCACCTCCACCGCATGGCCCCTGATCTGTTCACCGCCCTGCTCATCGAAAACCCCCATGGGGTAGAGGCTAATCTCGCGGCCTTGGGATACACTCCGGACGCTTACAGCCCCTACTACAAGCTCGTCACCGCCAACGTGGCGGACACTGTGCACGAAAAAGGCATGCTCCTCATCCCCTGGACGGTGAACGACACCGCCGCCATGAAGGCGCTGATCGCCCTGGGCGTGGACGGGATCATTACGGATTATCCGAATCTGATCGGAGCGGTGGAGTAGGGCGCCGGGCTTGTTTGACTGCCTGTCAACGCTTCACCCCCACCATTTCTCCCTCCCTTCCCGCGACTTCGATAACCATCTCCACATTGGTGCGGAAGCGGTGCCGGGCGTTGCCGGAGAGAAGCGTAAAGCTACCGTCCTCCTGCGGGACCAGCAACTGCGGCAGGCCGCCGCGGCGGGAGAAGTAGAGGCGGCCGTTTTCCAGCGTGATCCGTGCCGGCGTATTGCCGTCGATGAGGTACTCGCCGAGGAAAGGCTGCAGGGCGGCTTCGTCGAGGGGGGGGTATGAGAGGGGTTCCGGCATGAACAGATGAGCGATGCGGTGGTGGGTATCCCCGTAGTCCACCCTCCCGGAATTGGTGAGCATGGCCACCACCACCTGAGGTTCGGGATAAATGACGAGCTGGGTGATGCCGCCGATGGAGCCGCCGGAATGGCCGAACCAGGGAGTTCCCGTGCTGTCCTGGCTGATGGTCCACCCTACGCCGTAGCCGGTGGATTGGCCTGAGTTGGTTTTCATAGGCGTTCGCCACAGGGCCAGGGTGGTATCGCTCAGGAAGCCGGGCTCGATATGGGCGTGCCCGAAGCGCACCAGGTCTTCAGTGGTGGACAAAAAGCCGCCGCCGGCCCATTTGCAGCTGTTATCCACAAAAGGGGAATTGACGATAGCGCCGGCATCCGTCTTTTCGTAATAGCGGGTGCGGAAGGCGATCAGGCTGTCGTTAAAGTCGGCAATGGTGTTGTTCATGCCCAGCGGGCTGAAGACGGCTTCCCGCATGTAGGCCAGAAAATCTTTTCCGCTTGCCCCTTCTATGGCGGCGCTGATGAGGTTCCAGCCATAGCTGGAGTAGGAATAACGCTCGCCCGGTTCGAAGAGCAGCGTATCATTGGCAAAAAGGGACAGGCCTTCGCTCACGGTGTCGTAGCGCTTGGTACTGAGAAACTCTTCTCCGTAATAATGGCGGATGCCCGACAGGTGGCCCGCCAGCAGGCGGAGGGTAATGGGCCAGCGCTTTTCGGGAAAGCCGGGGGCGTACTTTTGAACGGGCGCGTCCAGCATTATTTTGCCTTCGTCGTAGAGCACGCCCAGGGCGGCCGCCGTAAGAGGCTTGCTAACGCTGCCAATGCGGAAGCGGGTCTTGCCGGGCATAACCGGGACCTGCTGCTCCAGGTCGGCATAGCCGAAGCCTTCCGACCAGGCGATCTGGCCTTCCACCGATACGGAAACCGCCGCGCCGGGGATGTCGCTGAAGGCGATGAAGCGCTGCATCAGGCTGCGGGCGCTGTCGATGGCGGCCTGGTAACGGGCAGGCTGGGCGTGGAGGGAAAGAGGAAATACCAGAAAAAACAGGTAGGTTAGGTATCGTTGAGCCATGGTTTTTGCTTTTACTATTTTATGGGTGGACATTACAGCGATATGGAACGCGAATGACGCGGTTTTGGCAGATTACGCGGATTAAAGGCCCACCTCTCAGATGATATTTAAGAAAGGTAAGACAAGTTGGTAGTGGGTCAAAACCGTTGAAGTTTCAACCGCAAATGGAGAACGGGCCTCCAGGCCCGCTGGATAGGTCAACAGATTTAACCCACTACCGGCTACCCTTCTAACGTTGGACAGAGAAGGGGTTGTGAAAAAAGCCCCACATGATTCAATTAATAAATTTGATTGTTTCAGTTATTCAATGTTATACATATTTTTTAATTGCTAAATCGGGAATTTTTTCACAACCCCGCTGCCCTGGAGAGGTAAACCACGGGAATCTATATTCCCGTTTCTCATAGGATGAAAACATCATTGTCCAACGTTAGACGGGTAGCCCCACTGCCGCTTGTCTGAAATTTTGTAAATGCGTCTGTCAAATTACTTATTTTTTCCTTTTTTGAAAATTTCTTTCGAAGGTATTACGAATCCAGGCAGTACCGGAGCTGCAGAACATTCTTTTTCCTTCGTACAAACCTGCATCTCTTCCAGGTGCTCACCACTATACACATGCACCTCTTCATAGGCCGGAAGGATGTGCCACACCACTTTCACGCCTGCCGCCCTGTAATCCTGCATTTTATGGACAACCTTGTTCATCATATCCTTATTGGAGATCACTTCGATGACAAAAGCAGGAACTTCGTATTCATTTTCCGCCAGGCGGTCAATTTGTTCATCGGTAAGCCAGCAGATGTCCGGCCGGCGGTGGTTTTCCAGGAAGAAGAGGTCGGCTTCCGGCAAGAGTTCTCCTCTTACTTTTCCTTCACTGAGAAACTTTCTAAACCATGAGAGGAGGTTCCTCAGAATATAAAGTTGAGATTTGTCCATTGTATGGGGAGTTTTCTCCACAAAACCGTTGAGCCATTCATATTTGTAGCCATCTTCGCGTGTGAGGTATTTCTTCTGGAAAGCCTCCCAGCTTACCCCCTTTTTCTTCTGCGGCTCCTTTGTTTTCAGTGTCTTTTTTGCAGCGGATGTCGACATGATCTCTATTTTTCCTAAAAATACGACTCTCTGACAGGTTAAACAAGTATTCGCAGCCCCGACACACTGCTCCCTATCCCCTCAACCCTTTTCCTCCTCCCTCTTCCCATAGGCCAGCGCCAGGCGTATCCGGTGGTAGGGCACCTGCTCGCCCAGGTATTCGTAGATGTCCTTCAGTTGGTAGGGTTCCTGCAGGTAGCGCAGGCATTTCAGCACCTTATCCACTTCGGCCGGGCTGACCATTTCTTCCAGGGCAATGTCGTAGCCCTGTTCATAGAGGATGGCCAGGTGGGAGTAGATGGCCAACGGGCTGGCCTGCCGCTTTCGGGCGATCTCCTCCACGCTCAGCCCCTGCCGGTACATTTCGTAGGTGATCTGATAGGCGGAGGCCTTGCCGTGGCTCCCGGCCGCTCCTGCGAATTCGATGATGGCGTCGATAAAGTAGCTGCCGTAGAGCTGCAGCTTGCGCTCCCCGACGCCGGAGATATTTTTCATCTCCTCATCGGCCATGGGCCGGGCGGCGGCCATCTCTTCGAGGGTAGCGTCGTTGAAGATGATATAGGGCGGCAGGCCGCGCTCTCTTGCCAGTTGCATGCGCAGTTGCCGGAGCTTTTCGAAGAGCTCGTCGCGCACGCGCTGCGGTTTGGCGGCCTGTTTGGCCCTGGCCTTTTCGGCCTCCTGCCGCTCCTTGATCGTAGCGAAGCGGACCAGTTGGACTTTTTCGTTTTCAAAAAGCACCCGCCGGCTGGCAGGAGTGAGCTTCAGGGCGCCATGCTGGTCGTGGGCGGCCTCGATATAGCCGTAGTTGAGCAGTTGCAGCAGGTAGTGCTGCCATTCCAGGAAGGGGATGTCGCGGCCGGCGCCGTAGGTTTTAATTTCGTGATAACCCCGCTCGAGAATCTCCTTCCTGCCCGATCCCCGCAGCACCTCGATCACGGTGTTCATACCCACGTTCTGCCGCAGGCGATAGATGGCGGAAAGCGCCTTCTGGGCGATGACCGTGCCGTCGAAGGCGCTGGGCGGGTTTTTGCAGATATCGCAATTGCCGCAATCCTGATGCACTTCTTCGCTGAAGTAGCTGAGCAGTATCCGCCGGCGGCAGCCCACGGCCTCGGCGTACTGCCGCATGCGTTCCAGCTTGGCGATCTTGATGCCGAGCATGTCGCTCTCGTTCTTCCGGAGGATGTCTTCCAGCATCATCACATCCTGGTAGCTGTAGAAAAGCAGGGTGTCAGCCTTTGCCCCGTCGCGCCCCGCCCGCCCGATCTCCTGATAGTAGCTTTCGATATTTTTCGGCAGGTTGTAATGGATGATCCAGCGGATGTTGGATTTGTCGATGCCCATGCCGAAGGCCACCGTGGCG
>CAZAXA010000006.1:0-34934 GCA_964488965.1 uncultured Phaeodactylibacter sp. | reverse complement strand
GCGCGCCGGAAGAGCTGTCGCCGTATCGCCTGAAGGCTCCTGTGCGCCGGTCAAACCGTTTAAGCCCTCCGTTGGCCGCTACCCATAGATAGCCGTCCCTGCTTTCCATAATATCCCAGACAGCATTATCGCTCAGGCTATTTGCCCCGGACGACACATCCGTATAATGATAGAACCGGCGTTGAGCCTTATCCCACCGGTTCAGCCCATGGTAAGTACCTACCCACAATACTCCGCCGGCATCTTCCAGAAGGCTCAGGACGGCATTGCTGCTGAGGCTGCCGGTATCTCCCGGCACATTGCGGAAATGCAATGCCGGGCCCGGCCCCTGCGGCAGGTAATGCAGCCCGTCGCCATAAGTGCCGATCCAAAGCCCGCCATCCCGGCTGCCCTGCAGCGCATATACGGGGCTTTTATGGCCGTTGTGTTCACTGTCGCTATCGTAGGAAAATGAACGAAACTGCCCGTTTTCCAGGCTGAGTTGATGAACTGTCCCGTCGAAGGTTCCCACCCAGATGCTACCCGGCTGGTACTGATGGATGGCCCAAACGGCATTACTGGAAAGGCCGTTGGCTGATCCCGTTTTCTGCTGATACAGCCGGAACTGCCTGGACCTGGGCGAGAAAAAATTGAGGCCGCTGTTCGTGCCGGCCCACATCAGGCCATCCCGCCCCCGGTAAACGGCCCTCACCGCGTCATTACTGATACTGAAGGGGTCGCCCGATTCCCGGCGCTGGTGTTGAAAGGCGCCCGTTTCCGGGTCAAAGATATTGAGGCCGCCGCCGTTGGTGCCGATCCACAGGCGGCCCTGCGGGCCTTCGCAAAGGGCCCAGGCTGCATCATGGCTGAGGCTTTGATCGTCGTCCTGGTTATGGCGGTAGGCCGTAAATGTCCCGCTCTGCAGGTCGAGCCGGTTGAGGCCGCCGCCGTAAGCGCCGGCCCACAAGCGGCCCCGGCTGTCTTTCAAAACAGCCCAAACGGCATTACTGGAAAGGCTCCCGGCCTGGCCCGGACGATAAACATAGTGAGTGGATCGGCCCGTAGCCGGGTCGAAGTGGTACAACCCATTGTTCCAGGTGCCCAGCCAAAGCCGGCCCTGTTCATCTTCCAGAATGGCCTTGGCCGCATTTTCTGGAGAGCTGCCGCCGGCATCGTAGCGGAAATACTCAAAACCTTCGGCATCCGGATCGTAGCGGTAGAGCCCGCCGCCCTGGGTGCTCACCCAGAGCCCTCCCCGGGCGCCGTTGTGGATCGCAAAAATATGATCGTGGTTGAGGCTGCCAGGCTTGCCTTTATCGTGTAAAAAACGACGGAATTTACCGCTGCAGGGATCCCAGCGGTTGAGGCCCTTTTCGGTTCCAACCCAGAGGTAACCTTTCTCATCTTCCCCGATCGCCCGCACCCAGTTGCTGCTGAGGCTTTGGGAGTCCCGGGGGTTATGGTCGTAGACGGTGAACTGATATCCGTCATACTGGTTCAGTCCATTGGCCGTGCCGATCCACAGGAAACCCCGGCTATCCTGAAAAATGCAATTGATATACTGGTCGGAAAGCCCGTCCGCTACGGTCAGGCGCTGAAAGCGGGCCTGGCTGTGTTGCGCCGGGAGAGAGGCCGCTGTCAGAAGGGATAAACACAGGAACAGGGCCTTCCCTGCTCCCTTTATCAGCCTCTTCCCAAAGTGGTCTTTTGCTTTCTTCATTCCTTGTCTTTCCTCGGCAATTTCCCCTTAAAGATAATTAAAAAGCCACGGATGGCCTACTTTTTGTAAATTTCCGGCGGCCATTAAAAAGCAAGAAAAAAGAAAACTATGGAATACCGTCGTTTTGGTAACACAAGCCTCGAAGTAAGCCTTATCGGTTTTGGCGCCTGGGCGATCGGCGGGCCGGCCATGGCCGGAGATATGCCTATAGGATGGGGCGATGTGACTGACAAACAATCCATCCGGGCTCTGGAGCATTCTTTCGAGCTGGGCGTCAACTTCTTCGATACGGCCGACCTTTACGGCTACGGCCATTCTGAAGAACTCATCGGCAGGACATTTGGCAACCGCGATGATGTGATCATCGCCACCAAACTGGGCCAGCGCCTCGGCAAGGACGAAAAAATCTACCTCGATTATTCGTCCGATTACGTTATGGAAGCCTGTGAGGCCAGCCTCCGCCGGCTGCGCCGCGACACCATCGACCTCTATCAGCTCCACGCTGCGCGCATGCCCCACCTGGAGGACGGCCAGTGCATCGAGGCGATGGAGAAGCTCCGGGAACAGGGGAAAATCCGCTACTGGGGGCTTTCCATCAACACCTTCGCCCCGGCGCCGGAGGCCGAATTCCTGATGGAGCGGCAACTCGGCCATGGCTTCCAGCTGGTGCTCAACCTCATCAACCAACGGGCCGTGCCGGTAATGAAAAAGGCGGCGGAGAAAGGCTACGGCATCATCGTCCGCATGCCCCTGCAGTTCGGCCTGCTGACCGGCAAGTTCGACAAAACGGCCCGCTTTGACAAGGACGACCACCGCTCCTTCCGCCTTGCCCCTCCCATCCTGGAGGCCTCCCTCGACGCTCTGGAACCGGCCTGGCCGGTCGCAGAGCAATACGGCATTACCAGGACGGAACTGGCCATGAGCTTTATTACCAGTTTCCCGGAAGTGTCCACCGTTATTCCCGGCATCAAGACGGCGGAGCAGGCGGAGCGTAATACCAGCGGATTGGTTTATCTGGAGGAAGAGGACCACTCCTTCCTGCAGCAGTTGTTCCACGACAACTTCCAGCCGCTGCTGGAGATGATGCAGCAGGCGGGGTAGTTCGTTATTCGTTGATTCGTCTTCGCCCGCCGGCTTCGCCTGCCTAAGGCAAAAGCCACAGCAAAATGCCCTAAAACTTCACTCCGGCGCTCAACTGCAGGTAGCTGGCGTTCATCTCTGCAGTGCCGATGGTATTTTCCTGGTAGCGGTAGCCAATGGAAGCTACAAAGGCCAGGTTGGGGTTGACGGAGCGTTGTATGCCGCCGCCGATGCCCGCCATCAGGCCGCCGTCGACGCCTTTCTCCAGGATGCCCAGGCCATAACCCAGGCTGCCGTAGAAGAAGGGCGCCCACTCGGTCAGCGAAGGATACACGCGGACGTCGGCATAGAGCGGCAGCAGCTCGTAGTTGCCGTACCATTCGACCCCTACCCCGACGCCCAGGCTTACGCTGCGGTTGATATGAAAGCCGTTGACGGTATGTATGGCAAAATAATCCTCATCGTTATCCGCGTCGCCCACCGTGCCGATGCCGAATCCGTAACCCAGGCTGGTTATATTGGTAAAACCCTCGCCCTTGTGTACGAACACCCTGTTTTTGAGGTTCTCATGCCCCATTTCCTCACGCGCCACCCGCAGCACCTCATCGGCAGAGAAGGTGTAGACATCGCTCTCGGTGGTCATAATCTGTACTCCGGCGGCATCGAGAGGCTTGATGATAGAACCTTTAATAACGCGGCCGTCTTTGAGGTAGACAACGTCGATTTTGTCCTGACCGAAGGCGGCAAGGGCAGAGATAACCATAAAAAAGGCAAGCAAGATCGTTCTCATGGTAGAATTGTTTTTGCGGTTGGTGGAATGACCCGTGCATCGGGAGTGATCAAACTGCGGACGATGAGGCCGCCCTGCCCCTGCAGGCGCAGGCCATATTCTGCCGTCCGCTGGCCATACTGATCGTAAAAGCTTGTCTGTATATCATTGGGGCCTTTTTTCAGGGGAATACGCTGGTAAAAGACCTCAGCCGGCAGCGACTGCCAGGAGCGGATGTCGGCCCGTTCGGTAACGGCGTTGATGATGTCCATGGCGCCGCCCAGTATCTGGCCTGCGGTATCGGAATATTTATCCTCCTTATCTTCTTTCTTTTCCTCTTTCTTCTTCTCCTCGCCTTCTTTTTCTTTATCCTCCTCCTCCCGGCTGTCCTTCTTTTCGGTCTTGATGGATCGCAGGGAGGCTTCCACTGCTTCTTTGGCGGCAAGGCGCAGCAAGGCGTTGGCCAGCTCGCGATGGAAGCGGTCGCGCAGCGATTGTTCGGCCACCTCGTTGAGGTCTTCGATCATCTCCATCTCGCGGGCGCCGCCGGGGAAGCTCACCTTTGCCGACCGCAGCGGATAACCCCGCCGCTGAAAGGCCGGCAGGGCCAGCCGGATGTTATTCACCCCTTCGAATCCATTGTATTCGTTGTAGGCCTGCGGCCCCAGCTCGTAATCCAGTCCCATCCGGTTGTTGACGAAGCGCAGGCTGGAGCGGTCGCCATAGCGCAGGATGTTGAAGCCAACGATGTTCTCCTCCTTGACCGGCCCCTGGCCGTTTTCCCAGAAGAGCATCAGGGAGCCGCCCGGCCCCTCATCGTTTTCACAAACGGGCTGAAGCAGATTTTCATAATACGACGCTTCATTGGCAAAACCGATCTGCCGGGCGATGCGTATGAGGTCGCACTTGAGCTGCTCAGGCATGCGCACGCCCATATAGGGCCGCACTTTCCCCTCCTCGATAAAGAGTTCGGCAGCGTTGCGGTAGGCGATAAAAGCATCGTTCCATTCGCCGTTCATCTCGTAACTCAGGCCCATGGTGATATGGCCAAGCACATCGTCATGGTATTTGAGCGGTTTGTCGGGCGCCGCGTCGTTGAGTTCCTGCAGGCGGATGTTGGTGCGGCGGGCCTCCACCCGGGCAGCGGACACATCATTGAGCTGCAGATAATTCAGGCTCTTAAGGTAGTGTACGGCGATGTTTTCGAAGTACTCCGTACGGTAGGGCAGCACCCGTGGGTTGGTGACCATAGCCAGGCCCTGCGCCCCAAGAGAGGCATGCCGGTCTTCGATCAGGAGGTCGGCCTTATTGAGGTAATCGTTGCTCTCTTCCAGGTTGCCCTGCATGCGGGCCAGAGCGCCCAGCTCCAGGTAATACAGCACCTGGTTGCGGTCTTTCTGGTAGAATTTTTTATTCTCAACAAGGCGGGCGGCGCCTTCGAGGTTCGACTGCTCCAGCATGTTGCTGTAAAGGCCCCGGTAGTGCTCGAAGGAAGCGCAGGAGGTGAGGCTCCACACCAGTGCCAGGCCGTACAGGATGTAAGCATATTTCATAGGTGTCGGGCTTGAGGCGAAAAAACCGGGGATGGCGGTCCGGCCGCCACCCGCTTATGATCTCTAGTTCTTGACGAACTTTTTGATCTTTTTATCGCCGATCCAGACCACCTCATTGGTCTCGATATCCGTGAGCATCATGTCGATCTGATAGTAGATGACTTTCTTTTGCTTATAAGCATCCATGATGGAGTTGATGGAACCCTGCAGCATGTAGTCGGCGCCCACCTCCAGCCCCCATTCTTTCATGGTGGAGCGGGAGGCGTTGTTTTGCTGGTCGGCCCGCTCGCGGCGGATCTGTTCGCGCTTTTCACCGCCCTGTACCAGGCGTACGCGGCCGCTCTGTATGAAGGCCTTTTCCAGCTCTTTGGTGAAGACTTCCGCTTCGATGTGCTCGTGAGATTTGTTTTCCACCATGCCGACGATGACGACAGGTTCCTCGCCGGTTTTGCTCACGTGGCGCTCCAGCCAGGGCCGCCCCATGATCTCGGTGACGAGTTCGGCGGCGGTGAGGCGGGCGTCGGTGTCGTTCCAGCGGCCGCTGAGGTCAACAGTGGTGTCGGTTTCGATGCGCTGTACCTGGCGGCTGCAGGCGAAGCCCAGAAAAAGGGCGAATAAGAAAAAAGGCAGAATGGGTTTCATGTAGATTGATTTTGGTTCTGTTCCGTTTTGTCCGGCCTCTTACCAGTATGGGTAGTAGCCGTAAGGATATGCCCCGAAGACAGGCCTGCGGGCGCGCTCCAGCCTCAGCTGGCGGCGGAATTCGCGGCGGTCTTCCCGGCGTTGTTTTTTCTCCAGCAGCGGGTCGTAAGCTTCGTAGGTCTTGTCGACGGTAGCCCCCATAGTGGCGGCGTGCAGGCTGTCCGCCTGCCCTTCATAAGCCTGGTAGGCTTCCCGGGCGCGGGGGTTCTGGTCGCCGGACTGCGCCAGGGCAAAGCTACCGAACATCAGGGTGACAACCAGAGCGAGCAGGTATCTTTTCATGGCTTGATGTTTTACTGATCCTTTGACCGCCAGTGTGCCTCGCCGGCCGCGCTGCCTGCCAAAGAAAAGGTTGAATGACCTTTCAAATATATAGCCATTACCTATACAACGCGAGGGCTTTAACGTCCGTTTAACGGAATGAGGGATTATTTAATAGAATAGTAACAGGCTCCGGCGTATTGTTCCCCCAATTTAAAACAAACCATCCGGCTCCGCCAACAGGAACTCCTCCCAGGGCATACCTCCAACGCCCACAAGCAATATCTGTATGAGGATGACGCCTGCCTTTGAATGCAGCTATACCGGAAATAATCACTCCCAAAATTGACGAAAATCACCTGATCGCCTTTCCAAAAGAACTACCTTATCTCATTAATATCCTGAACTCAATTCCTGCATTATGAAGCCTCCGGTAATAATCGTATTGCTACTGAGCCTGGCGTTATCCGCATTCGGACAAACCCGGGTTGATGCCACCAGATGGCGCGGCCCCAACGGCAACGGCGTTTACCCTGAAAGAGGATTGATGAAAAGCTGGCCTGCCGCCGGCCCGGAGATCGCCTGGACGTATGTGGGCCTGGGCGAAGGTTATTCTTCGCCGGTAATGGCGAACGGCAAGATTTATGTCTCCGGTATGGAAGGCGAAACCGGTTATGTTTTCGCGCTCAGCGAGAGTGGGAAGCTGCTTTGGAAGGCCCCCTACGGGCCGGAATTCAGCAGCAGCTATCCGGGGGCGCGTTCATCGGTTACGGTGGCCGGTGATCTTTTATATATGCTTTCCGGGCAGGGCCGGCTGGTGTGTATGAGCGCCGAAAACGGGATAATGAAATGGAGCAAGGAACTGTTCCGGGATTTCGACGGCAGGAACACCCAATGGGGCCTGGCCGAAACGGTGGTGGCCGATGGCGATAAAGTGTTCTGTACGCCGGGAGGGAGCAGGAACAACGTCGTTGCCCTGAACCGCTATACCGGCAACCTGATCTGGTCTTCCCCCGGCAAGGGCGATATCCCGGCCTATTGTACGCCCCTGCTCATCCAACTGCCTGAGAGGAAACTGCTGGTAACCATGACCGCCGACAATATCCTGGGGCTGGATGCAGACAGCGGCAAACTACTCTGGTCCTATCCGCAGAGCAATCAGTACTCCGTCCATGCCAATACCCCTGTTTACCACGATGGCGCCGTCTATTGTTTCAGTGGCTACGGCAAGGGCGGCGTGAAACTGCAGCTCAATGAGGATGGCAGCTCCGTCACCAAAAAATGGTTCAACAGCACCCTGAACAGCCGTATCGGCGGGGCGGTGGTTGTGGGAAACTACATCTACGGCTCGGGCGACTCCAACAGGGAGTGGCAGTGCATCGACTGGCAAACCGGCGAGCAGAAATATTCTAACAAAGAAGTAGGCAACGGAGTGGCCATCTATGCCGACGGTATGCTCTACTGGTACAGCCAGCGGGGAGAACTGGCACTGGCCAGGCCTGGTGCAGACGGATTTCAGATTGCCGGAAAAACAAAAGTAACCCTGGGTAGCGGCCAGCATTGGGCCCACCCGGCGATCCACGACAAACGCCTGTTCGTCCGCCATGGCGACACGCTGATCGTGTATGAGATCGGCGATGAGTTGTAGGGTTGTTGTTTGTTGTCTGTTGTGGGCAACCAGCAACCAACAACCAACAACCAACCCGTTCCCACATGAAAAATGGATAACCGCCATAAATATAATCTCATCCTCTTCACCCCTCTGCTGGGGGCCGTTGCCGTGCTGATCTGGTGGCTGGCCAACGACCCTACCCGCCATTTTGTATTAAACGCACCCGGTATGGATAACCGGCCCGACTCCAGCGCTTTGGGGGAAATAGTAGCGATCGGAGAGCACTTTCAGCGCTTTGCCGCTGATCTTTCGCCTATGCAGGAAAGCTGGCCGCGTTTCCGGGGCGCCGATTTTGACAACATCAGCAAGTCCGGTATCCGGCTGCTGGACAAGTTTGGCGCTTCCGGGCCTAAGGTGGTATGGACGAAGGAACTTGGGGAGGGCCATGCCGGAGCAGCCGTATTTCAGGGCGCCGTATATGTGCTCGACTACGACGAGCATATGCGCGCTGATGTGCTGCGCTGCTTTGAACTGTTAACCGGTAGAGAAATCTGGCGAAGATGGCACAACATCAACCTGAAGCGCAACCACGGCATGTCCCGGACCATCCCGGCAGTAAATGAAAAGTACATCCTGGCCATCGGGCCCGCCGGTCAGGTGATGTGCCTGGACCGCCCCAGCGGCAACCTGCTCTGGGGGCTGGACATCGGCCGGGAGTACGGATCGGAAATCCCCTTCTGGTACACCGGCCAGTGCCCTCTGCTGGATGGAGAGGAAGCCATTATCGCCACCGGAGGGAAAGCCCTGCTGATCGGCGTGGACTGTGCCAGCGGGGAGGCGCTGTGGGAAACCCCTAACGAAAAGGGATGGAAAATGTCGCATTCCTCGGTTATGCCTTTTGAGTTCGGAGGGGTAAAAATGTACGTCTACAGCGCAGTAGGGGGCGTGGCGGGCATAGCGGCCGATGGGCCTCAAAAGGGAAAAATCCTCTGGGAAAGCAGCGAATGGAACCATCCGGTAGTCGCCCCTTCTCCGGCCTGCCTGCCCGGCGGAAAAATCTTCCTCTCTGCCGGTTATGGGGCCGGCAGCATGTTGTTGCAACTGAAGGAAAAGGAAGGCGCTTTCCAGGTAGAAATTCTCGACGAATACGCACCCAAAGACGGCCTTTCCAGCGAGCAGCAGACGCCCATCTATTACGACGGATACCTGTACGGCATCCTGCCCAAAGATGCGGGGGCGCTGCGCAACGAACTGGTGTGCGTCCATCCGGATAATGCCCGGAAGATCGTCTGGTCCAGCGGCAAGGCCCACCGCTTCGGGCTGGGCCCTTACATACTGGCCGACGGCAAATTCTACATTCTCGATGACCGTGCCGTCCTGACCATTGCGAAAGCCGGTAAAACACATTACGAGCAACTCGATCAGGTGCAGTTATTCGAGGGTTTCGACGCCTGGGCCCCCTTTGCCCTGGCCGATGGCTTTATGATACTGAGGGATTCGAAGCAGATGATATGTATTGACCTGCGGCAATGAGTGCTGTAATGAATAATTGAAGATCATGAAAGAAAAAGGGCTCTATATTTTCCTTGCCTTACTGGCAGTGGCCATCGTAGCCATCATGGTGGCCGGATTCAATTCCGGCGGCGGCGAAAAGGGCAATCCTTATACCCTGGACATTGAAGCATTCAAAGCGGTAGATTCGTCATTGGTACATTACCGGGAAAGCCGGAATATTCTTTTGGCCTGCGAGCGCCCGACGGCCATCGCTTATGCCGGGGGGCGGCTGTATATCGGCGCCGATTCATTCCTGCAGGTGATCAGGCCTGACGGCAGCCAACTGCTCAAAGCGGGGTTATCGGCATCGCCGCAATGCATTCTGCCCGCTGAAGATGGGCATATTTACGTGGCCTTCCGCTCCCATATCGAGGTGTATGAAAGTTCCGGCCGGCAACTGGCGGCCTGGGAACCCCTCGGAGAGAATGCCGTCATCACCTCGCTGGCGCTGAAGGAGGGCATCCTGTTCGCCGCCGATGCTGGCCAGCGGCGCATTTCCAGGTTCTCATCTGCTGGCGGGCAGTTGCTGGGCCACTTCGAGGGGCAAACGGGGAAAGGGGCCTTCCAGGGGTTTGTCGTCCCCAGCCCTACTTTCGATATCGCGGTCAACAGCGAGGGGGAACTATGGGTGGCCAACCCCGGCAACCACAGCTTTGAGCAATACACCAGCGAAGGGGTGCTGCGCACCTATTGGGAGAACACTTCCCAGGATATCGACGGCTTCACCGGCTGCTGCAACCCGGCCCAAATGGCCTTCCTGCCTGACGGCTCGTTCGTGACCAGCGAAAAGAGGCTGGTCCGGATCAAAGTACACCGGCCTTCCGGGGAATTCGCCTGCGTGGTGGCGCCGCCGGAAAAATTCGAAGAGAACGGCAAAGCGCCCGACATCGCAGTGTCTCCGGAGGGCGTTATCTATGCCCTGGACCTGGACCGGAAAATAATCCGGGTTTTTGAAAAAAAAGAGCAGCTATGAACAGGAGGACATTCTTCGAACGTTCGGGCAGGTGGGTTTCAGCAGGCCTGCTGGCGCTGCTGGCCGGCTATCTGGCACGGGAAAGGGAGATAGCGCCTCCCGCTGCCTGCCGGGAAAACCCCTTCTGCGGGCAATGCCGGAAATTCGGCAGTTGCGAAAAGCCGCAGGCGATGGAATACAAATCTTCAACAGAAGAGGAATAGCCTGATGGAAAGCAACTGTTCAGGTATTCCGGTTTTATGGTTTCCCTGCCTGCTCACCGCAGGTAGGGAGGCCGGTGTTGCGGCCAGGCCCTTCCGGAGGCCGCGTCAGGTAACCGCAATACCATAAACCCGCAATACCATCATACCTAAATGGATACAATGGAAAAAGATAAAACCTACAACCGGCGGGAATTTCTCGAAAGCGGCATGCGCCTGGGCCTGGCCCTGGCGGTAGGCGTTGCCGGAGGCATGGCCATCGGCAAGGCGACGGCCGGCGACTGGGTGTGGCAGATCGACCCCTTTGCCTGTACGCAGTGCGGCCGGTGTGCCGACGAGTGTGTGTTATCTCCCTCGGCGGTGAAGTGTGTGCATGCGTTCGACCTGTGCGGCTACTGCGACCTGTGCGGGGGGTACTTCATTCCAGGCGCCAGCGATCTGAATACCGGAGCGGAGAACCAATTGTGCCCCACCTCGGCCATACAGAGAAAATACATCGAAGACCCCTACTTTGAATATGTGATCGACGAGAATCTGTGCATCGGCTGCTCGAAATGCGTGAAGGGCTGCGCTTCTTTCGGCAACGGCTCTTTGCACCTGCAGATCAAGCACGACCTGTGCAAGAACTGCAACGAATGCGCCATTGCCAGGCTTTGCCCTTCGGACGCCATAAAACGGGCGCCGGCCAGCAGCCCGTACCTGGTCAAGGGCGGCTTCATGGAATCTTAACTACGGGATATCGATAATGCAAAAGCAGATAAAACCAGGATTGGCCTTTGGGGTTTCGCTCGCCGGCGCTGCCGGCCATGCCCAACAGCGGTTCCCCCGGCCCGAGTTCGAATCGGGCTACGTGCAACCGGCTCCTGAACTGCCGGAGCCCCGCTTGCTGCTCCTGGAATACCTCGATGTCATGGTGCTCATCCTGGTGTTACTGCTGGCCTCCAGGCTCATCTTCCGGAAAAGGTCGCGGCGGGGCGTCCTGTGGCTTTCCGTCTTCTCCCTGGCCTACTTCGGCTTTTACCGCGAGGGATGCATCTGTTCGATCGGCGCCATACAGAATGTCGCTCTGGCCCTGTTCAATCCGGAGTACGCCATTCCTTTTACCGCCCTGGCCTTCTTTCTCATCCCCCTGGTTTTCACCCTGTTTCACGGCCGCACCTTCTGCGCCGCCGCCTGCCCGCTCGGAGTAGTACAGGACCTGTTGGTCGCCCGGCCGGTGGCGCTCTCTCCGGCAGTGCGTAAAACACTGGGATTCATTCCCTATCTGTACCTGGGCCTGGCCGTGCTGTTTGCGGCGACGGGCACGGAGTTCATCATTTGCCGTTATGACCCCTATGTCGGCTTTTTCCGGCTCGACGCCAGTTTCACCATGATCGTCCTGGGCGTAGGCTTCCTGTTGCTGGGCTTGTTTATAGCGCGGCCCTATTGCCGCTTCCTCTGCCCGTATGGCATTTTGCTGGGCTGGATGTCGAGCTTTTCCAAAAGGCATCTGAGCATCACCCCGGCGGAGTGCATCGGCTGCAAGCTGTGCGCAAAGTCCTGCCCTTTCGACGCCATCGAGCAGCCGGCGCGCGGGCAGCGAACGGAAATAAAGGAGAGCAATGCCCGGCGGTTCCTCGTCTATATCCTGCTCCTTCCGGTTTTGGTGGCTGGCGGCGGCTACCTGGGCGGCAGGGCCCATGTGTTCCTGTCCAATGCTCATCCCGATGTGCGCCTGGCGGAATTGCTGATCACCCGGCCCGAAGTGAAGAACGACCCCGGCAATATCGACGTGCAGGCCTTCCTGGCTTCCGGAAAAACGATGGAAACGCTGGCCGGAGAGGCACGGGAGGTAAGGCAGGAATTTTACCCGGGGTCTGTGGCCCTGGGCGCATTCATGGGACTGGCCCTTGGCATGATGCTCATCGGCCAGCTGATTTTCCGGAAGAGAAAAGATTATGAGCCGAACAAGGCCGGTTGTTTCAGCTGCGGCCGCTGTATGGATTATTGCCCGGTCGGGAAAGAACCCGTAACAAGATGAATAAAGAACAGCAAATAAAGCTTTTTTCAAACCTGGCCGCCGGCGCCGCCGCCCTGTGCGCCTTCATCGCCCTTTTGCTGTTGCTCAACTATCTGCAGATCAAGCGCGCCGCCCCCCTGGAGAACGCCGCCATGGAAGCCCTGCTGGAGCGCCTCGAAGAAGAGCCCAACAATGAAGAATTGAAAGCCGAAATCCGCAACCTGGATTTGCTCGCCCGAAAGGCATTTTTCAACAACCAGTGGCAGGTCAATACCGGGGCCTTCCTGCTGCTGATCAGCGCCATCGTTTTCGGCATCTCCCTGAATGCGCTGAACAAGCTGAAAACAAAGATCGAAATGCCCGCACAGGAAGAACCGGAGCAGGGCCTGCCCGGAAAGTTGCCGCAACGCGGCATACTGGCAGCCGGCGCCGCCCTGGCCCTGCTGGCGCTGGGCGCCTCCTATTTCACCCGGGACCACCTCCGGAGCTTCCATGCCGGCCATTCAGAAAAGCAAGATGCCGAAACAGAGCAAATCGAGATCATTGGCCTTGCCGCCGCCGATGCCGAAAGCCTGCCCCCGGCCGCCACTATCCCGGAAGTGGATACTTCCAACGCATCAGCAGATACGGCAGTGGTAACATCAGGGCCGCAGGGCGGACTGGCGCAGCATACTCCCGCCCCGGCCAGCTATCCGGGCGCGGCGGCTGTTCTTCAGCAGCATGGGTCCTTCCGCGGGCCTTTCGGCAATGGCGTCTCCTTCCACAAGGATATTCCTGTAGAATGGGATGGGGCAACGGGGCAAAATATCCTCTGGAAAGTTCCCCTTTCCGGAAAAGGGAACAATTCCCCCATCATCTGGGGTGACAAGCTCTTCCTGGCCGCCGTCCGGCAGAACAGCCAAATCCTGTTCTGCTACAACCGCTTTTCCGGGGCCCTGCTGTGGCAGCAGGCCGTAGAGAAGGCGCCCGGCTCGCCGCCCGCCCCTCCCAAAACGACGGATGACACCGGCTTGTCCGCACCCACCCTCGCCACCGACGGGTTTAGGGTTTACGCCATTTTCGCTACCGGCGACGTCGCCGCCCTCGGCTTCGACGGCAAGCTGGCCTGGTCCCGAAACCTGGGCCTGCCCGACAACCACTACGGCCATTCTTCCTCCCTCCAAACCTGGCAGGGCAAATTGTTCGTGCAGTACGACACCAACAAAGGCGCCAAAGTGCTGGCCCTGGACTGCAGCTCCGGCAAAACCCTCTGGGAAACGAACCGGAAGGTAAAGATATCCTGGGCCTCGCCCATACTGGCCTCTATTGGCGGTACCTACCAGTTGGTATTATCTGCCGACCCGCTGGTAGCCGCTTATGATCCCGATACTGGCAAGGAATTGTGGAGCGTCAACTGCATGATGGGGGAAGTAGGGCCTTCGCCGGCCTTTGGCAGCGGCCTGGTGTTTGCCGTCAATGAATACGCCCGCCTGGCAGCCATCCGCCCCGGCGGCGGCGCGGCCATCGTTTGGGAAACGGATGAATACCTGCCCGAAGTGGCCAGCCCGGTGGCGGCAGAGGGGCTGCTGTACGTCGCCACCAGCTACGGAGTTGTGGCCTGTTACGACGCAATGAATGGTAAAAAATACTGGGAACATGAATGCGGCGCCGCCTTCTATGCCTCTCCGGCGATCGCCGACGGGAAATTGTACGCACTGGATCGGGAAGGAGTGATGCACATCTTCCGCCACGATAAGGAAAAACAAATGCTGAGCGAACCTCAATTGGGCGAAAGAACGGTGGCCAGCCCGGCCTTCGCCAAGGGGAAGATTTACCTGCGGGGAGAGAAATACTTGTTTTGTATTGGAAAGTAAACGATTTATAATAATACATCCTGAATGCATAACCAACAACCAACAACCAACAACTGGCAACAGAATGCAGATAGACTATCGCGACATTGATCAGATCATCGGGCGGGAAGGCCGCGAAAAGCGTTTTGTCATACCTATTCTTCAGGCTATACAGAACAAATACAACTACCTTCCCGAAGAGGCGCTGCGGCGGGTTTGCGAGCACACGCAGATCAGCCCGCAGCAGATCGTCAGTGTGGCGAGTTTTTACTCTCAGTTTCGGTTATATGAGGTTGGGAAGCATATTATTAAAGTGTGTGAAGGGACGGCCTGCCACGTCAAGGGTTCCGATCTGGTGTACGATGCCCTCAGCCGGAAACTGGGGCTGGAGAAAGGGAAACACACCAGCCCTTCAGGCGCCTATACCCTGGAAAAAGTGCATTGCCTGGGATGTTGCGCCCTGGCGCCCGTAGTGCAGATCGATGCCGTGACCTATCCCCGCCTGAACTCCAGCAAGGCAGAGAAAGTGTTGTCCGATTTTGAGCAATTGAACCGGAGGAAAAAGAATGGCCCGGCCCGGAGGCCCGTTGAACGGCCGGAAGGAGAAATACGGATAACGCTGGATTCCTGCTGTGTGGCCAGCGGCAGCGCCGCAGTGAAGGAGGTCGCCGAAAAAGTGGTGGCGGAAGAGCAGATGAACGTCCGCTTCAAGCAGGTCAGCTGCGTGGGCATGTGCGGGCAGGCGCCGATGGTGGAGGTCATTCCCGAAGGGAAAGCTCCTTCCCTGTATGCCCGGGTACAGGCGGAAGATGTGCGGCCCATCCTGGAGCGCCATTTTCAGCCCCGGCGCCTGATGGGGCGCCTGCGGGCAGGCGCGCTCAAAACCATAGCGGCGCTTCAGGGCGAAGGCACGGGCAATGGCATCGAACGCATCCTGCTGGATGCCAAAGATAAGCAGGTCGTTTCTTTCCTGGGGCGGCAGGCGCCGATCGCCACCGAATTCCGGGGGAGTATAAACCCGATGGACATCGACGAGTACCTCAGCCGGGGCGGTTTCGAGGCCTTAAAAAAATGCCTTGAAACGATGGCGCCCGCCGCGGTCGTCGAAGAGGTAAAGAAAAGCGGCATGCGCGGGCGCGGCGGCGCCGGCTTCCCCACCGGCCTGAAGTGGGAAATGCTGGCCGCTCAGGAGAAAATGCCCAAATACATCATCTGTAATGGCGACGAAGGCGACCCGGGCGCTTTCATGGACCGCATGCTGCTGGAGTCCTATCCTTACCGGGTCATCGAAGGGGTGCTCATCGGGGCCTATGCCACCGGAGCATCGGAAGGGTATTTCTATATACGGGCCGAATACCCCGATGCCGCCGGAAGGATACGCCGGGCCCTGGAAGTGTGTGGGAAACGAGGATTGCTGGGAGAACGAATCCTGGGTACGGATTTCAGCTGCCGGCTACAAGTCTATGAGGGCGCCGGCGCCTTCGTATGCGGCGAAGAGACAGCCCTGATCAACTCCATCGAAGGCGATCGGGGCTTCCCCCGCATCCGTCCGCCCTACCCTGTGGAAGAGGGCCTGTGGGGGCAGCCCACGCTGGTGAACAATACCGAGACCTTCGCCCAGATACCTTTCATCATCCGGAATGGGGCGGCCAGGTTCAGCGCGATCGGCGCCGCCTCCAGCAAGGGCGCCAAGGTGTTCTCCCTCACGGGAAAAATAAAGCAGGGCGGGCTGATCGAAGTCCCAATGGGCGCCACCATCCGGCAGATCGTGGAAGAGATCGGAGGCGGCGTCCCCAACGGGCGGCAGTTTAAGGCCGTTCAGATCGGCGGCCCTTCCGGAGGCTGCCTGCCGGCCAGCCTCACCGACATCCCGGTAGACTATGAATCCCTCCAGGAAGCCGGCGCCATCATGGGTTCGGGAGGGCTGGTCGTGCTCGACGATACTGATTGCATGGTGGATATCGCCCGGTATTTTCTTTCCTTCAGCCAGAGCGAATCCTGCGGGAAATGTACTTTCTGCCGTATCGGAACCAAAAGGATGGCCGAGATTCTGGACCGCATCTGCTCCGGGAACGGCAAGATGAAAGAACTGGAAGAACTGGAAATGCTTTCGGGCTGGACTGCCAAAGGAAGCCTCTGCGGCCTGGGCAAAACCGCGCCCAAACCGGTGCTTACCACCCTGAAGTACTTCCGCCACGAATACGAAGCCCACATCAATGGAAGATGCCCTGCCGGAAAATGCAAGGGCCTGATCACTTATTCCATCAACGAAAAGTGCATCGGCTGCACCATTTGCGCCCAGAAATGCCCGACGGAGGCCATCGCCTTCCGCCCGCATGAAAAACACGAGATCGACATGGAACTGTGTATACGTTGTAATAACTGCCGCGAGCTTTGCCCGTACGATGCCGTGGATGTACAATGAAGAAGTTATGGCCAGCTTTAAAGTGAACGGAAAGGAAGTGGAAGCTGCTGAAGGCGCCTACCTGCTAAAGGCCCTTCAGGCGTTGGGGCATGACATCCCCCACCTGTGCTATTACGACGGGCTGGAGCATTATACTTCCTGCATGCTGTGCCTGGTGAAAGACGCCCGCACCGGCGCCCTGATCCCTTCCTGCTCGCTGAAAGTGCAGGCGGGCATGGAGATCATCACTGATGACGAAGAAATCATCGAAGCCCGAAAAACCGGACTGGAACTGCTGCTCAGCGACCACGTTGGCGACTGCGAAGCGCCCTGCACCAGGGCCTGCCCCGCCCACATGGACATCCCGCAGATGAACCGCAAGCTCCGGGAAGGAAAAATAGACGAAGCCCTGGAAATAGTCATGCGGGACATCGCCCTACCCGGCGTGCTGGGCAGGATTTGCTCCGCGCCCTGCGAAAAAATCTGCCGGCGAAAGGACATCGACGAGCCCGTATCCATCTGCCTCCTGAAGCGGTATGCGGCAGACTTCGGGCTGTACGAGAACGCCCCGCCCTCCCGGCCGGAACCGGCCCTGCAGGGCAAACGGGCCGCCATCATCGGCTCGGGGCCGGCCGGCCTGGCCGCCGCTTATCACACCCAGCTGAGGGGCGTTCAGTGTACCTTATTTGACAGAGAACCGGCCGCCGGGGGGCAACTGCGCGCCATCGACGAGGCCATTCTACCTAAAGAGGCGCTGGATAAGGAAATCGCATTCATTCGGAAAACCGGCATTCACTTCCAGCTTGGAGAAGAGATAAACAAAGAGGCCTTCCTCCGGCTGAGGGAAACCTTCGACGTGGTGGTCATCGCCACCGGCCCCATGGAAAAGCAACTGCAGGCCTGGGGCATAGAAACCTATACACAGGGGATACAGGTTGATAAAAGCACCTATGAAACCAACCTGCCTGGCGTCTTCGCCATCGGCGCGGTGCTCAAACCTATGAAGATGGCCGTTAAATCGCTGGGCCATGGCAAAGAGGCCTCCTATTGTGTCATTCAATACCTGAAAGGCGAGGAGGTGAAAGGCGAGCCTGGCATTTTTAACTCCCGCTTCGGCCGCATCCTGCCGGAAGAAGTGGAAGAATTCCTCAAGGAATCCACCGATCACCACCGGGTAGAACCGATCTACGGCCTGTCAAAAGGACTGAAGCGCGAAGAAGTGATAGAAGAAGCGGCCCGTTGTATCCACTGCGATTGCCGGAAAATAGAGGCCTGCAAACTGCGCCTGTATGCCGACGCCTACCGGGCCGACCAGAAACGGTTCGGTGGGGAAAGCCGGAAAGCCGTCAAAAAGGCCATCGAGAACGGCCCGGCCCTCTACGAACCGGAAAAATGCGTCAAATGCGGTATCTGCGTCCGCCTGACGGCAAAGCATCAGGAAGCATACGGCATGACGTTCATCGGCAGAGGCTTTGAAATAGAGATCGGCATCCCCTTTAATGAAGAACTCCAAAAGGGGTTTGACGACATCGCTGAGGAGGTTATCCGGGCCTGCCCGACGGGAGCGTTGGCGAATCGTGCCTCCGATCCTCCGGATCGGCCGGCTTCATCATAACCGGTGATGAAAGGAATATAGTTGGCATTACGAGTTGACTTACTTATCCAACATCAATGAAAATCATTTTTCCAGTTTTTGCACTTCTCTTGTTCTTGAATCCTCCTGCCCAAAGCCAGGCCTGCTGGCCCATCTTCCGGGGAGATCAGCAACTGCATGGCGTAAGCAGCACTGAAATCCCCGCCCGGCCCGAGCTGCTCTGGACGTTCACTGCGGAAGACGATATCAAAGCCTCGCCAGTGGCCTGCCAGGGCGTTGTGGTGGTGGGCTCCGTCGACGGCTGCCTCTACGCCGTCGATATGCAGGGGAAGGAGCTGTGGAGCCTGCAGGCCGACAACGCCATTGAAGCGCCGGCACTGATCTTTGAAGAAACCGTCTTCGTGGGAAATATGGATGGCGCCCTGTTCGCCCTCGCCCTTTCTACCGGCGAGGAGCGCTGGCGATACCAGGCGGGAAACCAGATCATGGGCGCTCCCAATTGGTGGAAGCAGGGCAGGGAAGCGCGCATCATCGTGGGGAGTTACGATTACGCCCTGCATTGTGTGGATGCCAGAACCGGCGTACTGCAATGGAAATACGAATCGGATAATTACGTCAACGGCGCCGCAGCCGTCGCCGGAGACAATGCCGTTTTCGGGGGCTGCGACGGCTTTCTGCACATTGTCGACATCAGAAGCGGGAAGCTGCGGAAAAAAGTGGATGTGGGCGCCTACATTGCCGGCTCGGCCGCCGTAGAGGGAAGCATGGCCTACACAGGCGATTACGACGGGCGGCTATCCTGTATCGATATGGAAAAGGGGGAAGTGGCCTGGTCATTCGAAGACCCTCAATACCAGTTGCCTTTCATTGCATCTCCGGCGCTGTATGGCAATGCGATCGTCATTGGCAGCAGAGATAAAAACATTTACTGCATCGACAAAAGAACGGGCGAGTTGATCTGGCGCCACCGCTCCGGCAGCCGGATAGATGCTTCTTCCGTCATTGCCGGGGGTAAGGTGCTGGCTGCAAATATGCGGGGCGACATACAGTTGCTGAATCTGAAAGATGGGGCTGTTCTGTGGACGTACGAAATTGGCTCCCCTATCGATGCTACGCCTGCATGTGTGGAAGGGCGTTTCTTCATCGGAGCAGAGGACGGAAGAGTTTACTGTTTTGGGAGCAAACAACAAACAACGAACAACTGACAACGGCATTTTCCATGCAGATCATACACATCATACCCGGTTCAGGCGGCAGTTTCTACTGCGGCAATTGCCTGCGAGACAGCAAATACGTCAACGCCCTCCGGGGCATGCAGCACGAGGTCATTAAAGTGCCCATGTATCTTCCCCTGTTTGCCGACGAGCACGACCTGGAGGATATCCCGGTATTTTACGGGGCGGTCAACATTTACCTGAAACAGCTCTGGCCGGCCTTCCGCCGGGCGCCTTCCTGGCTGGGCCGCCTGCTGAATTCCAAACCGGCTCTGAAGGCCGCCTCCAGGATGGCAGGCTCCACCCGCGCCGCCGGGCTGGAAGAGATGACCGTGTCGATGCTGCTGGGAGAAGACGGCGGACAGGAGGAAGAGCTGAACCACCTGGTAGAATGGCTCGGCGAGCATTGCCGGCCCGACATCGTTCATCTGTCCAATGCCCTGCTGCTGGGGCTGGCCCATCGGATCAAAGAGCGATTGAAGGCGCCGGTCGTTTGTTCTCTGCAGGACGAAGATGTCTGGATACAGGCCATGCACGACGATGCCCAAAGGGAGGTTTGGAACCTGATGAACCGCAAGGCCGCCCATGTCGATGCCTTCATCGCCGTCAGCGCTCATTACGCCCGCCTGATGCAGGAGCGGATGAGCCTGCCCGCCGGCAAATTACATTGCCTCCACCTGGGCGTCGGCCCCTCGGATTACGACTACCTCCCGGTTTCCCAAAAGCCCCGGAATATCGGCTTCCTGTCGCGCATGTGCCATGAGAACGGCCTGGATATCCTGGCCGACGCTTTCATCGAATTGAACAAAACTTCGGATTTTGCCGAAACGAAGCTCGTGATCAGCGGCGGCTACACCCGGGATGACGCCGCCTTTGTGAAGGCACAAAAAAGAAAACTGAACGCGGCAGGCCTGTTCCACAAGGTGGATTTCCACGAAGATTTTGAAGGACAGGGAAGAAAGGATTTCTTCAGTAAGGTCGCCGTATTGTCGGTACCCGTGCGGAATGGCGAAGCTTTCGGCCTGTACCTGCTGGAGGCCCTGGCATCGGGCATTCCGGTGGTACAGCCCGCGCTGGGCGCCTTTCCCGAGGTTATTGCTGCTTCCGGGGGCGGCGCCATTTATGAACCCAACCGGCCGGAAATCCTTGCGGCAGCATTGAAAGAATTGCTGTCCGACCGCCAAAGGCTGGCCCGGCTGAGCGAAACTGGCCGTGAAGGCGTGGAAAAATATTTCCACCTCAACGAACAGGCATCGAAAATGCTGGGCATATACGAGCAGGTGATCAGGGATAATAAAACAAAGGTTGTTTTATAAACTATTTGGCAACACAACAACCCCATGTTTCTGACTGTAGAAAATATCAGCAAGCGCTATCCTTCCGCCGCCGGTGGCAGGGAGGTACTTTCCCGCCTGTCCCTGCAGGCAGAAGCCGGAGAGAGTGTAGCCATCGTCGGCCCGTCCGGCTCCGGGAAGACCACCCTGCTCAACATCATCGGTACGCTGGACCGGCCCGATGAGGGGAGGGTACTGTTTAAAGGTGAAGACGCCGCCCGCTTTTCGGAAAAGCAGCTGGCCGCCTTCCGCAACCGGGAGATCGGCTTCGTCTTTCAGCAGCACCACCTGCTTCCGCAGTGTACCTTACTGGAAAACATTCTGATCCCTACCATCCCGCTCAAAGATGCCCGCCGGAAAGAGGAAAGCATCCGCCGGGGAGAGGAACTGCTGAAAAGGGTAGGTATCTGGGAACAACGCCACCAGAAGCCCGGCGAACTTTCCGGCGGAGAGTGCCAGCGGGCCGCCGTGGTGCGCGCCCTGGCCAACGGCCCCGCCCTGCTGCTGGCCGATGAGCCCACCGGCGCCCTCGACCAGAAAAACTCCGGCCTGCTCGCCGAACTGCTTTTCGAGTTGAACAGAACAGACAAGGTGGCCTTGATCCTCGTTACCCACGACCTCCGGCTGGCCGCCCGGGCAAAGCGGGTATTTTTACTGGAGAATGGGCGGCTGATAAAGCGGCCAAAGCCGCTCTGACTTCCCAAAGAAGAGAACCCGGCCATAAAGGCACGGAAACCATATTTGAAAAAATCTGTCAGAGTTGAACAACTCAAATCGACGATAAAGCAATTTAACATTCCTGCAATCCAGCAATTTAGCAATATGACCGCCACCCACCTCATCCTCCGCACCCTCCGGCACTTCTGGAAACAGAACCTCGCCCTTGCCCTGGGCATGGCCGTCAGCACGGCCGTGATCACCGGAGCGCTGATCGTGGGAGATTCGGTGCAGTATTCCCTGGAGAAGATCGCAGCGCTCAGGCTGGGGAAGATCACCCATACCGTTTCCGCCGGCGATCGTTACTTTACCTCCTCCCTGGCTGCCCGCCTGGAACAGGAGATCGCCCGGCCGGTGGCGCCTCTGCTGATCCTGGAAGGGGCGGCCTCGGGCCAGGGAGGGCAATACCACCTACCCAAGGTGCAAGTGCTTGGTATAGATGGCCGCTTCCCGGAAGTGGCCGGCGGCGCAACCCGCCTGAAAGATATCCCTCCCCGGCAGGCATTCATCAGCCACAACCTCGCCGAAAGGTTGAACATGAAGGAAGGGGACGAATTCCTGATCCTCATCAAAAAGCTGAGCCTCATCCCCCTCAACGCGCCCTTCGTCTCGGACGACGGCCTGCTCCGGCCGCTGACGGTGACGGTAGGCGGCATTCTGGAGGAAGAGGAGATGGGAAGGTTCAGCCTGAAGAACATTCAAGCCGCGCCTTTAAACATTTTTCTCTCCCTTGGTTTTCTCAACGAGGCGATGGGGGCGGAAGACAAGGCCAACCATCTGTTGATCACTGCCGGTGACAAAGTGGGAAAAACAGAAATAGAACAGGCGCTCTCCCGGTCCTGGAACCTGGAGGACATCAACCTGGAACTCCGGTACAATCCCCGGCAAAATGCCTGGGAGGCTACCTCCGGCCGGGTATTTATGGACGAGGCCATTCAGCAGGCCCTGCAGGCCGCGCCGCTCCCCAAAGAATTCATTTTAACCTACTTCGTCAACAGCCTTGCTCTTAACGGGCGGGAGACATCGTATTCCTTTGTCTCCACCCTTCCTGACGAAGAACTCCAGGCAGGAGAGATGATCATCAATCAATGGTTGGCGGAAGACCTGGGCGCCAAGGAGGGAGACACCATCGAAATGAAATATTTCGTCATCGGCCCGCTGCGGGAACTGGAAGAAAAAAGCGCCCGCTTTGCCGTAAAAAAAGTGGCGCCCCTGGAAGGCCAGTGGGCCGACGAAAGCCTGATGCCCCAACTGCCCGGCCTGTCCGATGCGGGCAATTGCCGCGACTGGGAAACCGGCGTGCCGGTAAACCTGGAAAAAATCCGCGACAAGGATGAAGCCTACTGGAACCAATACAAAGGCACGCCCAAGGCCTACCTCTCCTACGGCGACGCCCGCGAGTTGTGGCGAAGCCGGTTCGGGGAAAGCACCATTATCCGCTTCACCGGCCGGGACGCCTCCTCTGCAAATATAGAAACGGCTATAAAAAACAGTGCCGATCCCTTCCATCTGGGGTTTAAAGCAGAGGCAGTGCGGGAAAATGCCCAACTCGCCGCCCAAAGCGGGGTGGACTTCAGCCAACTCTTCCTCGGCCTGAGTTTCTTCCTGGTGGCGGCCGGCATCCTGCTCACGGTGCTGCTTTTCATCCTGAATACCGAGCGCCGGATGGCGCAGATCGGCACTTTGTATTTTCTGGGGTTTACCCGCCGGCAGGTGAAAGGCATGCTGCTGGCCGAGGGCCTGCTGGTATCATTGGCCGGAGCGGGGCTGGGGCTGGGGTTGGCCATAGCCTACAACCAGGCGGTTTTTGCCGCGCTGAACAGCATCTGGGCGGATATCGTGCGGACGCAAACGCTGGTATCCGTATTCCGGCCGCTCAGCCTGCTCGCGGGGTTCGCTGTGAGCATCCTGATCTCCCTTCTCGCCATTTTTTTCTACCTCAACCGCCTGCTGAGACAAGGGCTCCATTCCCTGCAGTCCGGAACGGTCAAACCGCAGAAGGCCTGGCCCGGAACCTTGAAAAACATACTGATGTACCTGGGCTGGGCAGCGGCCATCGCGCTGGTTGCCTGGAGCTATGCCCAGAACGAGTCCCGGAATGCCGGGGCCTTCCTTGCCGCCGGCGCCCTCCTGCTAACCTCTTCGCTGCTGGGGGTAGAAAAATGGCTGCGGAAGAGGAAAGAAGCACCTGCCCCCTTGCGGATGACAATGCCCAGGCTCATTGCCCGGAACATCAGCCGGAACCCTGCCCGGAGTTTCCTGGTGGTGGCCCTCTTCGCCATCGCGGCCTTCCTCATCTTCTCCACCGGCGCCAACCGGAAGGACCTGTTCTCCGATGCGCAGGCAAAGGACAGCGGCGCCGGAGGTTTTCTCTTCTTTGCCGAGTCTACCATCCCCGTATTACACAACCTGAACGACCCCGCCGTCCGCGCCAATGCCGGGCTGGAAAAGAGCTACCAGGTAGTACAGTTGCCGGCCCGGGCGGGCGACGACGCCAGCTGCCTGAACCTCAACCGGACGGCCAGCCCGCAGATCCTGGGCGCCGAACCCGGAGAGCTGGCCGGCCGGTTCAGCTTTGTCAGCCATACAGAAGAACTGGATGAGGCCAACCCCTGGGCTTCCCTGGAGGGAGAGCTGGGGGAAAACACCATCCCGGCGATCGCCGATCAGACGGTCATTCAGTGGGGGTTGGGATTAAAAGTGGGAGACACCCTCCAATACCTCGACGAAAACGGGGCCAGGCTGAACCTCAAGCTGATCGGCGGCCTGGCCAACTCCATTTTTCAGGGCAATGTGCTCATCAGCCGGGATAATTTCCTGCGGCACTTCCCCTCCGTCAGCGGCGCCAACCTTTTCCTGATCGACGGCAGGCCGGCAGAAAAAGCCGCCATTCAGGAGGAGCTCGGACAGGCTTTCCGCGATCACGGCTGGGCCATGGAGGAAGCCGCCGCCCGCCTGGCGGAGTTCAACTCCGTGGAAAACACCTACCTTTCTATCTTCATGGCCCTGGGCGGCCTGGGGCTGATCCTGGGCGCCATCGGCCTGGGCATCGTCCTGGCCCGCAACCTGCTGAGCCGCAGGAATGAACTGGGGCTGCTGCAGGCGGTGGGCTTTCCAAAGGCGCTGATCCTGAGGGCCGTCGTACTGGAGCATTTCTACCTGCTGCTGGCCGGGGCCGGCATTGGCCTGGGCTGTTCCATTCTGACCACTTTGCCCTCCTGGCTGAATCCGCACATCGCCGTTTCTCCGTGGAGCATTGTTTTGCTCATCGGCCTCACTTTCCTCAATGGAATCGTGTGGATCGTCCTGATCAGCCGGCGGTTTCTGGCGAAGGGGAGGGTTATAGATGCGCTGAGAGAGGAGTGAGCAGTATATTTGATTAGGAGCAAACAGCATATCCCTGGTAAAAGCTGCTCCGTAATAAGTAGTGCTTTGGGGATGAAAAAATACAGACGAGTTTTAACCGGAGTTTTTGTCTCTGCTCTGATAACTTTCCAATGCACTTTGCAGCCTTTCTTTGACCTTTTTCCGAAGGCTTGCCGGGCTTAATACCTGAATAGATTCGCCGTAGGAAAGGATCAATTGCTCAAGCTCGTAATTGGGAATAACCTCCAACTGAATAACCAGCCCATCATCATCATGTTGAAGTTTTTTTTGGGAGCCATGCAATGGCTTGGTCAAAACATAAGGCGCCAGGCCAGGGCTGAAAAACAATTGTACCATCTGAAGGGCGCCCTCTTTTGGGCGGGTAACGCCGACTATGTCTTCAAAGTACTCCTCAAAATCAACGGAATCATTTTCGATAAAAACAGCATGCACTTCTTCGATCCTTTCTATTCTATCCAAAGCCAGGTTGGAAATATCATTGAAAGCGGGATTGTATCCAAACAAAAACCAACGGTTGTTAAATTGCTTTAGAAAATAAGGGTGGATAGTAAAATGCAGGGGGCGCTCCTGGCGAAAAGACTGGTAATCGACCTGCAACACTTTTTTATATAGAATGGCATTAAACAGGCCTTCTAACCAAGCGATGCCTTTCAGGTATTCATTCGAATCAAAAGCCATGAAATCTTTACCTTCTTTTATAGCGCCAAACGATTGTTCAAGCCTTGGTATCAGTTCATTCACCCATTCGAATTGCGGCATACCTTTCAGGCGGCTTAGTACCATTACAGCAGATTTCAGTTGCTGTGCTTCGGCTTCGTTGATGGGTTGATGGTTAATGGAAAAACTTAGGTCGGAGTAACGATAATATACTTTTTTCCCCTCTTTGAACCTTTCGAGCGGAATAGCCCACCCCTGCTCGCTTTCCATAAATTTGATGTCCTCGAAAAGTTGGCGGCGCTTGATCTGGCTCTGAGGGCCATTGTACTCCTGCAATGCCATGTTGCAAGCTTCCAGAAGATATTCCCAGAAATATTTTCGGCCAGGGTTCCTGAAACACCGGTCGAGTACCTGATACCGAAGGTAAGCATTTTTGTTGACAGCCATTTTTTACCTTTTTTGCATCAGTGCAGAACAACTGCACCGAAACTTACTACTTTTGCCAACGTAAACCAAATGGGGTTTGTTTCGCCCCTTAGTTCATTGAATGCCTGCCCGGAAGATATTGAATCGTGCATGCTGTATTTCGGCATGTTATCCCGGCTTCGGCTGGGATGAATGTTTTAGTTGCCATTGTCAGTGATGGATTTTCAATTAACGATTTCCTTTTTATGGAATGCTGATGTGATTGATGATATCGCTGATGATGAGGTGAGGTGCTTTTTATTGAAGTTCCTTTTGTCCATACCAAAGAGTATCAGGGCAGGCATTCCCATTTTTAAACCATGCAGATAGGCCAGGAACAAATTGAGCTCATAAAGGACAGGTTCCAGCAAATGAAGACAAAAAACGATTTGCTGGAACTTGTCAATTTTGCCAAAACACTGATCTTTGGCGATGCGGCCTATCCTGTGCCTCTGAAAACGCTGACTTACTACGGGAACAATAATATATCGAAGAACAGCTATAAAGAATTTGCCAAACGGAAAAAGTCGGGAGGCGTCAGGAAGATCCATGCGCCCGTCAAGGGTTTGATGCCTATTCAGAAAGCCCTCAACCTGATCCTTCAATGCGTTTTCACGCCGCACCAGGCGGCGACGGGTTTTGTTCCGGAAAAATCTATCGTCGACAATGCGAGGGTGCACCGGGGGGCGCACTATGTCTACAATATTGACCTGAAGGATTTCTTCCCCAGCATCGATATGAAGCGCATAGCCGCCTGCCTGCGCATCCCGCCTTTCAACGTTGTTGACACGAACGAGGCGCCGCTTGCCTTTCTGATTGCCAACCTTTGCTGCACGCTTATCGAAGTGGAGCGAAAGAACAAAAATGGCGAATGGGAGAAAAAGATTCTGAAAGTTTTGCCGCAGGGAGCGCCAACCTCTCCTATCCTTACCAACATCATCTGCCAGAGGTTGGACAGGAGGCTTTCGGGATTAGCCCGGAGATACGGCGCTCAATACACCCGCTACGCGGATGACATTACTTTTTCTTCTATGTACAACCTTTACAGGCAGGGAAGAGAATTTCTCCGGGAGATGGAGGAAATTATCAAAGGGCAAGGCTTTCACATCAACCCCAAGAAGACACGGTTGCAAAAGTCCGGCTACAGACAGGAAGTGACGGGCCTGGTGGTGAATGAAAAAGTGAACGTACACCGCAGTTATGTCAAACAAATCCGCCGCTGGTTGTACCTGTGGGAGAGATATGGCTATGTACAGGCCGAGGCAATCTTCAAACGGGATTACCGCGCCGATAAGGGGCATGTGAAAGTGGGGGAGCCAAGCTTGCAGAATGTGTTGGATGGCAAGTTGCAGTTTCTGAAGATGGTGAAGGGGGAGGGGGATAGTACTTATTTGGGGTTGTGGTGGAGGTTTGAGGGGTTAGTTAGACCTATAAGAAATAAAATACCCCAGCCATCAGACGATGAAATCATTGGAAAAATACTGGCTGTCTTGGAAAAGGAAGGAATAGGGAAACCAATAATAAAAGATTTAGAGGGCGACAGTAGCGGTTTGGTGAAGGCATACAAAGAACTTGGGTTTTTTTCCATTGAAACGGAGGACTTGGAAGTTTCGGTGAAAAATAAGAAGAAAAAGGCAAAAGAAAACGACTACCAATTGAAATTTCACAGGCCACAGGATGTTTCAGCATTCTTATCATTGTTTGGTTCTGGAGACCATCCGTTCAAGTATTTAGTTCATGATTTTATTAAACCTGATGAAACTTTCAATCTTAACGAATTAATTAAAAAGGTTGAAAAGAGTTTTAATTTAGAAACCAAAAAATTTTCTATCTCTAACACACTATATGCTCGATTAAAGGCTTTTATTGGTTTGTCAAAAGAACCATGGAGCCTACGTTTTAAAAGAACTTCAAGCTATTTTTCCTTTTCTTCAGCTACCACAAAAAAATGGTGTAAAGACAATTCAAATAAGCATCCAATTTTCAGATTCTCTTCAGATATAAAATTGTTTAAGGAGGGAATTCGAATAGATGGAAATTTAAAAGGACTGATAAACTATGTGCTTGATGAAAAAGGGCTATTAAAAGAAAGATTTCACATTGATTTCTACAAACTCGAGGATGCTACCTTTTATACAGATGTTGACGCATTGTTATTAGGGCTTGGTGTTATTTTTAACACTATCGCACAGAGAAAAGAAAACAGCAATAAGTTAAAGATAGTATTTGAGGATGACGTTTCTCCTGCGGGTGAAATTTTGAATACTATTAAGATTATCCACATTGAGTCGAAATGTACCAAGAAACTGGATGAAGAAGGTTTGCTTAGTGGTGACTTAAAAGACGCTAAACGTTGTTTCTACAAGCTATGCGATTGGTCAATCATTGCTGAAAATCCAAACTCGGAAATCAACAAAATCAACATCCTTTACAATCCTTCAACAGGTAAAAAACCAAAAGAAAAAACGGAAACTCCAATAGAAGGCTTCACACATGTACTAACCTTTTATTCTTAGCACATGATATATCTGTTCGATGACAACGAATTTGATCAAATGTCCAAGAATTATGGAGTCGATATGCTTGATGAATTGTCCAGTTATTCTGATCTCATCAAGCATATACAGAAAGCGGTAGGAGCTGAAGGATTGGAAGTTATTCTTTCTAATGCGAAAGCCATATTTATTCACGCATCATTTCCTCCAATTAAATTCAGAAGTGATGTTTGCAAAGAAGCAGAAAAAAGGGATTTGCCTATAGTCATATTTACAGGAGGAGAACCTGCCATGGTATGGGATGAGAAAAAAGCGAATACCATCCGGCAAATAAAAAAAGACAGATTTTACCATTACCTGATACCATTTTTGAAATATTGCAAAGCACACCCTGATGAACCATTGGAAATCAGAAAGCTTGTGTTCGGTGGAAGTTATGAGATTGAAAAGAGCCTGATTATTCAGGATAGACTTGCTTTATTTTTATCGAGCAGGCTTGGGAATTTTAATTATGAATCTGATTTCATTGTTGGCTCACAGGAAAGGAAAGATTTAATGGAACTACTCTTTTTTTTACACCCTGATGACCACAAATCCGAATTTCTAAAATTCCACAAACTATTCCGAGGTCAAGCAACAGACGCCAAACTATTCTTCCTTGAAATAAAAAAAATAGTCACACAAATCATCACCAAGTATGAATGATCAAATCGCCATCATAGAAGAAAGCGATCAATCCTTTGCAGAAAAATTCGGTTTTATCAAGATTACATATCTTCAGGATATAACCGGCCAGAAAATTGATGAATGGGTCAGACATATATTTTTCAAACACCCAACCATTGAGAAAATCATCATTCCCGTCAGGCTCGGCAAAGATGATAGTGATTACACTGGCTTGCGGGTGGGATTGCATATAAGGTTGACCAAGGGCCTAAAAGAGAAGCAGCTTATTCCAATTATTTTTATTTCCGAACAAACAAAAAGTGAAGTCATTGGCAACCAAATTGAAAACAACAAGGAGAAAACCGGCGCAATTCTTTTCACTCCCGGAACAAAATTAGTGAGTTCATTCGACATCCCGTCAGCAGCAGAAAATTTCAATAAGACAATTTCGGAACAAGAACTTAAAAGCCAAGTCTTGCCAAAACTGCTCATCACCAATCAAAGAGAACAAGGCCACCAACTTGCCAACGAATGGGGCGTATTCCGTCTGGCAAAATTTGCCGGGGTAGAATTGACATCCATCAAACTGCCCACCGATCTGTTTTTCAAATACCAATTTTCCAGGACAGGCCAGGATATTCAGCCACATGGAAACAGATCAATCGGCCTGCAAAAAAAAGGATGCAATGCCTTGCTGATTGATGATTATGCCAACGAGGGTTGGAGAGAAGTCCTCGAACACATCCTGAAAAGCCATATCAATTTGCACAGTTCAAAACTGGAAGTTTTGACCACTTTTGAAACCGCCGATACTTTTAAGGGCTACGAAAGCAAAGACCTCGTTTTTTTGGATTTGAGGCTCAAGCCGGAAGAAGACAGAGCCTCCGAAATGCTGCCGTTGGAAGATTTATCAGGGTTGAAATTGCTGCACAAAATCAAAGGCATCAACAAAGGCATACAGGTGATTGTCCTGACTGCATCTAACAAGGCTTGGAATATGAAAGCCCTGCTAGACGCCGGTGCAGATGGTTATTTCATCAAGGAATCGCCTGAAGTCCCCGTTTCGGATGACGCAAGCAAGGCTAATTATGAAAGTTTGGTAAGAGCAATAAAGGAGGCTTTTGAAAGAAGGTATTTGAGGGACGTTTTTCGAGAAATCAAGGCACTTCAAAAAAATTTAGATGCTCTAAATTCAAGTAATATTTACTCTTCTGGTTTTTTGGGCGAGATTAAAAGTCAACTGGATGTTGCTTTTGATATGCACTACCACGCCAAATCCAAAGATCAATTTGCCTTTGCCTACATTACTCTTTACATGATTATCGAGACCATAAATAATGAGCTAATAAATCACACAGGAGAAAAAGAAAATAAAGAATGGTTCGCAGGCAGTGAAAAGTTGAAAAATTGGGAATGGGATAAAACTAATCAAAAATATCAAGTTAATGCTGATTTGGAATATGTAACTGGAAATAAACCACCAGAATGGAAGAAAATGGCTGGCCTGTATTTTCAAAAATGGGCTGGTACAGATCATCATTTTGTTGTGGACTTGTATCGACAGATTACTAAACGAAATGGTTTCGTGCATAATGATAAAGTCATTTTGGATCATCAAGACAGAAGTGGAAAATATGTGAATCACGATATTTATATGCCCGAAGGATTTTGGAAACTATTCGACTCCATAAAAACCATTTTGGATTATTTATAGACCAATGCACCTCCACCACACCGCCCCCCCACATTTTTGCCTAACCAACTCAAACCCCATAACAACATGAGCATTTTCAACCACTTCCATCACATCGAACTAACCGGCGGCCAGCGGCTGGCACTCGAAAAAACAGAAGCATTCCTGGACGGGGATGGAAGCGTTTTCATGCTCAAGGGATACGCAGGTACCGGGAAAACGACGCTGCTACATGGAATCTGCCGCTATCTGGGAAGCCGCCGGTCCGAATTCCGGCTGATGGCGCCCACCGGCAGGGCAGCCATGATACTTGCCGGGAAAACGGGCGCCCAGGCTTCCACCATCCACCGGGGTATTTACAACATGGATAAGTTGTTGGAGAAGCAGGATGGCACCTCTTTCAAATTTTTCTATGGGTTGAAAGATAACAACCAGAGCACTCGCTGCGTCTATCTGGTGGATGAAGCATCGATGATCTCGGATGTTTTCAGCGATGATGAGTTTTTCACTTTTGGTTCAGGCTGCTTACTAAAGGATCTGCTGGAATATGCCTTCACCGGTAATAACAACCGGAAGATCATCTTTGTGGGCGACGACGCACAGCTGCCGCCGGTGAATATGAAATTCTCTCCCGCACTCGATGCGCAATACCTTTGTGAACGCTATCAATTGCAAACACAGGAAGCTACCCTCACCCAAGTGGTCCGTCAAATTCAGGAAAGCGGCATACTTGATACAGCAACCAACATACGTAATGCCATCGCCGCCAACCTTTTCAACACTTTTGAGATCAATTACGGCAAAGGTGACATTCACAAAGTCCTTCCAGAGACATTCCTGGAAAAGTACGTCGAAGCTGCCAGGAAAGGCGGTGTTCAGCAGGCGATTATTATAACCCACTCCAACCGACAGGCATTGGAATACAACCAGCAGATCAGGCAGCGCAGATATGGCGACAGGTTTCATCAGGTGCAAAAAGAGGACCGGCTGATCATTACTAAAAACAACTATAACGGGCCGGTTGAGCTTTTCAATGGCATGTTTGTCAGAGTCCTGGAAGTGGGCGGCATCTCATACCGGGCCACTCCAAGGTTCATCATCGAAAGAGGAAAATCCATTGAAAGAAAACTCGTTTTCCGGGATGTAATGGTGGAGGTGACTGGAATAGACGGCGGCAGGCGCCAGCTAAAAACAACCTTGGTGGATGATTTTCTGACGGCAGAAGAAGGCAGGCTTCATCCTTTCGACCAGCGAGCGCTTTATATTGACTTTAAAGAGAGGATGCGCCAAGAGGACATCAAAGTGGGTACTGAGGCATTCAGGGAAGCCCTAAAAAACGACAAATACTTCAATGCCCTGCAAGCCAAATACGGCTATGCTATCACCTGCCATAAGTCGCAGGGGGGCGAGTGGGAAACTACCTTTGTGGATTTCAAAATCTATATCGGGAAACTATCCAAAGGTTTCTTCCGATGGGCATATACCGCCATTACCAGAGGAAGGCGGCAATTATTTTGCATAGATGCTCCGCAGTATAACGCGCTGAGCCATTTTGTGGTAAGGGATATTGAGCCGATCAGCAAAGTGATGGCAGGTGCATATTACGTTCCCGAAAAGGAAAACGCTCCTTTGTTTTTCGTTCAATACCGCAAGGAAAGATTGGCACAACTATGCTCAGAGCAAGAGATCAAACTGGAATGTAAAGAGTATAACAATCAATTGGATGTAATTTTTCGGCAAGGAGATGACATGGGGCGGGTACAGCTATGGTTCACGTCCGCCGGCTTTTCAAAAACCTCATGGCACCCGTTCAGCAATGAGGAGCATAAAGGCTTAATAGAGGAGCTGCTTGTAGAGTCTCTGCTCCCTGATGAAGTGCCCTTTACGCCAAAATTCGATTTTCAAAAAGGCATGCACCAGTACATGCTCGAAATCCTGAAGGAAGAAAACATTCCGCTTGCGAACATCGTACAAAACCAATGGAACGACCAGTATTTCCTATATACCGGAGCTGCCTGTGCAATGGTGGAGTTTGTTTTCAATGGAAGCCATATTTACTCTTACGCAAAGCCAAGATCCACTTCCGGCACTGATGATCAGAAACTTCAAATTGTTGTAAACAGGCTCCGGGGAAACTAATCAAAACTTCGCGCTATGTCTTTCAAACAAGTCAAAGAATTGCGCCAGGCAGGCAAGCTGGATGAGGCTTATCAGCTGGCTGTCCTGGACCTTGAGGCAGAAAAGGTTAAGGTTGTAGATAAAAGCAATTCTGAACTGCAAGGACTAAACCCACCGAACCTCATCTGGGCAAAACGCGCCTTAGCCTGGGTGCTTTACGAATTCATCAAACAAAACGCGACGAATGAGAATTACGAGACATTCCTCGAATACCTCACTGAATTAGCAAACCTTGAACTGCCAGATGAGGAAAAAATGGTATTTGACAATATTGCCTGGCAGGTGGGTAAATTGCTTTTTGATATTCATCGCCAGGAAAAGTCCGGATACCAAAAAGTGGACGCTGTTTTCGATTTGATTAAGGCCTTTCACTTCACAAAACCATCAGAAGCTTATTCTTTTCTTTACAGAGCCTTCCACAAAGGTTACCGGGAATGGCCGAAATACCTGGAGTTTGTCGATTGGTGGGAATTCCGCCACTTTCGGCCGGAGGACTACCTGAAAGAAGAAATGCCTAACGGCAAAATGGCCATGTCCCTGGTGGAGCAAGCCTGTATTGCCTATGCTAAAAAGCTATTGCAGGGAGAACCTTCAGAAACCGATCCCTTTAGAAACGAGGTAAACTTCGAAAAGATAAAGGCTTTTATGCCATTATTGGACCAAATTATTGACCAACACCCCGAATATTTATACCCGCCTTATTTCAAAGCAAAACTCCTTCTTTCCCAGGGTACGAACGAAAAAGCTTTAGAAACCTTTCTTCCTTTTGCCAAAACTAAACGCCAGGAGTTTTGGGTATGGGACGTGATGGCAGATATCTTTCCCAATGAGCCTGAAAAGCAAATTGCCTGTTATTGCAAGGCTTTAAGCTGCCGAAGCGCCGATGAATTTTTGAGTAAAGTCCGGTTGAAATTAGCCAGGCTATTGGTTAACGCTGACAAGCTCAGCGAAGCAAAAACCGAAATCGAATGCGCCTTTGAGACACTTCAGGCAAAGGGATGGAAAATTCCTAATCAAATAAGGAGTTGGAAAAATTCCGTTTGGTTCAAGGAGGCAAAATCCTTTAAAGATAACCGCCTGCTTTATGCCAGCCACGCCCCAAGCGCCGAACGGTTATTGTTTGCTGATATCCCTGAGGAAATCGGGGTTGTGGAATTTGTGAACAAAGACAAGAAGATGCTCCACTTCATCATAAACCGAAACAAACATGGCTTTCTGAAGTATGGGAGGTATTTAAAAAATGTACAAATCGGAGATTTTATAAAGGCCAGATTCGATAGTCACTCTTCCGACGGATATTACAAAGTGCTGACGCTGGAAAAAACGGAAGCGCAGCCAGACGCACCCATAGTCAGGGATTTTGAAGGTAAAATATCCATCCATAAAGAAAATCCCTTTGGATTTGTTGGAGATATTTTTATTGACCCGACGGCCGTCCAGCAGCAAAAGCTGGAGGACGGCGCCTCCGTCCGAGGCAGAGCGATTTTGTCTTTCAATCGAAAAAAGAAGGATTGGGGGTGGAAAGCGGTGAAAGTTTTTGCTTCCTATTCGCAGTACTAATGAAAAAGGAACATTTTTGGGCCCGAAAGGTGGCCTCCAAACATATTCTAAATTGAATGAAGGGCCAGGCTTGCATTAGGCAGCTTGTTGTAACTGGTCGAATCGCAGAGATTTCAGGTCTTTTTTGAAGAGGGGTAAATCAAAATCCTGAGGTAGGTCCATCTCTTCCATAGCTGTAATGAATTGCTCTAGCATAAGGCGAAAAAATTGGGACTCATCCGCCTCGATGGCTTGTTGAGGAGTTATCTGAAACTCCAGAGATAACTTCTTTTCGGCTCTATTGTAGGGCGTCCTCAAAAAGTCGGCTGCCCCTCGGTCAAGCGGCGAGAGCGAAGC
>CAZAXA010000005.1:0-35023 GCA_964488965.1 uncultured Phaeodactylibacter sp. | reverse complement strand
GGCAGCGCAGGAATCTATATTCCTGCTTCTCTGTCCAACGTTAGAAGGGTAGCCTGCAAAAGCAACCGCCAATACTCATGATCCCGGACAAAACCCTCTTATTCAACCCCCGAAGCGCCGACTACAAGGCCCGCATCCCCAACTCGGTGCTGCAGATAGCCGCCAGCATCGATGGCCGGCACGACTGGGTGATCGTCGACGGCAACCTGGAGAGCGACCCGCAGGGCCGGATATTCGACTATTTCCGGGAAGGAGGATTCCGGTACTTTGGCTGCACGGCCATGCCCGGCCCGCAATTGAAACAGGCCATTCCTGTTACCAGGGCCATCCGCGAACAATTTCCGGATATCGTCACCATCTGGGGTGGTTATTTCCCCTCTAATCATCCGGAAGCCGTTCTGCGGGCCGGTTATGTGGACTTTGTGGTCAACGGCCCCGGCGACCATGCCTTTCCTCAGTTGCTCGAAGCCCTGAGCCGCGGGCAGGCCTATGACGGCATCCAAAGCCTCGTATTTCTGAGGGATGGAAAAGTAGTTAAAACGCCAAAATCCCCATTGTATTCCTACGACGAACTGCCTCCCCTGCCCTATGACAAGCTCAATGGCTTCTATCCCCTTCGCAAATACCTCGGGCGCAGTTATCTGGGCGGCAAGACCATTGCCTACCATAGTAGTTTTGGCTGCCCTTTTCGATGCGCCTTTTGCGCGGTAGTCCCCATTTATGAGGCCCGCTGGAACGGAAAATCCGCTGAAAAGATATATCGGGATATCAAATACCTGAAGGATACCTTTGGCGGCGACGCCATTGAATTTCACGACAACAATTTCTTCGTATCGGAAAAAAGAGCCGTGGAATTCGCTAAGCTAATCAAAAGGGAAAGCATGAACTGGTGGGGCGAAGGGCGCATCGACACCCTGGAGCGTTATAAAGACAGCAGCCTGGCGCTCCTTCGGGAAGCCGGCTGCCGCATGATCTTCTTTGGCGCCGAGTCGGGTAGTGACCAGCTCTTACAATTCATGGATAAGGGCGGCAGGCAAAGCGGCAGGCAGATTCTGGAATTCGCCGGCCGCCTGCGGCAGTTCGGCATCATACCGGAATACTCCTTCGTGCTGGGCTGGCCCGCCCCCAACGAGCAGCAGGCTCTGCGGCAGGTGGAGGAAGAGATCAGGTTCATCCGCAAGGTGAAGGAAGCCAATCCCGATACGGAGATCATTATTTATGTCTATAGCCCTGTGCCTACGGAAGGTTCTGAAATGTTCGAGAAAGTGAAAGAACAAGGGTTCCGTTTCCCTGAAAGGCTGGAAGACTGGCTCGGCCCTGCCTGGGAGAGTTTCGATCTCCGCAAAAACCCGCTTACTCCCTGGCTCACTCCCAAAGTCATCGGCAAGATCCGCGATTTTGAGGCCGTGCTCAACGCCTACTACCCTACGATATCCGATATCAAGCTGAGCCGCATACAGCGGTCGGCCATACGCGCCGCAGCCAGTTGGCGCTACCAGTGGGGGGTGTATAAATTGCCTTACGAACTGAAATTGCTGCAACGGTTCTGGCTGCGATACCGACAGCCGGAGACGGAGGGTTTCTAAGAGTATGTCTGTATGAAGGGCGCTATATTTCTCAGGCCAAAATCCATGCGCACTGCCATCCGCCTGCTGATGCACTGGTTCTACCGCCCGTTCCTGCGAAGATACCTGTGCAAAGGACGTTCCTTTTGCCGCGGTGGGCTCAGGCTGGCCATCCCGGCGGGCGTATTCCATCCTGCTTTTTTCGGAAGCACCAAGGTTATGGCCCGCTTCCTTGAAAGGCAGGAACTGAAGGGCAGATTCCTGCTTGAGATCGGCTGCGGCAGCGGCCTGCTTTCCCTGGTTGCCGCCCGGCGGGGAGCAGAGGTGACGGCATTGGATATCAACGCGACGGCCGTGGCATGTTGCCGGGATAATGCTGCCCGCAACGGCCTGGCCCTGCTTGCGATAAAGTCCGACCTTTTCGATAGCCTGGCGGCGCGCCCTTACGATATTATCATTTCCAACCCTCCTTATTTCGAAGGAGAACCCGAAAGCGCCGCTGCCGCCGCATGGTATTGCGGGGAGGCCTTCAGTTTCTTCCGGCGCTTGTTCGCCAGGTTGCCGGAATACAGCCATCCCGGCAGCCGGGTATGGCTGATCCTGTCGGCATCCTGCGCCCTGGAATCCATCGGCAAAATAGCCGGAAAGTATCATTACAGCCTCAATCCGGTATATGAAGAGGCCAGGTTGTCCGAAGATTTTATCGTGTTCGAGGCAAAACCCATAGTGGCAAAGCATGAAATCAGGCCGGCGAACTAACTCCTTTCCCTATGCCATGCTGAGTTCCGGCCTTTTTCTGCTGGCCGGCCTTTTCCTGCTATGGCAAAGCCGCAGCCAGCCTGCAGGCGATTATGCCAATTACTACTACGCCAGCCGGCTATGGCTGGAGGGGCGTTTCACTATAGAAATGTATGATCCTTATTCCTTTAACCAGGCCGTTTCAGGGCTTTCTCCCCAACCCGTTTTTGTCAATTTTACGCCGGCGCCACCGCTGAGCGTCCTTGCCTACCTGCCCTTTGCCTGTATAGAAGAGGTATGGATATCTAAAACGGCGTTTGGTTTGCTGAGCTTGCTGATATTCGCACTGGCGTATTCACGATTGGTTCGCACCATCGGCATGGGCAGGCAGTGGTGGCTGATCCTGCTGCCCTTCGCCTGTTTTTTTCCAATGATCAACAACTTTCTCCAGGGGCAATCCTACCTGTTGATGCTGGCTTTTTTACTGGAAGGATTTACCCAGTGGCAAAAGGGAAGGGCCGTCAGGCCGGCCATACTTTGGGCCGTACCCATTGCCATGAAGTTATTCCCGGCCATCCTCCTGCTGTTCCTGATCCTGGAAAAGGACTTCCGGGGCCTCTTTCTGACAGTGGCGTTCAGTGTTTTCCTTTCCTTATCGCCCATTCTTGTTTTTTCCCCGGCGATCACTGAAGCCTATTTTCTGGATATTGTCCCCCGGCTGTTCCGGGGAGAAATCAATGACCCCTTCTCGATACTCTATCAATCCGGCAGAACTTTATTCTTTAAGGCCTTTGTACAAGACCAGCACCTCAACCCTGGCCCGGCCGCAAATCTTCCCCGGGTAGCATTCGCCGGCCATCTCGCCTTTCAGGCAATTATCCTGGCATCATCTGCATTACTGATGCAGGAGAAAAATGTAAGCTGCTTCTCCCGCTTTGCCCTGGCCATCCTGGCCGGCTTGCTCCTTACCGGGTATGGTTCCAGTTACAGCATGCTGCTGCTGTTATTCCCGTTGCTGGCGCTTGGGGAGCTACCCCTGGCAGGGGCAGCCTGGAAAATTACAGGATGGGCATTTATCTCCCTGGCTGCAAATACGCCGGCGCATCTTCTGCAGGAGTGGCCGGTTGGCTTTCAATTTCCCCGGCTGTACGCGCTGCTGGCTTTGTTGTCCATGTTGTTTTGGGTTTTGCGGCCGAAGATACGGCTTTTCCCCCTTGCTGTCGTACTGCTGCTTATCACTGGCATAGGCTTACTCGCCACCCCCCTGTTTCCCACAGAAGGCGATTACTATCTCCCGGATGGGCGCTTTGGCCTCATTCACGATTACGAGCTTAACGCAACAGGCCTGGAACTGCAACACTTTAACGGGCAGGGGTTTCAACGTTCCGTTTTCGCTACTTCGGATAAGATTCGTTTCTCCCCGGGCTTGAGGGCCGAAGCAGGGCAGATATTCTGGCGCGGGCAACAGCTCACTTATTCCACGGGGCAGAAACGGCGCCCGGCACTGCTCAATGAGCGATACTTTATCTATCTTTCTGATGAAGGGCGGGGCGTTGGATTTTACACCCTTCGCAAAAGACGGCTGCCATGGGCCAGGGGGAATAAGTAGTTGTCAAAGACAGCCGCCGCTGTGCTGAGAGCGCTCCTCATATGCCTGTATCCTCCTTCGGAATGCTCCCAGGATAAGCCTTTGGTGGTCATTGGGATGATTCTTGGACTCGCCTTTGGTGGCCCGGAAATCATGATCGAAATATTGCATAGGGAACCCGTGCAGCCTGAGCTTGTTACGCCACCACCAAATGGTGAGGCGACGCAGCGCATGGTCAAGGGCGGCGCCCCATCTGCCGGAAAAAAACCGCTCTATACAAAGTTTAAGCAGCGAATGCTCTTCCAAAATAGGCGCCTCCAGCTTTTGAAGCGGATTCCAATTTGGAAAACAGGCCTTCAACCAGGCATTGGCCTCGTAGAAAGCCCGCTGAGTGGACGCCCCGAACATGGGGATCACAGTAATGCTCTCCAGCGCCGTATAATAATTCTTATCTTTCAGTTCCAGTTCTTCCTCATCGAGGAAGTAGTTCATGCAGAAGCCGTTTTGCCTGCCAAAGAGAAAGGTCAGCTTTTTGAAAAGGTGCAGTATGCTACGGCAAATCCAGAGCCGCCCGGAACGGGTGATGATAAAGAAATCGATATCAGCATCCAGATTTGCCGAATATTTGGACAAGGACCCGGAGATAGCCACTGCGCGCACAAAAGGGAACTGGCTGATCAGGCGGGCATTCCGGCCGGCGTCATCCATTAGAGTAGTGGAAATTTTAAAGTTCTCCTCTCTTTTTGCCACCCATTCCGCCCGGGGTTGGGCCATGAAATAACCATCAAACTCCCACGCCAGCTCTTCAGCCGTTAGCTCGTTCAGGGCTTGTTTTATCTCATCAACCCCTGCCTTTACCCCGCAAAAACAATGGACCTCTTCCTGCCTGAGGGGAAAGGAGAAAATATCAAAATAAAGCAAGGCCTTGATGATTGAATATTTCAGGTCTTCCATGTCCATTTAGGTTTTTATCCTGTCCGCTCTTCAGTTGAGCGCCGAACCCCTTTTAACATTCCACGTACAAACAATTGTGCCGTCCGGCACATGATGCCAAATTCAAGCGCCATTGACCAGTGCCGTATATAGAAAAGGTCGAGCCGCAGACGCCCCCGCAACTTATGGGGAGAAGTAATGGGGCCTTCATACCCCTTCACCTGTGCCAGCCCGGTAATGCCGGGCAGCACCGTATGCCGCAGCTTATACGCCCCTCCCAATTCCCTGCTAAAGGAAAGGTGGTCGCTCAGCATGTGCGGCCGGGGGCCGACTATGCTCATTTCGCCCTTCAGCACATTAATAAACTGGGGGGTCTCATCCAGCTTGTGGCAACGCAGCCAATGCCCCAGGCGGGTAGGCCGCTCTTCCGCTTTTTCTTCGGTGCGCATCGTACGCAACTTGATACAATGAAAAGGGCGCCCGTACCTTCCGATCCGTTTCTGGATAAAAAATACAGGGGCGCCAATATCCAGCAGGATCAGCAGGCACAATAACGGAAGCAGCCAGGAGAGAATGAAAAGCAGCGCTGATACAGCTATTAAAATGTCGGTAGCGCGCTTAAGATACCTATGGGAGAAGCCGCCGGGCCCGGCCCATCCCGCCTTCGCCGGGCCATAACCCTGTTCACCTAACCACGACGGACTACACAGAGCAGCCTCATTCCAGCCTGGCATCGGCTTCTGTGCGGGCAACTTCGGGGCCTTCATATGCTTTGTTTGAATATAGTGCTGAAAGAAAAAACACGATAAGAACCAGGCCGCGCTGGCGCTCCAGCACGCTTTCGGACAATGCAAAAGCAGTAGTGAACAGCACCAGCCAGATGAGAGGGAACCGCCTCCCTGCTTTCCACCCTTTCCTTCCCGCCAGGGCCAGCAACCAGAGCCAGGCTGCCAGCGCCGGCAATCCCGCCTGAAGCCAGGATTCCATGTATTGATTGTGCAGGCTGTAGTCCAGGTAACCGGTATCGCCTAGCTCAGGGTTGCCGTGGTAGAGGTTATAACGCCGCACCAGGCCGTTCATCGCCTGCCGGACATCCCCAACCCCCAGGCCCTGCGCCACGGCATTTTCTTCGTTCAGCGCCTCCCATCCGAGTTTCAGGAGCAGCAAACGCAGCGTCAGCCCGTTGAAAGGAGTATCCCATCTGAATTCTTCCTGCCTTAATACTTCGAACCGGGACTCGGCCACCTCCCGGAACCGCCCGCGGTTGATAACAATGGCCAGGGCCCCCGCGGCAATAAGCAATATTGCCAGGGCCCGGCTCCCACCCCTGCCTGAAAACACTTTTTGCTCCTGCCGTATCCCGGCCAGCCAAACGATGCCGTACAACAGGCCCAGAGCGATAAACAACCTTGATGACAACAAAACCAAACCCAGGGCCAGGGTAGCGCTTACCGCAACTGCCAACCAACCCGGGCCCGGGATCGGTATTGCCCGTTCGCGCATTAGAAAATCAAAAAAAACAATGCTCACCAGCACAAAAAAAGAAAAGTAGATGGCGTTGAACTCACCAAACGGCCTGCCGAGGGCATGATAAAAGAAAACGGAGCTTTCACCCGCCTCTTTATATTCCCAGGCCGCACAACCCAGGGCTGCCCACAAAACCAGGACACATCCGGCTACCAGGCTGCACATGGACCCGCACACCAGCCTGCGGCTGATCTGGCTATCCAGGGCCATCAGGACAGGCAGGGCGGCAAGCGCTGTTTTTTTTTCCAGGATGAAAGCCCCCCGGTAAAGGTCCTCGGACCATAACAGCGACAAAGCGGTAAAGGCATAAAGCGCCAGAAAGGGAAGCAACCCGTACTGGCGCAGCGCCCGCCGAAGCCGCCCGCCCGGCGACGGCTGCAGCAGCACCGTCCCGCCGTATATAAAAAGCACAAAGGTATTGCCTCGCTCCCAGAAACACAGTGTAAACGGAACGAGGAGGAATGCGATCCTTCCTGTTGTTAATAACGCGTTCACATGCCGGTTTTTTTATGCTTAAGAAAAAGTGCTTCATAACTGTCGATGACCTTTTCCCAGTCGTACTCCATTCTGATTTTAGCCAGGTTCTGCCCGGCCCATGCCGCAAGCGAGGCCTGCCTGCGCTCCCGCTCCGCCAATGCATGGCATATATCATCCCTGTCTTTAAAATAAAAAGCATGGCCTTCCAAAACAGAACGGTTGAAGGCATTATCGTGAGCACAGATAGGCGCCCCGCAGGCCATTGCTTCCAACAGGGAAGGGTTGGTGCCGCCCACGGAATGCCCATGAAAGTAAAGCCGGGTAAAATGCCGCAGGCTGTTGAGCGCCTCAAACTCGAAAATACTCCCCGTGAACACCACCCGGCCATTACCACGAAACCGTCTTACCAGGTATCTTCCATGGCGGGCGCCCGTATCTCCTACTACGAGGATCGGCAACCCTCCGCCACCTTCCAGCACCCCTTCGATGACAGGAACCAGGTTGTTCTCAGGCGTCATGCGGGCGATGGCCAGATAATAATGCCCAGCTTTCACTCCGAACTGCCCCAACAGGCTTTTCTTCCATACCGGCGCTGTTGGGGCTCCGTAGGGTATGTACTCCGCCTCCCGCCCAAAGCCCTCCAGCAAGTAGGTGCGAATGACTGTGGAATCTGCGATCAGCACTTCCCCTTTTCGGGCAGCCAGGGCTTCCATCCGGCGCAGAAAAATACGCGCCGGCGCCGAATATTTAGTACGCTTCCATTCCAGGCCATCCATATGCACTATGTTCAACGGCCCGGAGGGCCAGAACGGGAACAAGATTGCGCTGCTGGTGTACCCCAGTTGCAACAAAATATCGAACCCCCTGGCGCCGGCATCGCGCAGGCAGTTAAAGTCGTAGATAAACTGGCCAAATGATCCCAGCCTGCCCTCCGGATCCGGTTGGCGAATGAGCCGCACTCCATGCCATGCCTCTCCACCATATGGATGCAGGGACGACTGATAGACCCATACGCGATGGCCCCTTGCCACCAGGCCTTCACTCAGATACTGGGCAAATTGCTCATAGCCGCCGTAGCGGTTGGGAATGCCCCTACACCCCAGTATTCCTATTTTCAGGCATTGGCCAGTGTTTGAAGACATATTAGTTCGGCCTTTTTTTTAACAAAGCTATCCTGTATCCTTTCAGCGTCTGCTCCGATGCTTTGTCCCAGTTGTATTCGGCCGGCGCCCTTTCCGCCAAAGTTATATTTTGTGGAGCCTGGTGGGCCTCCAGCACTGCCCGGCGGATAGAATCCGGATTTCCGGGGTCGCAGTACCAGGCGTCTTCCCGAAAGTACTCCCGCACATCACCGCGGTCTCCCACTACTATGTTACAACCCATAGCGGCGGCCTCCAGAGAGGATAAACCTGTGGTTTCGAACCAACTGGGCAAAACGTGCACCTTGGCGCGAAGGTAGTACTGCAGCAGGCTCTGCTGGGGCAGAAAGCCTATGAACCGGACGCCTGGCCCGGCAGCCTTACGGCATTGTTCGTAATATGCCTTTTGGTTAGGGGCGGGCCGGCCGGCAATAATTAATGGCAAAGAAATACCCCTCATACCCCTGATCAGGTTAAGCTGGTTCTTACGCCCTTCAATCCTCCCTACACATAAAATACCCGAACGGTTGCCTGGGCCCTCTCCTTTATAATGAAAAAGCCGGGGGTCTATACCATTGGGCGCCACCACGTAGTCATTTTCGACCCCGTATTGGGCCAACAGGCGGCGATACTCGCTGAAGGAATTGGGCAACAGGCAGCCGGCGCCCTTCAGGATATGCCGGATAAGCCGGCGGCGCCCCCGCCATAAAAAGGAATGGGAACTCAAAGGTTCTCCTTTAAGCAACCATTTACCTGCAACCTTCAGGTACTCCACGCTGTCGGCCGGCAAAAAGCGGGAGGCCCATCCAACAGCATCGCGCCGGTGATGGCGGTCGTATTCCTCATACTGGACATAGATAGTGGAAACCACATAGGGTTTATCCGACCGTTCCAGGTGGCCTATTATGTCCTGCGGCCTGATGATGTTAAAAAAGTGCAACAGGTCATAAAGCTGATATTCAGGGCGCCTGGGGTTAATATCCACAAGGTGCCCGCGCCGGCGCAAGGCACGGGCAGTGCTGAACACCTGGGTGGTATCCCCTCCCGGGTCAGCAAGCAGGTTGGGGCGAGCCAGCATCAGAATACGTAAAGCAGACATACAGAAAACCGGTAATTTTTTATGGCCTTTTTACAGCCTTGTCAAATTCCGGGAATACCGGCAGAAAAACAATCATCCAGATCAGGTACTCATAAATGTTGGTCAGGTAGCTACCGGTGAACTGGTAGCTGAAAATGAAGATAAAAAGGGCCAGGCGATAATAATTGGCATACACCCTTGTATGAACAAAGAGAACCGCCTGGGCAAGGATACGGGCCACTGCGCCGATGATGCCAAAGGTGGCCAGGGTCTCAGCCATGGCATTGGGAATGCGTACCAGTTCAGCCCATTCTCCTTCATAGTTGTAGTAATCAACGATGAGTTGATGGCCTGCTTCCTTGATCTGGCCCAGGCCAGCCCCCAGCAGGTAATTCGTTTTCCCCAGTATTCCCCAGGCCATGAGGAAAGCCTCCCAGGTACGGCCGTTGGCAGAAGAATCGTGCCCGTCCAATACGAAATCAACCCGCTCAAAAACAGGGTTGAAAGGAAAATATGTTAGCAAAAAGGCCGCTGCCAGGCCGCTCGCCAGGGAAAAATAAACCGCTGCAAAAAATAATTTCCGGTAACGGAGCAACCGGCAAGCGTGTAAAATGAACACCGAAAGGATAGCCACAACCAACCCTGCCAATACGCCAAAAGACAGGCTCAGCAACAAAGCAAAGCCCAGCGCGGCCATTTCCGAAAGGTATTTATAGCCCCTGTCAAAAACAAAGGACAAAAAGTAGAACAGGAATATGGGCGCCACTTGAAATGCGTAAAAAGAAGACTCGTAAACCAGCATCTTAAGCCGTGGGAAAGCCGGAATAGCGGGATGTATCGGCTCGTAATACCAGAACAATTCCCTGCCAAAAGGAATTGCCAGGGCAAGAATCGCTATTCCTAAAAAAAGGCCGTTGTAAAGAGCGGCCAGCCGAAAATACTTCCTCAACATTCCTTCGCGCCCGCTCAAAAAATACACGGCCCAGATCATGAAAATGGCCGCGCTCGAAAAAAGCAGGAAAGACTTCAGGTAAATCCCCGTAGCCACTCCCCGGGATAGTTGATAAAGGGACAAAGGAACCATCAGGGCCAGATACACGGCCAAGGGCTTCCAACGGCCTCTCTTCAGTATCAGCCACAGAAAAACCGGAGTAAGCAGCGTGGTGTACAACAACCCGCCGGGCAGCAGGAAGGTGTTCAAAAAGAAAAACCCAACAAACAGAACCGATGCCGGCGCGATAACATCGACAGCCCGGGCCGAAGTGTCTGGCATGTGATAAGTTTGATCGTAAGGCAAAAGCCGCACTGCCCACAGAACACGCACAGGGAAAGATAATGCCTTGAAGGCAATTCACAAAACCAGCGTACGATAACCATTGTCAAAGGAATGCCCAATAGTCCCGAAAATTCTGATATATTTGGAGGTTAAGAAAAAGAAACCATGGCCACCCAACAGGAAAACCCGGATTTGCTTACCTGGCGGGACGTTCAGAACCACGCCCTGTGGTGGGTGCGCCTGCTGTATCGCACCGCCCGCTTTTTCTCCGGCGTCTTGCTGAAACACTGGAGAACGAGCGCCCCGTTTATGGCGGCGGGCCTTCTCCTGACGCTGGGATTGCTTCGCCAAAGGGCAGCAGAATATCAGATGGCCGCCACTTTCGTTTATGCCGACCTGCACCCCAAAGCTTTCGGAGACATGGTAGCCAAGCTGGACGCCCTGCTGAGCAACGGCCGCACGGATAAAGTGAGCCAACTGATGCAACTCACCGAGCTGCAGGCCAGAAAAATAAAAAAAGTAGAAATTTCCGATATCAAAGGCAAGGAACTGTCTACTAATTATACCTTCCGCAAAGAACCCATGACCTTTACCATTACCCTTTCAGGCTGGATGGCGGAAGACAGCCTGCGCCGGGCCATCACCGGCTATTTCAACAGCAACCCCTTCACTGCTGACCGGCTGGAGCTGAAAAAGCTCCAGCTAAGGGAAGAAATGGCCTACATCGGGAAAAAACTTCAGGACATTGACGCTATCCTGGAAAACCTCTATACCGGCAATCGGCTTCCTGCCTCTGCCCAAAGCACAGTCACGATAGAAAGCTCGGAAGGTAAAAACGCCTATGAACTGTTGAGTTTCAGCCGGGAACTGCAACAACGAAAAGCAGAAATAGAGAGAAGCCTGGCCATACCTGAAAATGTCGTACCCATCGACAACTTCATCCTCCTGCCTCAAGCCCGTTGGGATACCAGGCACATCATCCCATATGGCATCCTCGGCATCGGCATTGGCTTCTTTATGGCGGCCGCCGTAATCTTCTGGAAACACAGTTTACGGAATCTGGCCATATCCTAGAACAAGCAGATGGCAAAGCGCTGGAAAAAGTGGGCAAAAGCGGCAAGCGGGCCGGTACGGCTGCTGTCCGGGCAGTACCGGGCTGCTGTCGCCGACTTTCTCTCCTTAGGCCTTCTGCGCACAACCGACGCCCTGGTATTGCTTTTTCTCATTCCCATCATCATTGCCCGTGTAGGCATCGACAATTTTGGGATCATCGCCTTCGTTCAGGTATTCCTGAATTACGGCAAAACCATGGTCAGCTATGGTTTTAATATCAGCGGAGTACAGGAAGCGGTACTTCATGCCGGAGACAAAAAAGCGCTTTCCCGGCTTTTTTCCAACATTCTGGCCACCCGGGCCGTTATCGCCCTGTTGTCCGGCTTAGGGCTTGCGTTTTTGGTGGGCGCCATTCCCTATCTCAGAGTTTACAGCCTTGTGTTCTTCTGGGGTTACGCCCTGGTTCTGGGGCAGGTGGTGTTTACCGACTGGCTATTTATCGGGTTGCAAAAGGCCAGTTATCTTACTGCAGCCAACCTCTTTTCCAAACTTCTGTTCGCCCTGCTGGCCATCCTGTTCATCCGGCAACCGCCCGATTATGTATATGTGACAGGCCTTCAGGGGGCGGCCGCCCTGATCTCGGGCCTGTCCGTTATTGGAATACTGAAATACCGCTACGGGCTCTGCGTTATGATGCCCGAGGCCGGGGCCGTCCGCCGTTACCTGCATACAGATTTCAAATTGCTGGCCACCAACCTGTCCATCGAGATTAATGCCTCTTACAGCCTTTTGGTAGTCAACATTTTAACAACCAATACGCTTACGGGTTATTTCAGTGTCATGCAAAAATTGATACAGCCTTTGCGGTTTTTACTGACGATCTTTTCACAGGCTTTGTTCCCCATGGCCTGTGAGAGAGTCAAAGGAGGATGGGAGGAACTTATTCGCCTGCTACGGCATGCTCTTTTACTTTTCTTTACGCTCCCGCTGGGAGCCACCGCTGTGATGTTCCTTTTTGCCGGGCCCCTGCTCGCCTATTTCGCCGGGCCGGCCAATGCAATGCTGGTATCCGGTTTCCGGCTGTATCTGCTGGCGCCGCTTGCCGTCCTTGCCAATATTCCCGCCTATCAGATTCTGCTGGCCTATGGCCGCAAAGAGGATTACTCCAAAGTCCACATCCTGGGAATGGCCGGAAACCTGATCTCGTCTGTCCTGCTGGCCAGATTATTTGGTTTGTACGGGCTAATTACGGCTCTTTTGCTTACCGAACTGTTCATTACCTTTGGGCTATACTTCATGGTTTGGAAAAACAGGAGGGAAATGAAGGAAAAAATTTCCAATTTATAACGATGGACAGGGTATGTGTTCTGATTATAAATTATATCTGTTACTGGAAAACCCTGCAGTACGTCCGCAACCTGCAGGCACAGCAGGGCGTAAGCCTTTCCATTGTAGTGGTGGATAACCATTCGCCTAATGAATCCTACACTGTCCTCCAGAGAGAACTGCCCAAATTCCGGAGCACGACGCTGCTGCAAAGCAGCGTCAATGGAGGTTATGCTTTCGGTGTCAATGCAGGGCTGCGCCACCTGGCCGTCAAAGCTGTAGATTTCATCCTTATTTCCAATAATGATATCCGGCTGGATAATGAATTCCTTCTTCAGTCCCTGGCACGGGAATACCGGCGCCTGCATGGCGCCGCCTTTATTGCTCCCTCCATGTACGTCAATGGCCGGGAGGACCAAAAGCATCAGGCATGGAAAATCCCCACGCTTGGCAACGACATCCTTGCCTCCATGCGCCTGCTCTATTTTATAGGGGCTTTTCTGGGTTTTTCCAACCGCTATGCCTTTCCCGCCGGCAAACGGAAGGCAGAGGCTGTAGATTGCCTCAGCGGCTCCTTCTTCATGGGGTCAAAAGAAATTTTCTGCCAGACAGGCCTTTGGGACGAACAATCCTTCCTCTATATGGAGGAATCTATATTGGGCTGGAAGGTCAAAAAGCTGGGCCGGCAAAATTACCTCATTCGCTACCTCCATTTCCACCATGAATTGGGCGGAACCACCCGAAGGCTGCACTCTCTGGCTCAGTTACAGAAATACTGGCTGGAGAGTACTATCCACTTCCAGCATACTTACCGCGGGGTTGCACAATGGCAGCTATTCGTGCTGCGCCTCCTGTTCTGCCTCTGGCTGGTTGAAACTTTTTTCGCGCTCCTCTTCCAAAAACTATGGAGAGCCGTACTTTGCATTACGGTAAGCTGGATTGCCTGATCTTTCAGGCGGTAAGCTTCTGCCTGCCCACTTCCAGTTCGGCATAATAAGTGGAAAAATCCACGGAGGCCAGTGTAAAGTTCCGGCGGCGGAACATCTCGGCCATGACCGCATTGGCCTTCAGCACATTGGCATATATCTTTCTGATGCCCCGCTCGCAGGCGATCTCGATGATATAATCCGTAAGTTTACTCCCCAGCCCGATGCCCTGCCAGCGGTCGGCCACGGCAATGGCGAACTCCGCCATCTCATTTTGCGCATCGGCAAGAAGGCGAACCTCGCCGGCCATCATCTTTTTCCCTTCTTCCTGTACCTCGGCAATGATGGATATCTCCCGGTAGTAATCGATCTGAGTAGAACGCCGCAACAGTTCTTTGGATATGTGGGACATATAACCAAAGTACCGGAAATACTGGGTTTGCCGCGAAAAACTGGCGATCATTTCGGCCTCCAGAGGTTCATCCTCCGGGCGGATAGGCCGCAGTATGGCCAGTTGTCCGTTTTTTAATGTAAAGTCCTGGACATATTGTTTGGGATAAGGCGATATGACCAGGTGTTCATAAGGGCGGTGAAGGCCCGGCCGATAGTCGCGATCCAGGATCACATAAGCATCCAGCACTATGCCTCCGTTTTCATCCACCACAAAGGGATTGATATCGATCTCCCTGATCTGCGGGCAGTCCATGATGAGATAAGCAAACTGGAAGAGGATAAGCTGAATGGAACGCATATCCGCTTTCGGCATTCCGCGGTATCCTTTCAGCAGTTCGTAGACCTTGGTCTCTTCAATGATCCGTTTGGCCAGCGCCATGTTGAGCGGGGGAAGGCCGATATTGGAGTCCTTGAAAATCTCGACGGCCACCCCGCCGAGGCCGAAGACGATGACCGGGCCGAAGATGGGATCTTTTTTAGCGCCGATGAGCAACTCGTAGCGTTTATTGATCATCTCTTCCACGGTGATGCCGTAGAGTTCCGCATCCGGGAAGGCCTTCTGTACCTTGGCCATTATCCGCCCGAAGGCCAGTCCGACTTCTTCCGGGTTGTTCAACCCCACTTCCACCCCACCGATATCGGTCTTCAGGCCTATATCCGGTGAGACGATCTTCATGACTACCGGAAAGCCGATCTCCTCTGCCAGCTGAACCGCATGTTCGGGCGTCTTTGCCAGTTTGGAATGAGTGACAGGCATCTGGTAATACTCCAGGAGGCGTTTGGCCTCTATCTCTGTCAATTGGCGGCGCCCCGACCGGATGGCCTTATTGAGCAGGCTCCGGGCAGCTTCCACGTCCGGAGAAAATTCGTGTGGAATGGTAGATGGCGTCTCATATAACAATTCGATGTTGCGGGTATAGTTGTACATTTTCAGAAAGACGTCCACGGCGCTTTCAGGGAATTGGTAGGTAGGCAAAGCGCTGTCCGGCAGGCGATAATAATGGCCCCGGGAAAAGTCCTCCTCTTCCATCCAGGAAGCCAGTATAGTTTTACGGGGCTTTTTGGCCAGCCCGGCGATCTCCCTTTCCACATCCACCGAACGGGTAACCGCCTGAGGGGTGAGTATGACCAGTATGCCATCCGTATTTTTATCATCGAGGCAGGCTTCTACAGCCTCCCGGTACCTCTTCGCGGTAGCGTCGCCGTGAATGTCTACCGGGTTTGCGCGGCTCCAGTTGAAAGGCAGCGCTTTATTGAGGCGGGCGATGGTTTCTTCGCTCAGGCTGGCCAGCGTCCCTCCGTGCTCGATCAGGTGGTCGGTGGCCAGGACGCCCGGCCCGCCGGCATTAGTGATGATTGCCAGGCGGTTGCCGGTAGGGCGCGGCTGCAGCGCCAGCCCCTGGGCGCAGTTGAAAAGCTGGGCAATGGTCTCAACGCGAATGGCCCCCGCCCGTTTGAGGGCAGCTTCAAAAACGGCGTCATTGCCGGCGAGAGAGCCCGTATGGGAAAGCGTAGCCTTGGCCCCTTCCTTGCTTTTTCCCGCCTTGAGCACCAGAATGGGTTTGGTACGGGCAAAGGCGCGGGCAGCGCTCATAAACCGGCGGGCATCCTTCAGAGATTCCATATAGATCAGAATACTCGAAGTATGGGGGTCGCTGCCGAAATAGTCGATAAGGTCGTGAAAACCGATATCGATCATATCCCCGATTGATACAAACTGGCTGAAACCTACATGCTGTTTTTTTGCCCAATCCAGAATGGCAGTACACAAAGCGCCGCTTTGGGAAATGAAGGCGATCTTGCCGGGCAGGGCCATCTGATTGGCAAAAGTGGCGTTCAGGCTGAGCGAGGGGTTGATGAACCCCAGGCAGTTGGGGCCGATGATCCGCATGCCGTACCGGCGGGCCAGATGCATAATCTGCTCGCTGAGGGCCTGCCCCTGAGCGCCGATTTCCGAAAACCCGGCGGAAATGATCACCACTCCGCCGGCCCCTGCCTGGCCACACTCCCTGACTACCTGGACGACCGACCCGGCCGGCGTGGCGATCATCGCCAGGTCAATGTCGTCTTCAATCTCGCCGATATGGTGATAACAGCGTACGCCCTGAATGCTGTGCTCATTCAGGTTCACGGGGTAAACCGTTCCATTATATCCTTTCCCGATGAGGTTATTGACCAGAGCATACCCTACCGTCTGCCGCTCATTGGAGGCGCCAATGACCGCTATTGTCCGCGGATGGAATATCTTATCCAGTTTACTGCTCATAGAACAATAATTTTCCTTCCTTACCAAATGCGGCGGGCTGAATTTCGGGAAAAATGGCAATGAGTGAAGATGCCGGTTTTTTAGCAATACATTACCTGACAGGCAGGGGCATAAAAAAATCAATATAAAATTTTTTACGGACAAAAACCTGAAAACCAGGCAAAAAAATCATAACAGCCAAAATGTGCAGCAAATATTACAGCTACAGGTTTGCTATAAATTTTTATTCCAGAAAAATCGCCGGTTAAGATTATTTGTATTAAATTAAGGGGACAAATCAAAATAATTTACCAGCTACACTCATTTTCCTAAACTACTTAAAATACAAACCGTATGAACCAGTATCCATCCGTTACAAAGTACATGGCCACCAGGTTGATCACCTTTACTCCGGAGACTGATATAAGAGAAGCTATAGACATCATCCTGAAGAAAAAAATCTCCGGCGCCCCCATACTTAATGCCAAAAAGGAACTGGTCGGAATGCTTTCTGAAGTGGACTGCCTGAGGATACTTCTGGAGGCGCCCTACAACAAAGAACCTGAAAAAATGACAACGGTAGCAGACTACATGTCGACTACGGTTAAAACCATAAGCATCGAAAAAACGATCCTCGACGCCGCTTATGAATTTGTCCACTCCGGCTTCAAGCGCCTGCCCGTCATTGACGGCAACGGAGAACTCGTAGGCCAGATCAGCCGGGTGGATGTGCTTACCGCCATACAGAAAATAAAACCGCATATTAAACACGTCCCCGATTCCTGGAAAGGCAGGGAACCCTCGCTGCCCGACCATAAGAAATCCAGGTTTACGGAAAATGCATGACCTCATAAGAATGAAGGAATGAGCGGGCCCATTCATTCCTTCATTATTTCCCCTCCACTCCTTTCCCGAACCCCGTCAGCAGCCTCTCCCGGATTTGCGCCTTCAGCTCTTCATCCAGAAAAGCAGCTTCCAGGGCATAGAGGTTGCATTGAAGAAAATGCTCCTTTTTCCAGTTGAAGGCCTGGGCCAGTTTATGGTATTCTTCTTCCAGGGTGGTATCGGAGATAGCCCTCCCGTCAGTGTTGATGCCCAGGGAAAGGCCCTGCCGGTAGAGCTGGTCCACCGGATGGGACTCCAGGTTGTCGTACATATTGGTTTGGAGGTTGCTGGTAGGGCACACTTCCAGGTGGATTCGGCTGGCTTTAAGCTCCTCTACCAGCCGGGGGTCTTCTGAGCAGCGCACCCCATGGCCAATACGCTGAGGGGAAAAATGCCGGAGCACCTCCCGCACACTGTCCGCCCCACGGGCTTCGCCGGCATGGGAAGTACGGGAAATGCCCTGCTGCCGGGCATAACGAAAAGCGGCGACGTGCGCATCGACCGGGTATCCCGCCTCGTCGCCGGCAATATCGAAGCCTGCTACATGAGCCCTCCTGAATTGTCCTGCCAGTTGGGCGGTAAGCAGGCTCTCTGATTCGCTGAAATGCCGGAGCGTACACAGGATAAGCCGTGCTTCTACCCCGGTGGCGGCGATGCCTTTTGCCAGTGCATTGTCCACCACCGATACTATTTCTTCGGGCGCCATACCTTTTCGGGTATGCAACAAGGGGGCAAAACGGATTTCGGCATACAGCACGTTCTCAGCCCTGAGCTGCTCCATCAGGTCGAGGGTTACCCATTCCAGTTGCTCGGCAGTCTGCATCAGCCGTATACCGTATTCTGCCCGGGCCAGGTACTCGGCCAGGTCGTGGCATCGCACCGGGCCAATAAAATCCTTACGGTAACGTTCGCGGCTGACAGAAGGGTCAATGCGGGAAACCACCCGGTAGCTGAGGGAACAGTCCAGGTGCAGGTGCAATTCTATCTTGGGCAATCCTCTCAGGTTCATGCGCCGCTTTTTATATGGCCAGGGTTCCTGCCTGCATCACCGCGCCAGCCCCAACTGCCGGAGCATGCGGGCGTGGTTGGCCAGCGCCGCCAGAAAGGTAGGCTGCACATGGTACGGAAGGCCGAACGACTGGGCTGTTTCCCTGACTATCCTGGATATCCGGGGATAGTGAACATGACAAATATTGGGAAAGAGATGATGCTCGATCTGGTAATTAAGGCCTCCGATAAACCAGGACATGACCCTGCTTCCGGGAGCAAAGTTGGCCGTAGTCAGCAACTGGTGGATCGCCCAGCTGTTCTCCATATTGCCCTCCTCATCCGGAACGGGGTATTCTGCTTCGTCCATCACATGGGCAGTCTGGAATACACAGGCCAGGGTCAATCCCAGGATAAAATGAAAAACCAGGAAAAAACCAAGCGTCATCCACCAGGGGATATCCGTCATATACATGGGAAGGAACAGCATATAGGCATAGTACACTACCTTCATAAAAGCCGTCTCCAGCAGGGCCCGGCCAAAGTTTATGCCCTGGGCCTCCAGCAGGCCTTTTCGCTTGTAGCGCAGCAGTTGCCGGAAATCTTTGGTCGTGATCCACATCATGGTCATCAGCCCGTAGAAGAACCAGGCATAAAAGTGCTGGAAGCGGTGGAACCAGTATCGCTCCTGATGCGGGGAAAAGCGGAGGAGCTTGCCTGCATCGATGTCCTCATCCATACCGTGGACGTTGGTAAAGGAATGGTGGAGCACATTATGCTGTATCCTCCAGTTGATAGCGCTTCCGCCAATTAAATTCATGATGAAACCCAGCGCCTTATTAATGTGAGGATGACGGGAATAGGCGCCATGGTTAGCATCGTGCATGACGGAGAACCCGATGCCGGCAGTGGCGAGGGACATGGCTGCCCAACAGGCCAGGATAAGCCAGGGGTTCGATACCAGCCCGCCGGTCATTAGGGCATAAGGAAGGAACAAAAACAACAGCAACGCCAATGTTTTGGCTACCATCCGGGCGTCTGCATAGCGGCTGATGTTGTTCTCCTGAAAATAATCATTTACTTTCTTACGCAGCACCCTCATGAAATCCTTATGCTGGGTGCGGTTGAATTTGATATCGGCAATATTCATCTTCTGATATAATTGTCTGAATAATGATCAGGCCCGGCCCTGGAACCTACCCCAAGACTATAAGCAGCAAAATAGCAAACCACAAGAAGGCGCGCTATGCCAGGAGGGAGGGAACGGGCAACAACCGGTTGCCCCGGGGCTGGAATCGGCTGCAAAATATTAAAGATTAACGAATTGCTCCTGAATTGGCAAGTTAAATTTACCATAAAACCGCCCGCCCCGAAGGACACATGCCTTAACAAGCCTGAAAAACGACAGGGCAGCCCTGAGGGCTACCCTGTTGCCGGATCTAAAGCTTTATCTTTAAACTTAAACGGTTTCTTTTTCTCCCGATACAGGGGCTTTCCCTACAAAATGAACTCAATAATAACAAAGCCTGGCCGATCCAAAAATGACTTTTGTCAACTTGTCAACATGACAAGTATCAAAGGATGCCCTTCGCGCCCGGGCCTATTTCCTGGCCGCCTTAACCCGGTTGACGAACAGGCGGGCCGAGCCGGCGTCCACATCCTGTATCTCGTAGGTATTGCCGTCATCCATCTTGATGATCCGCTCTTTGCTCTTCATACCTGCCAGTTCTTCCATAAAGGCGGGGTTGTTGGAGGTTACGCTGAGTATCCCCTGTTTGTAACCGAAGAAATAGAAAAGCTCACTCGGCGACTTGAGGTAAATGTAAAGCCGGTCGTCGTCATTTGACGGCATCTTGAACTCAACATAGGTTTCCAGCATCCTGTTGACCGGCTCTCCGTTTATGCTGGCCAGGGCATTTTTATCCTCCATTGAAATGAAGGACTGATATTCGGCATTCCACTTCATGGGGATTTTGCTGAAGAGGAAAGTATAAGGGTTGATCTTTGCCGGAACATCCATCAGGCCCGTGCCCAGGCTGGCCAGAGCAGCATCGGCATCCTTGCCGGGAGGCAGCAGGTTGGCCGTTGCCATCCGGAAAAAGCCGAGGTTGGTCAGATAGACCACGGGGCTGGCGTCGAAATTCATCGACTGGATGTCTGTAAGCATGATCTTCAGCAGCCGTTCCGGCAGGATGAGTTGTATGCCGGCCATGACATCCGCCTCCACCTGGTACTTCTGGACGGGAGGAGCCAGCGGCGCTGTCAGGTCCATCGTATCGGAAATGATCATATCCGTACCCGGCGCCGGTTCCGCTGCTTCGACAAACTCGGAACGAAGCGCGCCTGCAGCATCCACCTTGATGTATTTCAGCCCGGATCCCAGGTTGAGGGCGCCTTCGCCCTCGATCTTGCCGTCGCGGTTGCGGAAGATAAACTGGTTGCCGCGCAGGTCGCCGTTGATCACTTTTGTGGAGTCTCCAAAGATGAACTGGTCTTTGGCCTGGTCATATTTAAATACTCCTTTGACCGGCAGGATCGGGCGGTCTTTGCGGAAGAACAACGGCATCATGGCCCGGGGGTAGGCCTCGGCCTGCTCCTTGCTCAGGAAAAAACCGGTGGCCAGAGGTTCTCCATCGTAGTTTTTGGGCTCGTCGTAACTGATGACCAGGTTATTCTTATCGGCTTTGCTTTTGACGGTAAACCAGAAGCGATGGGGCAGCTTCTCGGAGTCCAGGCGGGCAAACCCGTCAAAGGTGAGGTTCCTGGATTCCGCTTCCAGGCTGATTGTACCGCGGAATTCCGTGCGGTGGTCGATATAAAAATTATCTTCAGGAGTTACCTCGCCGGTGGCCCGGGTCACTACCGGGCGCTCGCTCATCGCCCCCTTGCCTACCGGCTGCCCGATGATATTGGCGAACTCGATCTCCTGTGCCTTGTCCCCGATATTGTATTCGTAAAAACCGGTGGCCTTGTACAGGCGCTTACCCAGAACGTCCACCGTCGCCCGGTTTATGACGTGGTACTGGTTCAGGGTATCCGCAATGATCTTCGCATTCTCCAGGGTAGCCATCACCCCTCCGCGGCCAATTTCCAGGTAGTTGCTGTCCGGATATATGAAAGCATCGGCTGCAATTATATAGGGCACTCCGCTCACTTTTAGCTCATCCGTTTTAAGGTCATAGAAAGCCTCTCCCCCTTCGAAAAACAGAGAATCCTGGTCGGGATGGATGGATACGAAGCGGCCCGGTTTGGAGGGGTCCGACTTGAAAGTGATGTTCTCGGCGGCCATGTCCCAGGTGAATTCATTCATAGACGTCCGGTACTGAATGGCAGGCAGCGTGGTCTCCAGAAATTCGTCATTGGCCTGGAAGGTAGCCAGTTGTTCATCGAAATCCACATCGCTCTTCACATTTTCGGTTTCCAGGGCGATATCCTTGAGGTCCTGGGTTTTGATCTTCACGGAAGTGGTATCTGCCCTGGAAGAAAAGGCGCCAAAGGAGAAAAGGCGGGATTTCATCGTTGCTTTTTCCCAGTCCAGAGTACCGTCGCCTTTCAGGCCGCCCGGGGTAAGGATCAGGGTGCCGTCGAGGGTATGCAGGCCTTCGGCAAAGAGGGCGAAAGGCGCTTCCTCCGAGCGGATGTACATGCTGTCCTTATAAGGCCGCCAGTCGATCTTGACATCAAAACCCTGGGCACGGGGCACCTCCTGCCCCTCTTCCCGGCTTTCCTCCAGGTCAAAGCGCTCAGCACTGGCCAGCATCTGCTTAGGCATGAAGATAATGTCTTCTGAGTTGATGGAGGCTCCCAGGTATTTGACATTACCCTTGGCCAGGAGGCCTCTGTTGCTGAGGCTGATCTCTCCTTCATAACTGCCTTTGCCCTGATAGGCCGGGTATCCTTCCGCCGGCGTATTGGTGATGAAGCCAAGGGAAGTATCCACCTGCAGGCTGACCGTTTCATCAAAGGGGGGGAAAATATCCGCAGAGAAGAGCGTACCCTCAAACTGGACATCTTCCCGTGTGAAAAGATCGAGGTGGTTGAAACTGAAGGGGTTCAGTTGAAAATAGAAAGAATCCCGTTCGTACACCCCGTTCTGGGTCTTTTTGTAATCATAAAATACGAATGAATTACCCTTGCTCTGCAGGGAAGGGAAGAGAGGGATATCATCCTGGCCGGATTTATTGGAAGGGGCATCGATAAGCAACACCCCGGTCAGATGCTCGATGCGGGATCCGATAGACAGCGCTTCCGGCTGATCGTTGTTCATCTTGCCGGTGGGGATGAAGAGGTCGAAAAAACGGATGGAATCCAGGCCGAGCTGAAATTCATCATACATGAAATGGAAGTCTTTGCCTTCCATCGAAGAGAAGCCGGCAAACACTTTCCCGTCAAAATCCATATTGCGGTTGCTCAACATGGTGAGGCGCCTGTCAAACGGAGTAGTAGCCACGCGCTGCTTGTCGCTGAACTCGACAAAGTCTACTCCGCGAATATCGATCCGGTTGTCCCGGAGGTTCATAATGGCGTTGGTGCTGTCCGTATCCGATTTGATCTTGAGCACGTCATAATCCGTCTTTTTGCGGTGAGCATCGGCATACAGGATCACTTTATCCTTTACTTCTACCATTTCATCATCGCTGTTGTAGTTTATGAACCCTCTTGCCACCATATCGTACAACAGGCTCTTGATGTTTTCAACCGAAAAGCGGGGGTTGATCTGCCGCGCCACCTCGCCGGCGGGAAGGAAACGAGTGCCTTCCTTTTCGCTCATCACTTTCAGGATGGCGATAGGGTTGACCGTAGCGATATTCTGAAGCTCCTGGTAGTCTTTATCCGTAAAGAAATTGAAGGATTCAAACTCTACGACCTGTTTGTGTTGAAAAGGGATTTTTTCCCTGCCGATGGCCAGGGAGTCCTGGTTGAGGTAGGCAATAATATTATCGGTATGGATATTCACCTTATGCATGGAGCTGAAGAAGGGGTTGCGGTCGCTGGCGCGTTCGCCCCGGGTCAGCGACATCTCCCGCTGGGGGATTTCAAAGCGCAGGTCGATGGAGGGGTGATAGATAGAATCCTGCCCGAAATAGAGGACGCCCTCGACGCCCTGCCCGGCGATGAGTTCTTCCCGGCGGATGGTAAAGAGCTCGGAAGCGCCCCGAAAAGAGGCCTTGCTGTTCTTGTCTTCAATATTGATCATCGCCAGGCTCTCTTTACTCCCAAAGCCGTAGACGGTCTTCCCGTTCAGGCGGAAGCCCCCCACAAAATGGATGCCTTCGCCGATGTTGGTGATCTCCAGCCTCCTGTTTTTCGATTCAAAGCGGGGAAAAGAACCTCCCGTGACGTCGTTGTCGGCCACCAGTTTATCGCTGAAATCCCCTTCGATCAGGCGCTCGCCGAAAAAGACGGGGTAGTGCATTTTCGCTCCTTTCACTTCGTAAAGGCTCTTGATGGCCTCAAACTCATATTCTCCGAGTTCTGCGTACACTTCCGGGCCCAGGCCGTGCCGCTCCCAGGTTACGCGCCCCCCTTTGCCTTTCCACAATTGCCGGGTAGGCAAAAAATAGCCGGAAGTATTGTAAATGAAGATGGAATCCGTACGCCGGTTGGCCATGAGGTCGAGCTTGTCAAAAGATACTACCGGCTCCTTATCCTCATACCGGAAGTGGTAATCGCTGGCCAAGGCATACCAGGAAGTGCCCCCGGAATCGGAATAGCGCAGGGCGCTTTTTTCAAAAAAAAGCCTGGAGAATTCAACAAATTCGTCAAAAGGCTTGAGGTGGCGGTTTTCAATGTTGGCCAGCAACTGGTTCAGCACTTCGTGCCATTCCCTGAAATGCCGCTCCGGGTCGCTGGTCTTTTTGATCATGACCAGGGCGTTGAGGTAGTTCTCAAAATAAGGGCTGGCCATCATGCGCCGTTCCAGCATGGCGTTGCCGGCCTGAAGGATCTGCCTGGACTCCTCCTCGTTGAACATACCGCTGTTGAACACTTTTGCAAACTCCTTATAGGATTCTTCCAGCACCTGCCGCTTACTGGCAGTCATATATTCTTCCAACTGGCGCATGAACTCGGCATGGTCTTCGGAAAAACGCTCCAGCCGTTGCCCGGAAAGGGAAAAAGCAGATAAAAACAGGATAGGTAATAAAAAGTAGGCCTTTCTCATCTGAAATTTAAAGTTTTACCTTCTTTGACAATTTTTGCGGGCCGGTTGAAAACCGGAAAAACAACGAAGTTCCTGCAGCACTAGCGAACAAAGCGAAAACAAGCCCACTCGCCTCGCCGGGCCTTATCGGCACACTTGAGTTTCACTGCAGCCGCCCGTTCCGCCACCAGGCTTTCATCGGCGGTGAGTATCCCGGAAACCAGCAACACTCCCTCCGGCGCAAGTTTTCCATATAACGCCTTGAGAGAGTTTAATATTACGTTTCTGTTTATGTTTGCCAGGATAAGGCCGTAACCTGTTCCCCCGATGGCGTCCAGGGAACCGTGAATAGCATGGACCCGCCCGCTTTTATTGATGCGGGCATTTTCCAGGGTGTTCTCAAAAGCGGGGCGCTCTATATCGGCCGCATCGACATGGGCGGCGCCCATTTTGTCGGCAAGAATGGCAAGGATGCCGGTGCCACAACCATAATCCAGCACTTTAAGGCCTTCTATTCGCTCGCGGCCCATCATTTCGATCATCATAAAAGTAGTGGCATGATGGCCGGTGCCGAAGGCCATGCGGGGGTTGATGATGATCTCGTACTGCACCTCCGGCATGGGTGCGTGAAAATCGGCGCGGACACCGCAAAAACTCCCAACCCGAATGGGGGTGAAGTTGGATTCCCACAGGGCGTTCCAGTTTTGAGCGGGGATGAGCCTGCGGCTGAAATTAAAAGAAAGCCGGGCGGCTATATTGCCCAATTCATTCTCCACTTCATCAGTTTCACTGCCGATGCGCAGATAGGCGCGCAGCATGCCATCCGCCTCTTCGAAGCTCTCGAAAGGCAATTCGCTGAGGAAGGCCAGGACGATCTCCCTCAGCGCGGGGTCTGCTCCGATCTCATAACAATAGTAATCCATGGTTGCTGAACGCTTTTACCGGTTATCCCGGGCAGGCCCCTGTTTTCCGTTGCGGTGTTTGAGCGTGGACGGGGCTACGCCCAGCGACTCGTCGACCTTCAGTTCCGGCAAGGCTTCCCGCATTCCTATCTTGATGAGGGCCAGGTGGTGGATAGCATGGTCATAGGCGAACATGAGTTCCCGCCCGACGCTGGAACCCACCTCCGGCCGGCTTTCTGCCGGTGAAGACGAGAAATCGGCCCGGACCTTCAGGAGTTGCCCCTCCTGAAGGCCGGCACAGGCCAGCTCCATTTCCTGAAAGGCCCGTTCTGCATAACGGGGGTCCAGCTCCATTTGTTCGTTCCGCTTCCGGGAAGCATAATCGACTACCCCTTCCGAAGCTCCCCGGAGAAGGCAGTCATAGAAATCGAAAATATGCCGGAAGTGTTGCCCCAGGGTGGAATAATTGAATACCTGAAGCGGCATGGAATAAGCCTGGCGGTGTATCGTGCCCAGCAACTCATTGATCTGCCGGGTGATAAAGGCAGTGCCTTGTCTACAGTCCATTATAGCATTTCATTGATTAAATATAAATCTCCCGTTTGGCGGCCTTCAGGGTATTGATCAAAAGAGATACGACTGTCAGTTGCCCGACCCCTCCCGGCACCGGGGTGATCCACCTTGCTTTTGGCGCTACCGATGCAAAATCCACATCTCCGCACAGGCGAAAACCTTTTTCCGTTTCCGGCGCCTCCACCCGGTTGATGCCTACATCGATGACCACCACCCCTTCCCTGACCATATCGCCTCTGACGAACTCCGGAATGCCGATAGCGGCCACCACAATATCGGCCCGGCGCAGATGAGTTTCCAGGTTTCTGGTCCGGCTATGGCAGATCGTTACCGTGGCGTTGCCCGGATAGGCCTTCCTGGAAAGCAGAATGCTGACGGGAGTCCCGACGATATTACTCCGGCCGATCACCACCACCTCTCTGCCTTCGGTCTGTATGTCATAGCGCCGGATCATTTCCAGTATGCCGGCAGGAGTAGCGGGCAGATAACAGGGCAGGCCCTGGGCCATCCTGCCGAAATTTACAGGGTGGAACCCATCCACGTCCTTTTCCGGCTTGATGGCCAGGGTTATTTTTTCTTCGTCGATATGGCCCGGCAGCGGCAACTGCACGATGAAACCGTCCACCTCTTCATCCCGGTTGAGGCCATCGACGATCGCCAGCAGTTCCTCCTCGCCGATGTCCGCCGGCCGGCGTACCAGGGTAGAGCGAAACCCTACCTTTTCACAGGAACGGACTTTGTTGCGGACATATACCTGGCTGGCGGGGTCATCCCCTATCAGCACTGCCGCAAGGTGGGGAGGGCGCCCCCCGCCGGCGAGGATCGCCTGTACCTGCCCGGCAAGCTCCGACCGGATGTCCTTTGCCAATTGCTTTCCGTCAAGAATATTCATTCCTTAAACAATTTTTATATATTTCCGGCATGCAAAGTGCCGGCACGGCGCAAATCTACAAATTTATCGCTAGCTTGCCTGCGCAGAATATTTGTCGGGCATAAGAAGATAATTTAACAAAAGGCACTGAATATTTTTAGTACAAAAAAATATTTTTGCACTGCGTAAACTGAAAAGCCTCCCAAATATTATGAAGTGTTTTTATAGAGTATTTATAGGTTTTTTTTCTAACTTTGTTTCAGCCCTTAAAACATCCGTTCAAGCACAAGCTACTGGACTGAGCCTCCTTTCCTCAACCATGGAAAACCTAAAAGGCATGCTACCAGCAGAGCTTTTCGAAAAACCATCCAGTTATAATTTTCGGTTCCAACTGTCTTTTCTCCTGCAATTCCACCCTGCAGAATTGAAGGCCACCTGAGTTTATGCCAGGTGGCGCCACCGCCCTGCCCGGCCTGCAGGAGGGGCCCCGCCCTTTGCTGATAACAAATCATAATCCTTTGAGCTATTGTCAAACCATGCAAATCTTTGTTCATGAGCATTTTTACACGGACCATGGCGCCAATTGTGGCAGCTATCTTTCTGCTGGCAGCACTCCCGGCTGTTTCGCAGACTTTCGTAATGGGAAGCCAAAGCTCCGTTAATACCTGTACTGGTTTTTTTGTGGACAGCGGTGGCAATAATGGCGGCTATTCTGCCAGCGAGAACTCTACTATTACCATTTGCCCTGACTCCCCCGGCAGATATGTTCAGCTGACCTTCTCCGGTGTAAACATTCCCGACGGTGAGGATGAGTTCTGTTTTTATGATGGCCCGAATGACAGCAGCCCGCTGCTGGCCTGTTACGCAACCAATTTTGCCCCGGCATCGTCCTTCCTCGTACAGGCGACGGCGGCTAATCCGGGCGGCTGCCTCACCCTCACCTTTGCATCCAACGATACGGGTGAAGGGGATGGATGGAGCGCCGAAATCCGGTGCATAACGGCCTGCCAGAATATCTTCGCCGGGCTGGCTTCCTCCGACCCCCTCGTAATGCCTGCCGATACCGGATGGATCAACACCTGCCCTGGCGGGCGGGTTTTTTTCAGCGGCCAGGGTAGTTATCCCCAGAACGGCATCAACTATCAGCACTCCGATTTCACCTCCGAGTTTACCTGGGATTTTGGCGATGGCACCATGGCGGTCGGCCCGGAGGTTTCTCATATCTATGATGAACCAGGCGGTTACGTCGTGCAACTGTCCATCCGTGACCAGCGGGGGTGCACCAACCTGAATTTCATTAACCAGCGGGTGCGGGTATCTACCTACCCCGACTTTACCACAGGCGCCCTGCCCCAGGAAATCTGCGTCGGCGACACCATATCCCTGGATGCATCGCTGGATACGGTCAACCTCAACAGCGTGCTCTCCGTGACGACCACTGAAGGCAGCTTCCAGACAGCCGGCGTGCGTTCCGATTCGCTGCCGCTGCCCGACGGCACCGGCTCTTCTTACGAGACCAGCATCAGCTTTACCAATTTCTCTCCCGGACAGGTGCTTTCCGACATTACCGACCTGCAGGGAGTCTGCGTCAATATGGAGCATTCCTGGATGTACGACCTGGATATCGAGCTGGAATGCCCTAACGGCACCCGGATCCTCCTCCAGGACCAGGAATTCATCACCAATGAGGTCCACCTCGGCCAGCCTTTTGAAGCTGATGACTTCAACACGCCCTTCCCTCCCGGACAGGGCGTTGGCGCCGACTACTGCTGGACGCCTACTTCCACGAACGGCACCTGGACGCAGTTTGCCCAGGCTAACGACCCCGGCGGGCTGACCGAATACATGCTTCCTCCTGGCGACTACCGCTCCTTCGAGTCTATGAACGCCCTCCTGGGCTGCCCGCTCAACGGCGAATGGACCATCATTGTGACCGACCGCTGGGCCAGCGACAACGGCTGGATATTTGAATGGAGTATCGACTTCGACCCCAGCCTGTATCCGGCGCTGGAGACCTACCGCCCTCAGATCATCGACTTCGAATGGAAAAATACGCCATCCATATTTGAGTACAGTGCCGACTCCCTCATGATCATGGCCTCTCCCCAGAATGCCGGCACTGCCAGTTATAACTTTTCAGTTACCGACAACTACGGCTGTACCTACGATACTTCCGTCGCTGTTACCGTACTTCCCTACTCCCATCCCAATTGTTATAATTGTTCGGAGAATCTCACTCACCTGCCCGATACTACTATCTGTGAGGGGGAACCGGTTACTCTTGATGTATCCACTACTACGCCCAGCGAGGCCGTTTCCACTTTCGAAGCCGTACCGCAGGAGCCCTTCGGTTTCGCTGCCTATCCCCCGGGCAACCCCTTCGAATCGGTTATCAATATCAACAGCATCTCGCCCAATACGCTAACTGATCCGGCCAACCAGATCGTCTCGGTTTGCCTCAATATTGAAACCAACTGGAACGATGACCTGGATATCTTCCTCGAAGCTCCCAACGGACAACTGCTGGAATTGAGTACCGGCAATGGCGGCGGCTCAGATAATTACACCAATACTTGCTTTACGCCGACGGCCATTGCGCCCATCACCGGCGGCACCGGCCCTTTCACCGGAGATTACCGGCCGGAAGGGAACTGGAATGCCCTGCTGGGCGCACCCATCAACGGCCAGTGGCAAATAATTGCCTCCGACCGGGCAGCGCCCAACGATATCGGAGAGTTCTTCTCCTGGTCCATCGCCTTCAGGTCGGTCAACGAAATCGAATACACCTGGACAGGCGCCGGCCTGAGTTGTAACGACTGTCCCGCTCCGGTAGCAACGCCTTCCATTACGACTACCTATACTGTAAATACGACGGATTCTTACGGCTGTTCCTATTCAGATATGATCACCGTGGAAGTGGTGAACAACATTCCGGCCCCTGTGGTAAGCTGCCAGGAAAACCCGGATGGGTCTTTGCTTTTCAGCTGGCTGCCGGTAGGCAGCTTCACCCAATATGAATACAATGTAATTCTCAATGGTACTGCCTCCGGCTGGCAGGGCCCGGTAACGGGCCTGACGTACGCTTCCGGCAGCCTTTCTTTCGGCGACGAGATCGTTCTGGAGGTAAGGGTCTTCCTCGATGATAATCAGGGTTGCACGGTAGGGGTAGGCAGCTCCAGTTGTACATCCGACGCCTGCGCCCTTTCCGCTTCGCTATTGGGAGCGCCTGTGGGAGTTAGCTGCTTCGGCGCCACCGACGGCGCCGCCAGCGTGCAGGCCCTTGACGCCGTCAGCCCGGCCCAGTACTTCCTCAACGGCGCCGCCATGGGCAACACGAACGTCTTTACCAACCTGGCTGCCGGCGATTACTCGGCCGTAGTTGTCGACGGCGGCGGTTGCCGGGATACGGTTTTGTTCAACATCAGCGAGCCGGACAGCCTGGGGGTAAGCATTCAGGTAAACCGGCTCATCGACTGCAACGGCGCTTCCACCGGCGAACTGCAGGCAGTGGCACAGGGCGGTAATGGCAGCTTTACCTATAGCTGGAACACTAACCCTCCGATCGGCCAGGCTACCGCTTCCGGGCTGCCGGCCGGCTCTTTTGAGGTGACGGCCACCGATGCCCGGGGGTGTACGGCCGTTGCCAGCGAGGCTCTCAGCGAACCTCCTGCCCTGGAGTTATCTTTTAATGCTGCTGACGCCACCTGTGCCGGCATTGCCGACGGCACGGTACAAGCCACGGCTATCGGCGGCAATGGCAACCTCAACTTCTCCTGGGATAATGGCAGCAACAGCGACAACCTGTCCAGCCTGGCTGCCGGCACTTACTGCCTTACCGTCACCGACGCCAACGGCTGCCAGATAGCTGATTGTGTGCAGGTGGGCGCGCCGGCGGCCCTCCAGATGGATTCCATCAGCATCAGCCCGGTGCGCTGCAATGGTGAAGAGACCGGCGGGGCTGCCATTTTCGTATCCGGAGGCGATGGTAATTACAGCTACCAGTGGAACGACGCGCTGGCCCAGATCAGCCAGTCGGCCTCCCTGCTGTCTGCCGACACCTATACCGTAGTCGTTACCGACGGCAACGGCTGCCAGCTGACTGCCCAGGCTACCGTCCCCGAACCCGCGCCGCTGGCCGTAGCCTTCGACAATATGGATGCCTTGTGTAAAGGCGCCAGCGACGGTTCTTCTACCGCAACGGTAAGCGGAGGGGTTGGCGCTTATAACTACGCCTGGCAGGGCGGCCAGTCAGCAGCCACCGCCCAGGGCCTGGCGGCCAACACCTATAACCTGACCATTACCGATGCCAACGGCTGCACCCTGGAAGCATCAACAACTATCGGCGAGCCGGCAGAGGCTGTGATGGCCCTGGCAAACCAGACTCAGCGCGGTTGTTTCGGGCAACGCGATAATGAAGCTATGGTCATGGCCAGTGGAGGCGCCGGCGCCAGCTACACTTACTTGTGGAGCAACGGGCAAACGGAGTCAACAGCTACCGGCCTGGACCCCATAAGCTACTCGGTCACCGTCACGGATGCCAACGGCTGTGAAGCAACGGCAACCATTATCCCGGAAGACCTGGAGCAGATCAACTTCCTGGTCATCCCCGAGCCTCCTTCCTGCAATGGATATAACGACGGCCGGCTCGGCGTCAATGAAATCTCCGGAGGCGCCGGCTCCGTCCTCAATGATTATTCTTTCGTATGGAGCAACGGAGCTACCGGCCCTACTGCCGGCAACCTCGCCGGCGGCGTCACCTATTCGGTAACCGTTACCGATAGCCGGGGCTGCACTGCCACCCGGATGAAATTACTGCCACAACCCCTGGCCATCACTTTTCAGATGGAAACAGACAGCGTTCGTTGTTTTGGCAACGAGGACGGATCCATCAGTGTGACGAACATCAATGGCGAATTCCCGCCCTACTCCTATTCCTGGAACAACGGCCAGCAGGCCTCCACTGCCCAGGGCCTGGCGGCAGGCCAATATACGGTCACGGTTACTGACGCCGAAGGTTGCTTCGCCTCAGCTTCGGCTACCATCTTCGCTCCTGAAGCAATAGAGGGCGCCCTGCAAAAGGAAGACAATCTGTGCTTCGGCGACGAGCAGGGAAGCGTCAGTGTCGCCGTGAAGGGGGGCGTCCCGGATTATACCTATCAATGGTCAAACGGCAGCGCCGGCACTTCTCTGAGCAACCTGCCCGCCGGCGATTATGTGGTAACTGTAACCGACCGCAATGGCTGCGAACTGGAAATTGCCACCCGCATCGAGGCGCCGGAAGAGCTAACCGCTGCCCTGGAAAAGAAAGACCCTACCTGCCACGGCTTCAAAGATGGGTCTATCACCATCAACCCCAGCGGAGGCGTCCCTCCATTCCGCTACAGCCTGGACGGCAATTTCTTCAGCGGTTCCTCAGTGCAGATCGGGCTGACGGCGGACAGCTACCTGGTACGGATCCGTGACGCCAACGGGTGTACATTCCAAGACCGGGTAGAGCTAATCGACCCTCAGGAATTTATAGTTACAACCGGAGCAAAGGACTATACGATCTCCCTGGGCGACACCCTGGCACTGACGGCCATCTCCGAAAATGCCGCCGGTACGCCCGAATACGTCTGGATGGCGCCCTACGAAGGCACCCTGGAATGCACCGAGTGCCCGGAAACACGAGCATTCCCCGGAACATCCATCCTTTACGAGCTCTATGGCATCGACGAGAAAGGCTGCGAAAACACCTACAAATTCTACGTCTATGTGGAAAAGGACAGGATTGTCGCCGTCCCTACCGGCTTTACCCCGAATGGGGACGAGGTCAATGACATCCTCCGGGTACACGGCAGGCAAGGCACTACCGTCAGGATGTTTCAGGTGTTCGACCGCTGGGGCGAACTGTTGTACCAGGCGGAGGATTTCCCGATCAACTCTCCAACCGTAGGCTGGGACGGCGCCTTCCGTAATGAACCGGCCAACGGCGGCGTCTACATCTGGCGTGTGGTGGCCGTTTATGAAGATGGAATGGAAGAATCCTTCCAGGGGCAAACGACACTGATCCGATGAAATGTAAAATGTAAAATGGAAAACCGAAAAATGTAAATCCATCTTTCGGTTTTCCCTTTCCAAACTGCTTTAAACCGATAGCTATGCGTTTGAATTTTACGCTCTTTGCACTCCTCCTCATTTCTTCATGGCTGGCCGCCCCTCAGGAAGCTCAGGGCCAGGATCCCCGCTTTTCACAATTCTACGCGGCGCCGGTGGAACTCAACCCCGCCATGATCGGCGTTTACGAAGGGAAATACCGCCTGGTTGCCAACTACCGGGAGCTGTACTCCAGTATCCTGGGGAGCCACCCTTTCCGGACCATCTCCGCCAGCTTTGACATACGGCAACGCATACAGCAACAGGATTATTTCGGCTTTGGCTTCAGCGTACTCCGGGATGATGCAGGTATCGCCCGTTTCCACCGCACCAAGGCCAACCTCGGCGCTTCCATCATGAAACAACTGGGAGGAAGCCGCTATGCCACCTACGACCAGTACCTCATCGCCGGCGCCCAGCTGGGTTTTGGCCAGCATGGCCTGAACTGGCAAAAACTGTGGTTCAGCGAGCAGTTTAACATCGATGGAGGTTTTATCGATGCCAATGCCTCCTCCGGGGAATCTTTCGACAAGCAAAGCACCGGCTTATACCTGGACTTCAATGCCGGCCTGCTTTGGTATGTCCTCTTCGATGACCACCTGAGCCTTTACGCCGGCGGGGCCCTGCATCACCTCAACAACCCCGGCATCTCCTTCATCGAAAACAGTGAAGACAAACTCAGCACCCGCTGGACCGCTCATGCCGGGGGCGAAATCCCCTTCACCCGGGAGCTGAGCCTGCTGCCGGCCGTGGCGGTTATGGGCCAAAGCACCTATTTCAGTACTACCACCGGCGGAAACTTCCGGTACACCAACCGGGACTGGAAAGAAGTGGCCATCCGGGCAGGCGCCTGGGTGCACTTTTCCAACGAACTGGAGAACGGCATGGCCATGGATGCCGTGGTGGCCACCGCTATCCTGGAAATGGAGCGCTGGAACTTCGGCATCAGTTACGATATTACTACTTCCCTGCTGGCGTCAGCCAATAATTCCAGGGGGGCTTTCGAACTATCCTTTATTTATACACAGCCTGCCCGCTGGAGAAATTCGGTGAAATGCCCTAATTTCTATTAAAGCGGTTGATTTTCTGCAAAATTTTCCGCATATTATTTAGGCTAATTCATCGCATTTGATTGTGCTGCCTGCTCCTGGCCATTTTAGGAGCAGGCAGTTTGTTTTATATCGGATGAGGGAAGGAAGGAATATCGGCTATCGCTTAAAGGGCCTTATCTTTGCCCTATGAAGGAAAGACAATTAGGTTTCCGGGACGAACGCCCCCCTGAGATGGAACAATACATAAAGGAAGTCCGGGAAAACCGGCGCCCCCTGGGCTTGCTTCTCGACCACGTAGAAGACACCCGCAACCTGGGCGCGTTGTTCCGGCTGGCCGATGCCGCCCGCCTTCAGCACCTCTGGGTGCTGGGCAGGCCTGATCTGTTCGGGAGCAAGATCGTCCGGCGGGTATCCCGCTCGGCCATGGCCTATGTCCCTCATAGCATAATAAGCGTCAACGAAACCCGGGAACTGGCCCAGCAGCAGGCCATGGTGGCGCTGGAGATTACCGAACACAGCATCCCCTATACCGAATACCAACCGTCGGCGCCCTGTGTGCTGGTGATCGGCAATGAGAAGGATGGCGTTTCAGGGGAATTACTGGCGCTTTGCGAGGCCTGCATTCATATCCCCATGTATGGCATAAATACATCTATGAATGTGGCTATGGCCACGGCGATTGCGGTTTACGGACTGCTGAACAAGCTATAATAAAGAAAGAGCCCGCCGGCTTAAAGCGGCGAGCCCTTTTACATCAAATGGATTTTTCTTTTTACTTACACTTCCTCCGCCTTTTCTTCTTTTGCCTTCATCAGGTAGTAAAAGCCAACAAGCCCGGCGCCTCCAAATATCAGGATGACCGTAAAGTAGGCCACTACGCCCGGAAGGCCGGATTTATCGAGCAGATAGGCGATAAAAACGCCGATGCCCGCCATAATGCCTACAATCCCTACCTTGAGGGAATTCTCCCGGTTGCTCTCCCGGGAGAAAATCTTCGCATCCATGCGGTTATCGATCAGGGCCATGCGTTCGCGGTGGCGGGAAGAGAAAAACATATATGTCCAGATGATGACAGCAGCCCAGAAGCCGGCCACTGCAAGGATCGGAATTAACATTTCTATACCTGACATGATCTTGGTTTTTTCTGATTTC
>CAZAXA010000004.1:27384-36985 GCA_964488965.1 uncultured Phaeodactylibacter sp. | reverse complement strand
TAAAGAATAAGAGATAGCCACACAGCCACCAACAAAATGTTTCTGCAATGGTGGGGTGAAGAGTAAGCCAAATGAAATGCCATTAAGGAAAGACGGTTGGCAATTCACCTGGAGAAAATTAGCAAAGGTTGAAGGCGCGCAGTTTTTCAAGATAACACTTTAGGTAAAGGGCATTATTTAGGTTTTTTGTCATTCGATAGTAAGACGGAATTGATTTCCCTGTATCAAGATAAATATGGGGCGACATGGGCAATGGGACAAAAGATGTTTATAGATCCTGTAAATGGAAAGAAGTTAATGGGGAAATACCTGAACATTCAACCAGAAGGCAAATAGCAATAATATGAGTAAGCAGAAAATAATCAATGAAGGTGGGATAATTGGGACCGGCAAGGGTTTAGTAAACCAAAACAGTAAAGAGTTAAAAGAGTTAAAAAGGGTAATAAAGGAAAAGTCGGGAGAACTTAAGGAGCCAGAATTAATTGCGAACCGGTTATTGTCATTAAGGTTTCAAATGGAAACCTATTTGGAGAGAGAAAACCCGAACAAACTTGGAGAAATATTTAGAGTTGACCCGGCTATATGGCTACATATCCAGAGTAAAAATGAATTGATGGAAATAATCGACAGAGATAAGAAGAAGTATGAAAAGTATAAATTGGAAGATTTATTGAAGGAGGTGAATTGAACCATCAGACGCCCTAGTGTAAAATGAAAAATAGGATTTATGAATGTTGACGAGAAGCTTAGGCACAGGCAAGATAGTAATTTGCCCGAAGATTTGCTATTTCTGGTGGGACTGGGTAATTACTCCCCCTACGGCCTCACGTCCTGCACCCGCCACTTGGCCAGCACGGGGCAGCCGCCGAACATGGGGTCGATATTGATGTAGGTGGCGTCGACCTTATCCTTGATCCACTGGCTGATGAACTCGCTCTTTTTGGAATCGATGGCGGCCTTCTGGATTTTGGAGTAGTCCTGCTTCAGGTTGGCTTTGTGAGGGCTGGTGCGGGACTGCAGTTGCACGATGCGGAAATAGACGTCGCCTACCTGGTCGCGGAATTCGAAAGGAGCCGAAATGCCGCCCACCTCCATGGTGTCGATGGTGAAGTAGATATCGGGCTCCAGGTCGCCGATCTCGAAGAAGGTATTTCCGGTAGCGGGGTTGACCAGGCGGCCGTCGTTATTGTAGCTTTGGACATCCTCGTTGGAGTAGAGCTTCACCGCCTGAGAAAAGGTCAGGGAATCCTGGAGCAGCAGTTGCCGAACCGAGTCGAGGCGGGTTCGGGCCTTTTCCAGGTCGGCGTCCGTAACCTCCGGTTTGATGAGGATATGGCGCAGGTGGATGGAGTTGCCCCGCCGTTCCAGCATTTGTATGATGTGAAAGCCGAACTCGGACTCGACGACGGGCGAGATTTCCTCCTTTTCCAGCTTGAAGGCCGCGGCCTCGAATTCCGGCACGTATTTGCCGCGTTTGGCCCAGCCCAGGTCGCCGCCGGCCCGGGCGGAACCGTCGTCGGAGAACTTGGAGGCCAGCTCGGCAAAGTCCTCGCCGTCTATGATGCGTTGCCGGATGGACTCCAGCTTTTCGATGGTTTTTTGCCGCCCTTCCTCATTGGGGAGAGGTTTGACGACGATCTCTCCCACTTCCACCTCGGAGCTGAAATAGGGCAGGCTGTCTGCCGGAATGGAACTGAAAAATTCTTTGACTTCGGAAGGCGTAACGGCCACGCTGGCCATCACCTGGGAACGCATGCGGTCGGCCAGGATCTGGTTGCGGAGGTCTTCGCGGAACTGCTCCTTCACTTCGTTGATCGTCTGGCCGTAATAGGCTTCGAACTGAGCGACGTCGTTGTTCATAAAGCTGAGGATGCGGTCGATCCTGGCGTCGAGCTGGGCCTCCACCTCTTCTTCCGATATCTCGATACTGTCCAGCTTGGCCTGGTTGATGAGCAGCTTGGACGCCATCAGCTGGTCCATGATGTTGCAACGGGCGCCCTCCGGCAGCACGCCGCTTTGAGCTTCCAGCAGGGCGAACTGTTCTTCTACCTCAGAAAGCAATACCAGCTCGCCGCCCACCGTAGCGACCACCTTGTCGATCACCTCCGGCTGGCCGTAAGCCTGAGCGGCAATGATCAGTACCAGGACAAAACTTAAAGAAACTTTCATTTCGCATCTGTTTTAGGTTGGACAACAAACGCCCCCGCTCAATAAAATGTTTGAATATTATTCCGCCGCATCTCCCGCTGGTACATGGCTTCGATCTTTTCCCTCAGCAGTTTCTCCCGGCGGCTGCGCAGAATGACCTTGCGCGCCTGCTCCTCGATATAGCCCAGGGGGGCGATCTCCCGGCGGTTTTTTACTTCAAAAACCCGGAAGTAGTACTGGTGCTCGCCATCGCGTTGGATAAACTCCCGTTTGGCGCTGACATTATCCGGCGTGATGATGCCTTTCGGCATCTCCATGGCAATATCTTCCACCTTGTACCAGATGCTGTCCTGCAACAAATAGGCCTCTGCGTAGGTATTGCAGTACGCCACCAGTTCCGGCAGGCTGGCCTCATCGGCGCTGTTCCAGAGCCGGCGCAGTTTTTCGGCCTCCGGGGCCGGCGTAGGCACTTTGATGAAGTAGCAACGCATGATGGGCGTCTCCAACTGGTACTGATCCTTATTGCGCTCATAGAACTCCATCAGCTGGGCCTCGCTAATGGTAGAATCCAGGTATTGCTCCACCAGGGCCTCTTCGTAATTGTGCCGGATGAGGGAAGCCCGGTAATCGCGCACCAGCTTATCGATATTGAGGTCGCCGGGAATATTCTGCTCGGCCTCATTGAGCAGCAATGCCTCCCGTATCCACCGCTCCACGTAGGCCTGGATGATCACCAGGCTGTCCTGGGCAGACCCTCCCCGGGGGAACATGCCGTCCATCTCTGACAAGTACAGAGACTTGTTGTTCACCCTGGCGAGCAGTTTCCCCTGTCCGCCATCCTGGCCTCCGCCCGTGGAGCAGGAGAAGAGCCCCATCAGCAGGAGCGGCGCCGCAAAAAACACTTTCCAGCTACGCATTTTCCAATAGTATGTTTACAGCCTATTTCTTCACCAGGCCATCGAAAACCTTTTGATTAATCCTGACCTCATACTCCTTCCGCAATTGCTCCACCCACCGGCTTTCCAGGTGATCCTGGTAATCGGCCACGATATAACCGCGGGCTTCATCCAGCGTCTTCAGGGCTGCCGGCAGGATTTCCTCGATCTTCACGAACTTGATGTGGTGGCCGCGGGGGTCCGGTTCGGACTGCGACAGGGCGCCGGCCTGCCACTTCATGCTTTTGAATTCCGGATAAACGCTGTACTCCATAGTTTTCGATTCGAGGCGCAGCATGGGAGGGTCCGTTTCACCGTATTTTGCCATTACTTCTTCCGGGCTGTGCGTGGCGGCGAATTCCCGGGCTTCATCCAGTTTTTCCTTATAGCGGTCATCCAGCTTGTAGATGCTCGTCACGGCGCGCTCTTCCCAGCGGTACTTGCCTTCGATAAGCTTGTAGAATTCGGCCAGCCCGGCGGAATCCTGGGAGGCCTTGTCCCACACCAGCATCTTGGTGGCTTCAAAGAGCAGGATGCCTTCTTCGTACTCCCGCATCAGGGCTTTGAAATCGGGATAATTCTTTTCCAGGTTCTGCTCTTCGTAGGCCATGGCCTTTTCGTTGACAAAGTCCTGGTACAATTCCTTAACCAGGGCGGGGATTTCCGTATCGGTTCCTCCCCGCAGGCGCTTGCGGGTAGCGCGCTCCAGATAGTTGGTGAAATCGCCCAGCGTCACTTTGAAATCGCCGCCGTACTGGAACAGCAGGGCGTCGCCGCCCTCTTCCGGCGCCCGCCAGCGGAAGGTCAGGAAGGTGTCTGTCAGGCTGGAGGCAAATGTTTCCAGCGCCTCGGGATATTCCTTCAGGCCGCCTTCCTTCTTGATGCGCTCCACCATGGCCAGTTTGGCCTCCTCAAAACGGGCGTCTCTTTTTACCTGGCTTTCCAAACGACTCTTTTCAACGTTATAGGGTTGTATGCCCCGGTGGCTGATCCGTTTGATAATATGCCAGCCTACATTGGTCTCCACCGGTTTGCTGATGGCGCCGTCTTCGGCCAGCGCAAAGGCGGCGTTCTCAAAAGCGGGGTTGTATTTATTGATGCCGAAGAAGCCGACGTAGCCGCCCTGAGCGGCCGTGCGGCTGTCTTCCGACAATCTTTTGGCCAGTTCCTCGAAGCTGGCGCCGCCCTTAATGGCCTGGTAGATGCTGTCGATACGCGCCTTAACCGTCGCTGCGTCCTTATCCTGAGTACGCAGCAGGATGTGGGCGGCTTCCAGCTCGCCCCGCGCCGGCCGGCGGCCGTGCACTTTCAGGATGTGGTATCCCGCCGAGGTGCGGATCGGATCCGACAGCTTGTTCATCTCCATGGAATAGGCCGCCTTTTCCAGCTCGTAAAAGCCGTTGGGGAACAGGGCGGTGACAAAGCCGATATGGCCGCCGTTGTTCTGCGCGGATTTGTCGCCGGACACTTCTTTGGCCACCGTGGCAAAGTCTTCCTTTTTCAGCCGTTCCTTTACTTCCATCGCCTTTTTATAAAGGGCCTGGGTTTCTTCAGCGCCGGCATCCGGCCGCAGGCTGATGAGGATGTGGCTGATGTCGACGTCCTGCCTGGAATGTTCGTAGGCTTCCTGCAGCAGTTTCTCCGTCACTTCCTTGTCGATCAGGTAGGAATCCGCCAGTTGCCGGCGGTAGCCGGCCAGCTCGTTCATCAGTTGGGGGATGGTATCCAGTTGCATTTCTTTGGCCTTCTGCACCTTGAGCTTGAACTTGACGTACAGGTCGAGGTATTCCTGCAGGGAAGGGCGGGAGAAATCCGCATTCTTGCCGTTGGTCTTGGTGTAGATGTACACGAATTCCGATTGGTGCACCGGCGTATTTTCTACGGTGAACAGTACCGGGTCGTCCTTTTGGGCCCAGGCCGCCAAAGGCAGGGACACAACAGCCAGCAAAAGGAGAAAATAGTGCTTTGCCATGGGTATCGTATTTGTTTTTTCGGTTTAGTTTATGGCCTGCTTTTCCCCGTAATCCGCCGCTTTCAGGGCAGGGCCGGAAAAAGCACCGCAAAATTAGCAAATTTAAGAGTGAAAGAAGGATACAGGGCCTTTTTTGTCAGGGCAAACGCATTGAAGGGTTGGTTCATTGTGTATGGCAAGCGAGGATAGGCTACCACTTCTCCACGAGATGCCCCTCCACCCGCTTGCCCGCCGTGGAGAAGTTGATGCCGACGGCAATTTTTTCCTGGGGCGCGTCCGCATAAGGCGCGAGATAGCCCTTTTCACTGATCTGCCTAAGGGCCTCCTCGGCACTCTTGTCGAGCTTGAATTCAAAGGCATAGATAAATTTGTCCGTCCGCACCAGGGCGTCGCAGCGGCCTTTGGCAGTATGCACTTCCGACTGTATGTATGCGCCCATCAGGGAAAAGGTGAGGTGGATGAGCGCGTGATAAAAATGCTCGTTGTCCTTCTGCCAAAGGTCGTAAGGGATGGAAGCGAAGGTTGCGTTGAGTACCTCAACCACTTTATCCAACTCCTGGGCTTCCAGGGCATCGAGCAGGGCGCCCATGCGGATGCGCGCTTCCTTTTGCTCGTCGGCGGCGTATACATTGAGCAGGCGCTCCTGGAAGGCGTCTTTTACCTCCTGGTTGGGGTAGCCCATGGGGTACAGCCCCACCCGGTTGGGTTGGCCCTGAATGGTGAGGTACCCGGTTTGAAACAGCACAGAGACGGGATGAAGGGCCCGCAGGTCAAATTCATTGAGCAGCAAGGGAGAAGCCAGGTAGCCGTCGAGGTCATAATAGCGCTGCCGGCGCATCTCATACAGCAGGAATGTCGGCGTGCCGGTCTCGAACCAGTAGTTGTGGAACGCTCCGCTGTCCATAAAGCTGAGCAGGGAAAAAGGGTTGTACACTTTCTGCACGCCATCCCATGAATATCCGTTGTACCAGCGCCTGACTTCGCCGTAGAGGGCGTCCACAGATGCGCCTTTAGCCTCTGCCTTTTCCTTAAGGGCCGGAAGGAAGTAATGTTCCAACTCCTCGGGAGTAATGCCCAGCAAGACTGCGGCATCCCGGTGCATGCTGAGGTTTTTCAGGTTGTTCAGGTCGGAGAAGATGCTGACTTTGGAAAAGGCGGAAACGCCGGTGATGAATACCAGCTCCAGGTAAGGGTCGCTGTCCTTGAGGACCGAATACAGCCCTTTAAGCGTATCCCTGTTGGCCTCCGCCTGCTCCACCTCGCCCAGGTAGTCGATGATGGGCTTGTCGTATTCGTCGATAAGCAGCACGACCTTGCGCTGGTACTTTTTATAGGCCTGGTGGATGAGCTCCTCCAGAGGGTTGATGAAAGGGCCGGCCCGCAGCTCCACGCCCAGCCGCTCCGCCTCCGGCTGCAGGCCGCTTTGGATGGCCTCGCTCAGCGGGTTGTCTTTGTATTTATAGCTGGCAAATTTGATGTGGACCACCGGGTTTTTCTGATCCCAACCCCAATGATCTTCCACCCAAAGCCCTTTGAACAATTCCCGGCTCCCGGAATACAATTCCCTGATCGTCGACAACAACAGCGACTTGCCGAAGCGGCGCGGGCGGGAGAGGAAAAAGTACTTCCCTCCGGTGAGTATGCGATGGATGTATTGGGTCTTATCTATATATTGGAATTCGCCTTCACGCAGTTCCCGAAAATCCTGTATGCCGATGGGGTACTTCATGCCCTAAAGATACGAGGCTCGGGCGGATCGGGCAAGTTTTAACCTTCCAGGTTTCCAAAACCTGGAAGCGTTTTTGCCAGGGGCAAAGTGAAAGCCGGCGGCACGTCTTCCAACTCAATCCTTCAGGAACCTCAAGGGCCCCAACCGCCACCCCTTCTGGTAAACCTGAATAAAGTAAATGCCTTTGGGCAGATAGCGGAGATCAACCTCAACAGATATGGACGAGGTGGACAAAGTACGCAGCGCCCGCCCCAGGGCATCGAAAAGGATCAATTCCTTTTGCCCGGCAAACTCCATTTCCACAGTTATTTTGTCGGCGGCGGGGTTGGGGTACAGGCGAAGGCCGGAGCCAACGGATGGGGCGGGCGCTACAGCGGTGATCATCAAAGTATCGCAGGGAGAGCCGGCCAGGGGCCCGAGGGCATAGTTGGGATAGTGGGGAATCGTCCTTTGGATGCGCCGGGGCAGGCGCAGGCCTTCGAATTGTACCCTGGCCGTGTCCGGAGCACTGTCGCCGGCTCCGATCAGGTGCAGGTAGGGCTCGGAAGCCTGCGGGGCGATGAAGATGCGGCCGTAAGGATCCCGGTACATCTGTACAAAGCTGCCTCCAAAACCGCTGGGCGGCGTATAGGAGGCCCGCAGGGTATCGGGAGGGTTCTGAAAAGGAACCTTGACAACCCGATACCAACGGGAAAAATAAACGTATTCCGAATCTTCGGAAAAGGCGCTGCCGCCGCCCCCGAATATGCCGTTTTCCAGGTGGGAGAAGCCTGCCTCGCTCAATTCCCCGTTGCAGCGGTCGAACGTCAGGTACTGGGCCCCGCATTTGGAGCTGAAGCGCAGCAGCCGCTCGCCGGAAGGGGAAGCCGACAGGGAGCGCTGCCAGCGGCAGGGCGGGAACGGGAAACCATAGCCCAGCGCCTGCGTTTCGTGCTGCTGCGGCCCCTCGGGCGTGAGCAGGATTTTGTGGTATTCCGCCGTGCCGAAAGTGTTGGTGATCAACCACCAGCCGTCGCCGTTTCCGTGCCGGATCAGTTCGAAGGGGTCTACTTCTCCTTCGATCAGTATTTCATTTTTGGAAAGCACCGCCACGGCCCCGGTGATGGTGTCATACACTATCCGGGTGAGGTACAGCGGGCCGTAAGATACGGAATGGGCGATGGTGTTTTCCATCCCCAGGTGGATGAGGAAATACAGGTTGGGCCGGGTGCGGAAAGTGGCTAAGGAGGCACCCTTGGGGGCGATGTAGCCGTACTTGCCGCATACCATATCGTGTACCTCGCCAGGGTTGAGGTTTTCCCCGCCGGGGATGATCTCGTGGTTCCTGCCGTAGAGGTGGCAGCCGTTGGTATAAAAGAGGAGGCGCCCGTCCGGGCCATAAGCGCCGGCCATGGTGCTTTCGAACTGCACCGGGCTGTCAAAACCTTGGATGAGCACCGTGTCCGGCAGGGGCTGTATGAGGATCTGCCCGTTTACCACAGTATCCAGGTTTTCGGTGTAGCCCGCCGCCCAGAACACCTGGGCCGTAAGGGCGGCAGGCGAAAGCAACAGGGCAGCCAATAAAAGCCAAAAGGTGTTCCTTTTCATATCAATCACAATCTATAGGCGCCAACCGGTAATTGGGAAAATGCGGCACGGTCGCCCCGTTGGAAGTAGGCAGCGGAAAGCCATGCTGCCGGAACCCGCAGGCCTGCCCTGGCAAGTCGGGCCGCTCGATCACGTGCAGGTGGCGGCTGGAGGCTGTAGCGGAAATATAGATCTTACCGTCCGGCGCCAGTTGGCTGAAAGCAAAGCCGTCGCCAAACGGCGGCATATTCAGTTCGTAATAAGCATCCCAGTTGGCGATGGTGTCGATGGGGTACTCATCCGGATCGGCCCAGCTGTCCAGTTGCATGAGTTGGCCACTGGTATTGTAATAAATGAAGCGTGAATTGGGCGAGAAAGCCAGGCTGGTGAAGGTGTTGACGCTGTCCACCGGATAAAAGCGGGCATTGGAGAGCCGGCCTTCGCAGCGGTCGAAATCCAGGAGGGTGATGCCGTGCCTGTAATCGTACTTCGCGAATTTTGTCCCGTCCGGCGAAAAACCCCCTAAGCTAGGTTTATCTACCAGGAAATTATCCTCATAAATATCGGGCCCCAGGGTATCTATCCGGTAGAGGCTAACGCCAAAACTGTCGACCGAATAAGTGTAGAACACATTGGACCGCAGGGCGCCATGCACCAGCCACCACCCCTGGTTGCCCCCCATTTTCGTCAGGCCGAAGCTGGAAGTGTAATCAGGATAAATGCTGTTGTTCTTGGAAACAACCCTGCCCAGGCCGTCGTTTGCCGACATGTCTATATGTGTATAATAAATATCCCTGGGGAAAACGCAGCATATTGGAGCAGCCCTCAGAGAGTCATACCGTTGGTGGAAATACAGGTATTGGTCTATTCTGCCGGGAAATGGTACAGATAAACCTGAAAGAGGAGAAACATAGGGCTGAGGGTGGCTGAGTTCCCACCAATATCCGGGGTTAATTGTAAACCCATTGTCCATAACCCGGTTCTCCCGATTGTAGATGTGCAGGCCGTTACTGTAGTACAACACTTTGGCGCCCAGGCTATCAGCCACGATGTGGCCATAAAAGTCCAGATTAACCGGCCGGCGTTGCGGCCGGGCCTGCGGAGGGTTGGTGTTGAAATCAATTACCCCCCCTGCAAAATCGGGATGCGAAGCCTCGTTGGCCCAACCGTAGTACCAGATGTAGTCGTGGTTTTTGCCCAGGCCCCAGCTCAGACAAGCCAAAAACAAGAATATACTCAAAATCAAAGCGC
>CAZAXA010000004.1:27038-27374 GCA_964488965.1 uncultured Phaeodactylibacter sp. | reverse complement strand
TTTTACTTTTTTTTGTTTTTTTTGGGCCCCAGCCCTTTTCTTTCAACCAAAAAACCCACGACTATACTCAATAGCAAGGCGCTATTTTTGCAACAGCACCTTTTCAACTTGCCGTCCGCCATTTTTGTCGATGATTTCTATGAAGTAAAGCCCGGCAGGTTCCTGCTCCAGGTTTATGGTTTGAAGTATTCCGGAAGAAGGCAACAAGCTTGGTATCCGGTTGCCGAGGGCATCAAAAACGTGAATGGCCTTTATCCCCTGCTTTGAGGTTCGGATGTTCACAATGCCCTTGCTTGGAGATGGGAAAATCTCAAACTGCCCGAACGGGGTATCCAC
>CAZAXA010000004.1:5974-27028 GCA_964488965.1 uncultured Phaeodactylibacter sp. | reverse complement strand
AAGGCCGCTAATGACTCTTTCGGAAGAAGGCAAACAATGCCCTGTCAGGGCATAACCATGCAACGTTTCGGCAATGGCATTGGCTAAATAGACTCCTGTCCCATATTCCAGAGCGCAAAGGCCTGCATATTCCAGCATCCGGTTTTGTTCCTGTTCTGAATAGCTGCCAAAGCTCAGCCCAAAATTGTTAAAATATACTGCCAATACCTCCTTCAGGATAACATCAGCGGCTTCTTCGCCTTCCCAATTTTGCAATGCCTGAAGGATAGCCTCCACCTTATTATCCAGGCTGGAACGGTAAGGCGCCATTATGCTATCCATTTCGTAAAGGGTCATTTTCACCTCATCCAGCACGCTATCCCTTTGTGCCCCATGCATTCCATCATCATACAGGGCCAGCCATTCCAATTGACTGGACAAAGTGGACAAATATTCATCGATCGACAATGTATTCGACATACTGGACACCTCTTCCATGAGAACCGTAATATCATACCTCTTCTGGAAAGAAGCGGTATTCAGCTCATCGAAGTAAGCCTCATTTTCGGAGGTTAACAAGGAGGGGTCTTTCCTGAATTTGTAGTAAATGGCGAAATCAATATCCCTGTATTTCCCTTCCGCGCCAGTAATTTCACCAATTTCGCCACTTATTATTCCTTCTTCAAAAAGGGTCAATTCCGGATCAGTGGGTTCTTCAAGCATTTCCGCACATAACTCTGGAAGTTCTTGTCTGTATCTGTAGAAAAACCATTCATCCGGCGACCCGCTGGAAGATTGTGGCGGTGCTATAGGCTCCGGCCATAAGCCGCCCGAATTGCTTTCAACTTTAAATTGGCTTAACTTATAATATAAGGGATCAATCGGCAAACCATATAAAGACCCCATTGAGGCTTCCGCTATGGTTCCTCCGTGCCATTGGTTATCGCGATAAGTTTGAGGCCCTACGACGCCATCCCCATTCAAGCTGTAGACGCTTAAACCCCGGACATGGTTTTTCATTGTATTCCTCGCAATAAGTGAACCGTCGCAGCCTTCCATAAAAACTAACCCTCCTCCGCTTCCATTTCCATCAGTGGTATTGCAAACCAGTTTGCCAGATGGAGAATTTTCCATGTAAATACTCCCGGCTACCGTTCCGTCTGATAATCCTGAAGCGGCAATATCGTTATCGGATACCGTAAGCCCCGGCGAATTGCGCACATGGACTCCTGTGAAACCGGTAGTTACTATGTCATTTTTAGTAACAACGCCTCCACTGCCTAAGGAAACGAATATCCTTTCCTTAGTAACATTTAAAATATTATCTGATATCTTCATGTTATTTCCGGCAACCCAAAAAGGCATAGTAATACTAATGCCGTCGCTACCCACTGTATTTTCAATGATGTTTTCCTCAATGCTGGCCCAGTGTGGAAACCCGCCCTTTAACGAAACGGCGCTTCCTTGCCCATGCAACGCACCATTATTACGTATTGTGTTCTGTTTGATTTTGCATGTGCCGCCGTCTCGGATGATTGCAGTAATACACTCTTCGTTCCCGTCAAATGTCGATTTTTCAACTGATATGTGCTGCTTCCCCTTGTATCAGTGTCGTTCGCTCTTATTCCCCAGTCATTGTTTTCAAAAGTGACTCCGCGCACATTCAAGATATGATCATCATCAGATTGATTTAAATGGTAAACTCCCGAATTATAGCCGATTATTCGGTTTCCTTCTCCAACAGATACTGAACTGTGGCAGCGGCCCGTTTGGAGCGATAAAATCGCTTAAAAACATGGTGGCCGCAGGCGGTTCTTCCAGGCAAATGTAAGAGGAGGCAGGGTGGATCAGGCAGGCAGGGCCAACGTTGCATTGAGCCATAAGCCGAAAGCTGTTCAGAAAAATAAGAGGGGGCAGGAGAAGGTAAGGCTCAAATTTAAATAGCCCACGGTGAATTGCCGGGCAGATAATCGGCTTCCTCCGTCCCTGGCCTCGACCTGTGTGTGTGTGTATGCTTTCATGGTGCTAGTTTTTAAAGGATTATGGAATGAAAAGGTGATCCGAAAGGAAAATAGGCCGAAACTTACTTCGAATGAGAGGCGCTTATTGTTTGGGAAGGAAGTTTTTTGACAACAATGCAAAGCTATTAAATTCCATTTAATTTTATATGTTCCCGGAAAAAATTTGTCAGATTTCTTTTCATAGCAGTATTCACTCCTGCACATACACCCTTCTTACCCGCGGCGAAACACCCGTAAAAATCTCATAGGGAATAGTCCCCACCGCTTCCGCCAGTTCCTCCACCCGGGGGCTTGTCCCGAAGATCAGCACCTCGTCGCCCTCAGCCGCCTGAGGGATGTGGGTCACATCCACCATGCACATATCCATGCAGACATTGCCGAGGATGGGCGCCCGCTGCCCGCGCACCGACAGGCTGAAGCGGCCGTTGCCCGCCGCCCGCGGCAGGCCGTCGGCGTAGCCGATGCTGATGGTGGCGATGCGGGAAGGGCGGTGGATGGCGCCGCTGCGGCCGTAGCCGACCGTCTGCCCCGGCAGCAGGTGTTTGACCTGAGAAATGCGGGCCCGGAGCGTCAGCGCCGTGCGAAGCTGCTCCTTTACCAGGCCCGTAGCGTCGATGCCGTAGGCGCCTATGCCCAGGCGCACCATCTCCATCTGGTATTGTGGAAAGCGGAGAATACCGCCGGAATTGAGGAGGTGCCGCATGGGGCGGTAGCCCAGCGCCTCGGCCAGGCGCCCGTACAGGGCCTGGAAACAAGCCAGCTGTTCCTCTGTAAAAGCATCGTGCTCCGGCGCCTCGCTGGCGGCGAGGTGGGAAAAAACGCTCTTCACCTTCAACTGCGGATACTCGGCAAGCAGGGCGATGGCCTCGTCCAGGTTGCCGGCGTCAAAGCCCAGGCGGTGCATGCCGGTATCGAGCTTGAGGTGCACATCCGCCGCCGCGCCGGCCTGCCGCATGAACCGGCCGAAGCGGCGCAGCAGTTCCGGGCTGTAAAGTTCCGGCTCCAGGCGGCGCCGGAGCAGGCTGTCGAAAACGGCCTCTTCGGGATTGAGCACCAGGATGGGCAGGCCCACGCCGCCTTCCCGCAGCTCGACGCCCTCATCGGCATAGGCCACGGCCAGGTAATCCGCCTTGTGGAACTCCAGCACCCGGGCCACCTCCAGGCTGCCGCTGCCGTAGGCCGCCGCTTTCACCATTACCATTACTTTCGTCTCCGGCCGCAGCCACTGCTGGAAGACGCGGATGTTGTGGATGAGCGCGCCGATGTCGACCTCGAGCTCCGTCTGATGTACTTTGCGGGACAGGCGCCGCGCGATGCGCTCGAAAGCGAAGGGGCGGGCGCCCTTGACCAGGATGGCCTCGTCGAGAAAGTCAGTGTGCCGCTGGGCGTCCAGAAAGGAATCGGTATCGGGGAAAAAACGGGCGCCCACTTCCGGCGGAAGGTGGCGGGCGATGGCGGGAATGTCCTTTCCAATGCCGATCAGCCGGTGGACGCCGGCCCCCCGGATCAGGCGGGCCACCTTCTCATACAAGCGCTCCGGCGGCTCGCCGCTCTGCAGGATATCGGACAGGATGAGGGTGCGGCGGGCATGGTGGCGCTGCCGGTGAAGGTAGGCCAGGGCGGCGGCCAGGGCGGTGAGGTCCAGGTTGTAACTGTCGTTGATAATGCTGCAGCCGTTGATGCCGGGGCGCACTTCCAGTCGCATGGCCACCGGCTCCAGCAGGGGCATGCGCTCCTGAATGCAACCGACGGGCAGGCCCAGGTGAAGAAGTACGGCGCAACAGTGGATGGCGTTCTCTACCGAAGCATCATCGGTGAAGGGAATGGTAAACCCGAAGCCCTCGCCCTCGTAAAAGGCCTCTATCCTGCTGCTGTCGCCCCGGTTTTCTACCTGGCTGACGCGCAGGCGGGCCTCTCCTTTCCGCGACCAGCTGAAGGTGGGCTTGCCCAGCGCCTCCACAGCCCGGGCCACCCGCTCGTCATCGCGGCAGTATAGGACTACATCCGCAAAGCGGAAGAGCCGCAGTTTCTGGTATATTTTTTCTTCGATGGAGGGAAAGCCCTCGCTGTGCGCTTCGCCGATATTGGTGAACAACCCTATGTTGCAGCGGATGACGGGCGCCAGTTTTTCCATTTCCCCCATACGGGAGATGCCTGCCTCGAAGATGCCCAGTTGATGCTCCGCCTGCAATTGCCAGACGGAAATAGGAACCCCCACCTGCGAATTGAAGCTCCTGGGGCTGCGCACAATGCGAAAATCCTCATGCAGCAACTGGAACAGCCACTCCTTGACAATGGTCTTGCCGTTACTGCCTGTAATTCCGATTACCGGAAGATCGAACAGATGCCGGTGATAGGCGGCCAGTTGCTGCAGGCAGGATATGCTGCTTTGGCACAACCACACATTGGCCTCCGGCAGAAGCGAAAGGCCAACCTCCCTGGAAACGACAAAGTGCCGGACGCCCTGCTCGTAAAGGGCGGCGATGAATTCATGGCCGTCGTGATATTGCCCGGCAATGGCAAAGAAGAGAGAAGCGGCGGGGTGCTGCGCCTGCCGCGAGTCCAGCAGCAAATGGCTCACTACGCCGGGCGCCCCCCATTGCAGGCGGCGCGCCCCGAGGGCCAGTTGGATTTGTTCGGTGGTATAGCTTTGGTGCATGTTGTGATCATTGTTATATTGCTATGCGAATTGGGGGCTAAAATCCGAAGGAGTAACCCTGGATTCGCATAAACCTGGAACCATTCAGCCCTCAATGATCCTTCCACCGCTTCAGTTCAATATCGAGTGAAAGCTGGGGCTGGCGAAGCTCGAAACGGGTTTCCCGGAAGGTGGCGGGGCGCCATTTTGCTCTGGGGTTATTGGAGAAGGCATAGGGTTCAGCCGGTATGCCCAGCGTATTCTTATCCAGTTCTCCGTTGCCGTTGAGGTCCTGAAAAACGGCGATGGCGTAACTTCCGTAGGGAAGCCGTCCCAGTTGTACTTCCAGCGTTTTTCCCTGCCTCACGGCCACGACTTTTCCCAGTATCCTTTTTTCGGTTTGCATAAAATCGGCTTCGCTGCCGAAAACGGCAATATGTACCTCTCCCCGCGGTTCTTCCAGGTTTTTGAGGTTCACGGTTATCAGGCCGGTATCTTTCATGTCGGACGAAGGTATGAAGGTGGAGAGCATGAGCCCTGCCCAGAGTATTGCTGGCATGGTTTTATGTTTATTTCGCTGATTGATTTGGGCCATCCCAAATCAAAAATTTTACCCGGTTTGTAAAGATTTATCCGGCTGGCCAGGCGGACGGGCCCAAATCAAAAGCCTACGACCTTTTTTCCCCGGTTTTCTTTTCTTCCGGTATTTCTTCTTCCTCCTCCCCCCCGAAGATCAGGCCGGTACTGGAGTAGGTCGTGCCGAAGGTTTCCGCCAGTTTAGCCACCTGCTGCAGGGCGTCCAGGAGCTGGGCTTCGGTGAGTTCCCGCAGCGGGTGGGTGAAAACGCTGACTACGAAGCCTTCATAGACACTGTACTTGGCGTCGAGTGCGGAATGAAAATTGGCCTTTAGCATGCGGGACATTTCCCGGGGGCTGATGCTTTCTTCTTCGACGATCGGCGTGAAAATGCGCATGCGGTTGTTGGGCTCATCGGTGATCACCAGCAGAATATAGTCGTTGAAGTAGACCATCCATGCTCCCGGCTCCCCCTCCACTTTAATGGATGCCTTTGCGAAGATTTTCTCCATTCTCCGGTTATCCATGCGCTGGGCATGGGAAGAAAGAGATATCGTCATTGAAATGGCGAGCGCCAGGCACGCTGTCCGGTACATGGTCATCGGTTCTTTTTCAGCCAGTCCAGGATGTTTTTTGTCTGTTGGGTGGTTATATTATCCGGCAAAGCGACGCGTTCGCGGCCCTTGAGGTCGAAAGCGACGGCGGTTTTTTGCTCATTGGCCTGGCGCAACACCAGGAAGCGGTTATTCCGGGCATTTTTAGACACATCGGTATTCAGGGCGATGGGGCGCTCGAAGGCAGGGTTAATAGAAAATTTATCGGCCTCATAGTCGAAGCTCGGCATAATGGCCTGATAACCGCCCTGAGATTCCAGCAGAAAGAGGGCGTGGAATACCTGGGTTTCCATTTCGTACTCGGCGAAGGGCAGCACCGGCTTTGGGGCCTGTTTGTCGCTCAGGTCAAAGGCAAAGCTGCCATAGTCGCGGGCAAAGCCCACCAGGTATTTTTCCCAGACTTCCAGGCGCTGTATCATTCCGGACTGGGCGTCCACCCCGTAGCGCTCCGTCAGGTACTGAGGCTGCAGTTGGGGGAGCAGCCGGCGGTTTTCGATATCATAGATATATATGAAGTTGAAGCCATGCACCGCCACCAGCTGGCTGGTGTTGTTGTAGGTGATCTCCGCGATGAAGTAAGGGAAGTCGGGGCTGACGTCGACCGGTAGTTCCTTGCGCTCGATGCGGTTGCAGCTTTTGGTGTCATAGACTTCCAGAATGCGGTGGCTGGGGCCGTAATCGGCATCCAGGGTGGTAGAATCGGCCTTTACTACGATCAGCACCTCCTGCTCGCGTATCCAGAATTGATTGCCTTCCAGTATCTCTCCGGCGACCTGGCAGTTGTGGCCGGCCCTGAGCTGGCTTTGGTCGTATCCTCCCGGCGCCCCTTCTCCGGAAGTGGCGGCCGTATCAGTGGCAGTTCCTTCTCCTTGTTGCCGGCTTGAGGAGGAATCTCCTCCACAGGATGTGAAGGCCAAAAGGAAGATACCAAACAGGAATGGCAATGCAAATCTCATAGATGTGAAGGTTTTGTGGTCTTGAAAAATACCAAATAGCTTGGACAACAGGTAAAGGTAGGAATTTTGCCACATAGGCCATGCAATGCCCCGGGCAATCATTCCATATTTCTCATTCAACGTTGGCCGGGAGCAGGATCGTATCCGGGACGTTGTTTGCTGTTTGTCGTCCTGACGGGGCAGCCCCTGAACAAACAACAAACAACAATCAACAAACAACGGCATGCAACCCCGCCCTGCCATAAGCTGTCTTCTGTTACGGGAACGTTTGAAATGTTAAAGTACGAAAGATGTCGTATGAAAGTTTGTATTTACGAAAAGTTTCGTATATAATTGCATACGAAATCTTTCGTAAGGCCAGCTCAATACAGCATTAATGAGCCAGAACAAAATACCTAAGCCGACGGAGGCGGAACTGGAGATTCTCCAGGTGCTCTGGGAGCACGGCCCCTCGTCGGTCCGCTTTGTCAATGACAAGCTCAATGAAGAGCGGGAGATCGGTTATACGACTACCCTGAAGCTGATGCAGATCATGGCGGATAAGGGCCTTGCTCTGCGCAATACGGAGAGCAGGACCCACATTTACCAGGCGGCCGTCAGCGAGGCCGACACCCAGCAGCGCCTGCTCCGGAAATTTGTAGACACCACCTTCCGGGGTTCCGCCATGAAGCTGGTGATGCAGGCCCTGGGCGGCCATCAGGCCTCTCCGGAAGAGCTCGACGAGATCAAAGCGCTGATCGGGCGGATGGAGTCCGGAAATGAAGAAAGCCGGTAAAACCGGCTAAAGCCTTCTTCTTTGACACCTGTCGGCCGACAGGCAGGAATCCTGTGGACAGCGCTTCATGCGGAAGCGCTGCGGCCAGAAGCAGCAGGGGTTTCGCATGAAGCGCTGTCTCCAAAGCACAGGATTTTTCGAAGAATCAAAAACCTTTGCCTTTTATGAATACCTTATATGCCCTTCTCACCGATGAAGCCGGATATGCCCTGGGCTGGACAGTGGTCCACTCCCTCTGGCAGGGCATGCTCATTGCTCTTCTGCTGGCAGGCGCTCTTGTCGGCCTGCAGAAGCGTTCCGCCCGCTTGCGCTACCTGCTGGCCAATCTGTCCCTCCTGGCATTGCTGCTGGCTTCGGCGGTTACTTTCTACAGCTACTACCGGCAGGAGCCGGCCCTGTCGGCAGATGGTATAGCTACGGCCGGCGGTTTGGGAGAACAGCCCTATAGTATGGCAGCAGAGCCCTCGGCGCTGGCGCGCATCACCCGGGATATGGAATCCTATTTCGAGGAACACCTGCCGCTGATCCTTTGCATCTGGCTGCTGGGCGTGGCTTTCTTTGCCCTGCGCCTTCTCGGGGGCATGGCCTACATTCAGCACCTCAGGCACCACCGGGTGCAGCCTCTTTCCCCCTTGTGGCAGCAGCGCCTGGAGCAATTATCCGCCCAACTGCGGCTGCAGCGGCCGGTGCAGCTGATGGAGTCGGCCCTGGCCCGGACGCCCATGGTGGTGGGCCACCTCAAACCGGTTATCCTGCTGCCCGTCGGCGCCATCAACGGCCTGACGCCCGAACAGGTGGAAGCCGTCCTGGCCCATGAACTGGCCCATATTTACCGCAGGGATTATCTGTTTAACATACTGCAATCGATCATAGAAGCACTATATTATTTTAACCCGGCTGTTTGGTGGATATCCGCCAATATCCGGATGGAGCGGGAAAATTGCTGCGACGACATCGCCGTGGCGCTTTGCGGGAATTCCCTGGCCTATGCCAGGGCCCTGGTGAAGGTCGAAGAAGCCAGCCAGAGAAACCCCCGTTTAGCAATGGCCCTGGCCCGTAAAGGGAAAGGGCGCCTGCTCCACCGGGTCAGGCGGATACTCAACCAACCGCAAAACAGATCTAACATTATGGAAAAATTTACAGCTACGGCCGTACTGGTTATGGCTATTTTGTTCCTCTCCTTCAGGGCCGGCCAGCCGGCAGCGGAACCGGCCTCCGGCGAAACCTTTACCCCCCTTCCCGGTTTGGCCCTTGAGCACGTACAGCCCATGAGCCTGCCGGAAACCGGCGCCCCTCTTTACCTGCCTGAGTCGGATACCCTGCCCAGGGGCAAGGTCGACTTCCATTCGCACCGGGACGGCAAAGAGGTCAAAGCCAGCATCAGGGACGGTAAGATCGTAAAACTGGAGATCGATGGAAAGGAGATTCCCGAAAGCGAGATCGGAGCGTATGAAGCTATGGTCGAAGAATTAATGGGCAGCGCGCCCGCGCCCCCCGCGCCCCCCGCGCCTCCTGCGCCTCCTGCGCCCTCCGCTATGCCTGCGCCCCCCGCGCCTCCTGCGCCCCCTGGTATGCCTGCCCCCCCGGCGCCTCCCGCTCCTCCCAGTCCGCGCGCTTTCTTTGGCCCGGATATCGATCACGTCACAGCCAGGAAGCAGGGCGACGGCGCCACCGCCATTGTTATTGAGAAACGGAACGGCGAAAAGATCGAGCTCCTGGTGTCCGATGAAGAGGATGGCCATGTCATTTACCTCGACGGCGAAGAACTGGAAGATGGCGAGACGAAGGTCGTCGTCGAAAGCGATAACCCCCGCTTCTTCTACTTCCGGGGAGGCGAAGCGGACGGAGAGGCGCCGCTCCTCTGGCTGGGCGATGGGAGCGCCAAAAGCGAAGAGTTCCGGGAGCTGATGGAACAACACCGCGCCGAACGCGAACGCATACAGGAAGAGATGAAGAAGATGCGCGAAGAATTGCGCCGGGAACACGGCGAGGCACGGGAACACCAGAGGGAGGAACTCAGGGCCCGGCAGGATGAAATCCGCCGTCAAACCGAGGACGCCATGCGCCAGTACCGCGAGCAACTGCGCCAGAACCAGGAAGAACTTAAGTTTAACCTGGAGCAATTCAAACTCAACCTGGAACCCGGCCAGGCTTCAGGCTACTTTTATACCTCACCGGAGTTCTTTTATACTCCGCTTGAATTTCATGGCCTGAAAGGCTCCAGCCAAAGCGCCCTGGAAAGACAGTTGTTAGCCGACGGCCTGATCAGGGAGGGCGACGACTATAAGTTCGAACTCTCCGGCAAAGGCTGGCTGAAGGTCAATGGCCGCAAACAGGATGAAGCTGCGTACCGGAAGTACAGGAAAATATGGGAACAAACCTCCGGTGAGAAGGTGGACGAGAATACCCATATCCGCATCAATAAGAAATCTTAATTCCCGTAACACTTTTTGAACTGTTCGAGAACCCCGCCCGCGCTCTTGTTATGAAGGCTTTCGTGGGCGGGGGCTTTCAGGTTTATACCAAACATTGAGCAAACCAAAAAAATTAGATCATGAAACGAAAGTTGAACTTACTGCTGATACTCACTCTGCTCATGCCGGGCCTCCTGCCAGCCCAGGACAAGCCGGAGAAGGCCGGGCAGAAGATCGTGATCATCAAGAAGTCCGTCGATGAAGAAGGAAATGAAGTAGTGGAGAAGATCGTCCGGGAGGGCGATGGCGGCGAAACCATGGAATGGCATGATGAAGACGGCAATGTCGTTATCCATCTGGGCGAAGGCGATGTGGAATGGAAAAGCCTGGATGATCTCGATATAAACCTTGAGGGCCTGGAAGCCAAAGGCTTGCATTTCAGGAGCCTCGATGGAGAGGATTTCTTTTTTGGCGCCACGCCCAATAAGGCCATGCTGGGCGTGCAGGTGGGCCAGAAAACAGAAGTGGCCAACGAAGACGGGGATGTGGAAGAACTGGAAGTCCAGGAAGGGGAAGGCGCCGCCGTTTTAAAGGTCTTTGAGGGCAGCGCCGCTGAAGAAGCAGGTATTCAGAAAGGGGACCTCATCACTTCCATTGATGGAGAGCCGGTGGCCGGTTTCAAAGCCCTGGTAGAGGCCCTGAGCGACAAAGCGCCGGGCGACAAAGTGAAGGTTGGCCTCGCCAGGGGTGGCAACTCCATGGTAGTGGAAGCCACCCTGAAGGGCAGGGAGGAGGCGCCGGCCGTTTATGAATTCAGAACGGACGGCGACGGCCGCGGCATCCGCTTTTTCAGTGATGATGACGAACACCACGGCAAGCGCCGCCGCAGCGTGGTCATCATCAGTGATGGCGACGTCATTATCAACCAGGAGGAAGAGGAGGAAAAAGAAGGCCTCTCTCCAGACTGGCGCGAGGGCAAGCCTGTTTTGGAACTGCAGGGGTTCGGGGCCTTCCCCAACCCGGCGGATGACCAGCTGAGGGTTCGCTTTGCCGGAGAACAGGCGCCGGTTACGGTTATGCTGCTGGACGCCGCCGGCAAGCAGTTGTACAAGGAGTACATCAGGGACTTCAGCGGTAAATACGATCAGCAGATAGGGCTGGAAGGAGTGCCGGATGGCCTGATGTTGCTCACAGTTGAGCAGGAGGGGAAGGTATTTACGGAAAAAGTGATGATCACAAGGCAGTAGGTGGGCATGCGCCAAAGCCACACTATACTCCGCTGCAATAGGTTTTCCCGACACTGCGTGTACGGGACAGGCCGGGAAAACCTGTTGCCATTAAGTATAAATTGTTGTGGGATTTGGTGCTATTTGTGCTTTCGTGGCATCAAAACAAGGGGCGCCTAAGTAGTTACCACTGTTTTCTAAATCGTTCAACCCCGGGCCGAATTTATTTTCTCTCCAGAAACCAGAAACCCTCCTCCCTCACTTATCCAGCCAGTTCTTGAAATCGCTGACGCGGTCCCGGCTGACGATCACCTCGAAATCCGGTTTGGGGCGCAGCTCGACGGCCAGGCGGCTGTTGAAGTAAGGAGACACCCTGGAGATGGCATTGATATGGGCGATAGCCTTGCGGTTCAGCCGGAAGAAATCCCGGGGGTTGAGCAGGCTCTCCAACTGGTCGAGGGTATAGTCGAGGGCATGCCGTTTTTTATCCTTCATCCGGGCGAAGAGCATGCCGTCTTCGGAGTAAAAGTACTGGATATCCTGAACCTGAATATAGGTGAGTTGCTGGCCGGCCCTGACGATGAAGCGCTCCTTGTACTCCGGGGCCTGAAAGGCCTGCAACAGGCTCTCTATGGCATTTTTACTGAGGAGAGGGGCTTTGCCGAACAAGCGGCCGAACTTCCCGAGGGCCTGCCGCAGCTCTTCCGGGTCGATGGGCTTCAGCAGATAGTCGATGCTGTTGAGCTTGAAGGCCTTCAGGGCGTACTGGTCATAGGCCGTGGTAAAAATGGCCGGCGACTGTACCTCTGCTTCCCGGAAAATGTCGAAGCTCAGGCCATCGGCCAGCTGAATATCGAGGAACATCAGTTCGGGCGGCGGGTTTTCCCGCAGCCACCGCACTGCGCTCTCTACACTATCGAGAATACTCAGCACTTCAGCCTGAGGGCGTTCCTGTACCAGCAGTTGCTGCAGGCGGCGGGCTGCCGGCTTTTCATCTTCGATGATGAGCACTTTCATAGATGCGGGCTTTGCTTGCCGCAAAGGTAGGAGAGATTTTCAACATCTGCAGCATGCCGCTCCTCCGGCCTTTCAATCATACCAGTTCCTCAGCGAGACGCGCAGGCGCTGAGAATTGTAGCGGAACTGGAAGGACACCTCTGCGAAACTGGGAAGCCGCCACTTGGAACGGGGAGGCCGGGAAAAGGCGAAAGGCTCGGTAGGAATACCGAAGAAGTTGCGGTCGAGTTCACCGTTGTCGTTGATATCGTGGAACAGGGCCACGGCGTAGGCGCCGTACGGCATATCGTAGAAAGGAAAGCGGGCAGAGCCTGTTCTTTCTACTTTGAACCCCTGCACGATGGCCTTTTCCTTGACCAGGTAATTTTCCTGGGAATCGTAAATGCCGACCCAGATCGTGCCTTTTGCCTCTTTGATGTTATCCAATTCTATGACCAACTCGCCGTTGTCGTAGCCCGCTGCGTTGAAAACGTTTTCGGCAGCATTCGCCACATCCGCGGCCCCTGAGCCGTTATCGCCGCCCGGCGCGTTGAAAGCCCAAAAGGCAATAAGCCATCCGATCAGACTTAAGTTCATGTTCGTGAATTTTTTCGTTACTATTCCGTCCGGTAATTTACCTAATGACTTCTGAAAACCGGAAAGGTTGCCGCGAATTCCTTCTCTTCCCAAAAAAGAGGGAGAAAACTGGAAGAGAATCGAATTATTGACTATTTTTGCAGGGCTACGCCCAAACATTTTACCCTATTATGAGTTTCGGATAGTCGCCGGCATCCTGCCGGCAGAATAAAGTCGTTTTGGTTGCGCTGAAGTTGCCGGAGAACAGGCACAGGGCAGCCAGCCCCTGAGTAAAACCGGTTACCCACACAGGCTATGCCTTTACAAACCCTTCATTACTGCCCCAATTATGTGGTACATATTGTCGTCCAGGCATTCCGAGTAAAAAAAATGCCCTTCCCGTTTTTTTTGCCGCGGCAGGTGTACTCACCTTAGTTTTTTTTCGTCAAAAGGGGTATCCGCTGAATTTTAGAGCTATAACAAATCACAAAAATTAAGACACCCTTTGCTTTCTTCTGTGGGAGAAGGACGAGTTTTTTTTGTTAAGCTAACAAATTTTAATTCACATGAAATACCGCTACCAGGCATTCAATGAGAAAACAAAAGCAAAAATTCCGACAAGAGGGTGGCGCCCCGCGGCGGCTGCCCTTATTATTCTGGCCGGTTCCTTTTCTCTGGCTAATGCGCAGTGCAGCATCAGTATAGAGTCGGTAACGGTAGATTGCAACTATAGCGGCGGCAACAATAATTTTACTGCATCGGTGGAAGTGAGCTGGGCCTCCGCCCCCGGCTCCGCCATACAGGTTAATGTCGGAGGGCAAACCCTTTCTTTTACCCCCTCTGCCGGCAGCGGCTCTCATACGCTTTCCGGCTTCAGCCTGCCCGCCCCCGGCTTTGGCTACCCGGTCGCCGCACAGTTTGCCGGCAACCCGGACTGCCGGGCCTTCAGCACTGCCGACGCCGTCGCCTGTACCCCCCCCTGCCCCAATACCCCCACATCGTTAGGGGGAATGGCCTGGCAGGATATCATTCCCGACGGCGCCTTCGCCGCAGAACCGCCGCAGCCCAACATCAAAGTTGAGGCCTACGATTGCGAGGGCGTGCTCAGAGGAACCGCTTTCACCAACGCCGACGGCCTGTGGAGCATCCCGGGCCTGACTGCCGGCGAGCAGTATCGCGTGGAGTTTTCCACCCGGCAGGCGCCTGGCGCGGCTCCTTCGGTCGACGGGCCCGATAACGGATCGCCTGTACAGTTCGCTACTGCCGGGGATTGCCATGTCAATGCCGCTTTCATTGATCAATCCGCTGCTTATTGCTCCTCTCCCGGCAATGGCCAGGCAGGCGGTTGCATCCCTCAGCTTCTGAATTGGGTGAACTACTCCAATGGCGCCAACCCCTTTGCCATTCCGCCCTTTACCCTGAGTTTCGGAGATGATAAAATATACTGGGCCCGCAGTACCGACGACGCCACCCCCTACGCCCATAAAATCTATCACATGGTTTACGGTGGCGCCGAGGCTTTTTATTACCTGGAAATGGATGCCGACAACATGGCGCCCGGCGCCGACAAGGATGTGGGCGTCGTCTTCGCTTTCAACCACCCGGTATCGGAACTCTCCTTCACTTTGCTGGACATCGACATCTCCGGCAACGCCATCGACCGGGTGAACGTACAGGCCTATGCCGGAGGGGAACCGGTGGAACTGTCCGCTTCCGATATACTGGCCGGAAGCAAGGTCAACGTCCTGGAACCCTGCCTTTTTGAAGGCACAACTACTGTTGGCGACGACTCGGAGGCGGGCAATGTCAGCATTCGCTTCTCCCGCCCGGTCGACCAGCTGTCCATCCACCTTTCCTCCGCCACTTCTTCGGGTACGGATCCCGATGCGCAGGGTATCGGCATCGGCAGCATCAGCTGGTGCAAGGGCCCTGCCGCCCTCGAACCGGAATGCACCCGGATTTTCGACTGGCTGGTTTTCAACGATGATAACATCAGCCCTACGCCCTACTCCATGGACGAGGCAGAGGTAACGGTCAGAAAGAACGACCCCTTCGGCATCGCCCCGGCATCGGCATTTATGGTGGATAATGACTTTACCCCCCAGGGCGGCCACCGGGGCTTCTGGCCTGTCGGCATGAATGCCGCCAATGCCGGGCAGTATGTGGAAACGGCCGTTACCTTCAGCCCGCCCGTGAGCCAGATCAGCTTCTCCATTCTCGATATAGACCAGGGCGACGGCCCGGCGGCTTACCAGGACCGCGTGACGGCCCGGGCTTTCCTCCGTGGCGTTGAGGTCCCGCTGGGCCTGTCGGCCGTCACTGCCGGGCCCGGCGTCAACCTGCTTTCCCCCAATGAATATACCGGTGATGGGATTGCCGTCAACGCCGCCTCGGCCGATGGCAACCTCACCTTGCACATTCAGGCGGAGGCCGACTCCATCGTCCTGCGCCTGGCGCCCGGCCCGAACGGGCCCGCCGACCCGGCCGCCCAGCAGATCGGGCTGAGCGATATCAATTTCTGTATCTGCAAGCCGGCGCCCCTGCAGATCGGCGACCTGGTATGGGAGGATGAGAACGGCAACGGCGTACAGGAGGCCTGCGAGCCCCCGATCGCCAACCTGCCGGTAGCGCTGTACGATGAGGCCGGCGCCCTGCTCGCCACAACCCAGTCCGATGCGGCCGGCCGCTATCATTTTACCGGCCCCGGCGCCGCCGGGGAGGACTGGCCCTCCGGCGGGCAACTGTACCCCAATACGCCCTATTTCCTCGTTTTCGGCAGCGATGCCGATAATCCCGACAACCGCTTTCTGCGGGTCAATGGCAGGCTGTATGCGCTTACCCGGCAGCACTCCGGCGCCGGCGCCAACCCCTTCATGAACGATTCGGACCCCGATCCCGCTAACCTGTCCCTGGATATGCCTGGCGCCATTCCGGACGGCCTGCCCTACATCAGTTTCTCTACCGGCGACGCCGGCCAGGCCAACCCGACGCTGGATGCCGGCTTCATCACCGCCTATTTCGACCTGGCCCTGCGCAAAGTGCTCAACGAAAGCCTCACCCCTCCTCCCTTTGTGCCCGGCGACGCCGTCAGCTATACCATCACGGTTTATAACCAGGGCATGGCGCCCACCACCTACCTGAACCTGGTGGACTATTACCCCCCGGATGCCCTGGAACTGGAAGATACCGGCAACTGGTTCTACAATGACGAAGGGGTGGCCTTCACCCGGGTTCCGCTGCCCACCATCGCTCCCGGCGATTCTCTCCGGCTCGATATTTCTTTCCGGATCAAAACTTCCTTCGCCGGAACTACCATCCTCAACCAGGCGGAGATCGCCAATGTGATCAACCCTCTGGGGCTGGACGACCGGGACTCCAGGGCGGACAACCTGCCGGATAACGATGCCGGCGGCGCTCCCGGCACTGCTGCCGATGATGCCATCCTGGGCAACGGCGCCGGCCCGGTGGGCGGCGCGGACGCGGCCACCGATGAAGATGACCACGACGTGGCGGCAATCGCCGTCCAGGGCTCTTCCCCCTTTGACCTGGCGCTCGACCTCACCCTCAACGGCGACGGCCCCTTCTATCCGGGCAGCCAGCTCACCTTCATCATTGAAGTGGCCAACGAAGGGACTATTGGCGCTACTATGGTTCGCCTGAACAACTACATTCCCAACGGCCTTCTGCTCGATGATGCCGACTGGACGCAGAACAATAATGTGGCCAGCCTCAATACACCCATTGACGCCATTCCCGCCGGCAGTTCCGTTTTGAGGGAGATCACCTTCCGCATAGCGCCGGGCTTTGTCGGCGACTCCATCGTCAACGTGGTGGAGATAGCGGGCGCCGCCAATGCCAGCGGAGAACCCGACCGGGATTCAACTCCCGGCAACCAGAACATGGACGAGGACGACCAGGATAGCCAGTCCGTGCCGGTTAGCCCCGTCTTCGACCTGTCCCTCGATAAGGAAGTGGCGAACCCGGGGCCCTTCTCTCCGGGCGGCAACGTTACTTTTTCCATACGCATAACCAATGAAGGCGCCGTGGCGGCCCAGAATGTCCAGATTTCGGATTTTATTCCGCCCGGCCTGGTGCTCAACAACAGCAACTGGTCGGTGGCCAACGGCGTCGCCCAGCTCAACACCCTCATTCCCAATATTGCTCCTGGCAATACCGTGACCCGGCAGATCACCTTTACCATTGACCCCGCTTATTCCGGTACCAGCATTACCAATAATGCCGAGATCAAAGCGGCGGCCAACGGCCAGGGGCTGCCCGACCGGGATTCGACGCCCGGCAACCAGAGCAGCCAGGAAGATGATGACGATAATGTCACCATCACCATACAGCAGCCGGTGCAAGCCTTCGACCTTGCCCTCAAGAAAGAGATCAGCTATGCCGCTACGCCCGGCCCCTTCCAGCCTGGCAGCCTGGTCAGCTTCCTGATCACCATAGTTAACGAGGGCAATGTGAGGGCCAGAAACATACAGGTGGCCGACCACCTGCCCGCAGGCCTGACGCTGGAAGATAACGGGTGGATTTCCTACGGCAATCTGGCCGTCATCGCCTCGCCCATTTCTTCTCTGGAAGGGGGCGCATCCACTACCGTATCCATCCGGCTGAGGATCGGCCCGGATTTCAGCGGCACACAGATCGCCAACCGGGCGGAGATATACAGCGTGATCAACAACAGCGGGCTCGACGATGTGGACTCCAGCCCCGGCAATGGCGTCAACCACGGCGAAGATGATGAAGGCATGGCCATGGTTCCTGTGGAACAGATTCCCGTAACCTTCGACCTGGCCCTGTATAAAAAGGTGAATACGGCCCTGACCCCCGGGCCGTTCTATCCGGGAAGCACCGTAACCTATTCCATCCGGATAACCAATGAAGGCCTGGTGGATGCCGGCGCTATCAGCATCATAGACTATATTCCCCAGGCGTTGGAACTGGCGGATCCTGACTGGACGCAGGTGTTCGGCACGGCCGTGCTGAATGAACCCATTGCCGGCCTGGCCGCCGGAGCCTCAGCCTCAGTGGATATCACCTTTACCATAAGGAGTGATTTTACGGGCAATTTCATCGACAACTACGCGGAGATCAACAGCGCCGCCAACGCCCTTTCCATGGCGGATGAGGACTCCTCGCCGGCCAACGGGCAGGAAGGGGAAGACGATATCGATAATGCCAAGCTGCTGGTGCAGCAGAGCTATGACCTGGCCCTTTCCAAGACGGTCAATACGGCGCTGACGCCGGGCCCCTATGTGCCGGGCGGGCAGGTGGCTTTTAACCTCACCGTTTACAACCAGGGCAGCCTGGCCGCCAGTAATATTCGCCTGCTCGACTACTTTCCGCCCGGGCTCATCCTCAACGATAACCAATGGCAGCCCGTGCAGGGTAATATGCTGAGGCTGGCCAACCCCATACCCACGCTGCTGCCCGGCCAGTCGACAACCGTTACCATTACCTTTGATATTGCCTCGAACGTGGCCAACGGCGCCAGCCTGCTCAATTGCGCCGAGCTGGGCAGTTCCACCAATGTCAACAATATGCCGGACCTCGATTCCACGCCCGGCAACGGCAGCCACGACGAAGACGATGACGATACCGAAACGATCGTCATCACTATCCCCAAAACCTTCGACCTGGCGCTGCAAAAATCGGTAAAAACCAGCGCAACGCCCGGCCCTTACTATCCCGGCAGCACGGTGGCCTACAGCATTACCGTGACGAACGAGGGTGAAGTGTCCGCCCAGAACATACAGGTTCAGGACTACATTCCCCAGGGCCTCATCCTGATCAGCCCCGAATGGTCGGCGCTGGGAGGAATGGCCGTGCGCAACAACCCCATTGCGGGCCTGGCGCCCGGCGCTTCGGCGACTGTGGATATCACTTTTGCCATCAGCCCCGGCTTCACAGGAACCACGCTGGCCAATTATGCGGAGATCGCCGGCAGCGACAACGAGTTTAATCAGGGCGATAAGGATTCTACCCCCGGCAACGGCAATGCCGGCCCGGGCGAGGACGATTATGACGGCGCCACCATTACCGTCAGCCGGCAGGACTTCGACCTGGCCCTGAGCAAAGAACTGAAGAGCAGCGAGACGCCCGGCCCCTTCGTCCCCGGCAGTACCGTTACCTTCAGGATCAACATTTCCAACGAGGGCGACCTCACTGCCCAGAACATACAGCTGCGGGAATACTTCCCGCCGGGGCTGATACTCGCCGACCCGGACTGGAACGCGGTGGGCAACGTCGCCGAACTGGCCTTCCCCCTCGGCAGCCTGGCGCCGGGAGCGATCGCTTCAGTGGATGTGACTTTCACGGTTGCCGCCAGTTTCACAGGTACCAGCCTTGCGAATTATGCCGAAGTAGGCAGCGCTTTCAACATCCTGGGGTACGATGATGTAGACTCTACGCCCGGCAATGGCAGCCTGGGCGCCGGCGAGGACGATTACGACGGCGCCACCATCAGCGTGCTGCAACAGCAGTTCGACCTGGCCCTGAACAAGGAACTGAAGGTGAGCGCCACGCCGGGGCCCTTCTTCCCGGGAAGCACGGTGACTTTCCGCATTACGGTTACCAATGAAGGCGACCTGGAAGCCCAGAATATTCAACTGCGGGACTATATCCCGCTGGGCCTGGCGCTGGCCGACAACAACTGGACGCTCAACGGCAGTATGGCCGTGCGCAACATCGGCAACCTGCAGCCCGGCGCTTCCGCCGCTTTTGATATCTCTTTCACCATATCTCCCAATTTTACCGGCGCCCTGCTGGTGAACTTTGCCGAGGTCGGCGCCGCCGCCAACAGCATGGGCCTGGCCGACAAGGACTCCACGCCCGGCAACGGCAGCGCCGGCGCCAATGAGGATGATTTTGACAATGCTTCCATTAGCATACTCCCGGCGCCCTTCGACCTGGCACTGACGAAGGAACTGAAGGTGAGCGCCACGCCGGGGCCTTTCATTCCGGGCAGCGCCGTCACGTTCCGCCTGACGGTCACCAACCAGGGCGGTATCGCCGCGCAGAGCATTCAGCTGCGCGACTATATTCCGCTGGGCCTGATACTGGCCGACAACAACTGGGCGCCCAATGGCAGCATGGCCATACGCAATATCGGCGCCCTGCAGCCCGGCGCTTCCGCAACAGTGGATATTACCTTTACGGTATCGCCCAGCTTCTCCGGCCAGCAGCTGGTGAATTATGCCGAGGTCGGAGCGGCTGCCAACGCCTATGGCCTGGGCGATACGGACTCCACCCCCGGCAACGGCCCGTCAGGGCCCAGCGAGGACGACTACGGCAGCGCCGCCATTACTATAATACAACAGCCCTTTGACCTGGCGTTGACGAAGGAACTGAAAACCAGCGCCACGCCCGGCCCCTTCGCGCCGGGCAGTACGGTGACTTACCGGATCACCGTCGCCAATGAGGGAGGCATTGCCGCTCAGAATATAACGGTCTGGGATTATATCCCCCTGGGCCTGGTGCTGGCGGACAACAACTGGTCCTCCAATGGCAACCTGGCCAGCCGCACCATCGCCAGCCTGGCCCCTGGCAGTTCAGCGGTCCTGGATATCACCTTCACCATCGCCGCCAATTTCCTGGGTACGGCCATAACCAACTATGCCGAGATCGGCGCCGCAGCGAACAACTACGGCCTGAACGATACGGATTCTACCCCTGGCAACAGCTCCAACGGCGCCGGCGAAGATGATTTCGACGGAGCATCCATCAACGTCGTACAGCAACCCTTCGACCTGGCCCTTGCCAAGGAACTCAAAGTGAGCGCCACGCCGGGGCCTTTCTACCCGGGCAGCGCCGTCACCTTCCGCATTACAGTAACGAACGAAGGGGGCGTCGACGCCCAGAACGTGCAGGTGAGGGATTATATCCCCCTGGGCCTGGTGCTGGCGGATAACAACTGGACGCTCAACGGCAGCATGGCCTACCGGGCCATCGGCAACCTTCAGGCCGGCGCTTCTGCTACGGTAGATATTACTTTTACCATTTCTCCGAACTATACCGGTTCATTTATTACCAATTATGCCGAGATCGGCGCCGCTGCCAACGCGGCCGGCCTGGGCGATACGGATTCCACGCCCGGCAACGGCAGCGCCGGCGCCAATGAAGATGACTTCGACAGCGCCGGCATTATCGTAAGCCCGCCTCTGCAGTTCGACCTGACGCTGAGCAAAACGGTGAGCCCTTCCACGCCGGCCCCCTACATTGCGGGCAGCCCGGTAACTTTCCGCCTGACGGTGACGAACCAGGGCAATGTGGCGG
>CAZAXA010000004.1:0-5874 GCA_964488965.1 uncultured Phaeodactylibacter sp. | reverse complement strand
TGAACGATGTGGATTCTACCCCCGGCAATGGCGGCGCCGCTCCTGGCGAGGACGACTATGACGACTCCAGCATTACCGTCACCGCCACACCGGTTTTCGACCTGGCGCTGAGCAAGACGGTGAGCCCTTCCACGCCGGCCCCCTACATTGCGGGCAGCCCGGTGACTTTCCGCCTGACGGTGACGAACCAGGGCAATGTGGCGGCGCAGAACATCCAACTGTGGGACTACATCCCGGCGGGCCTGACGCTGTCGGACAACACCTGGACGGCCAACGGCGGGGTGGCCAGCCTCAACAGCCCCATCGCCAGCCTGGCGCCGGGGGCTTCGCAAACGGTAGAGATTGACTTCGTGGTGGCGGCGGGCTTCGCCGGCACAACGGTGACAAACTATGCCGAAATTTTCTCGGCCGCCAACGGCCAGGGCCTCAACGATGCAGACTCCACGCCCGGCAACGGCGCTTCCGGCCCCAATGAAGACGACTTCGACAGCGCGAGCATCGCCGTCAGCGCTCCGCCGCGCTTCGACCTGGCGCTGCGCAAGCAACTGAAGACGTCCGCAACGCCCGGCCCTTTTGTTCCGGGCAGCGCGGTGACCTTCCGCATTACGGTCTTCAACCAGGGCAATGTAGACGCTTACAACATCCAGCTTACGGACTATATCCCTGCCGGCCTCACGCTCACCGGCGGCGGATGGACACAGTCGGGCGCCACAGCCACGCGGGCCATTCCCGGGCCGGTCCCTGCCGGCAGCAGTACTGCTGTGGACATTTCCTTTGTGATTAACCAGAACTTCACGGGCAGCACGATCGTCAACTTTGCTGAGATCAGCGCTGCCGATAATGATACCAACCCGGGCAATACGCCGCCCGCCGATGCCGACTCTCAGTATGACAATAACGGAGCCAATGATGCCGGCGGCCAGCCCAACAGCCCTGCCGACGACGCCATCACCGGCAACGGTACCGGGGCCGTAGGCAGCAGCCAGGCTGCCGGCGATGAGGACGACCACGACCCCGCTCTCATCGCGGTGGGCAACTGCCCGAGCGCCGGCGCCAACGGTAGTGTGGAAGTCTGCCTGACCTGCACTTCCAATAACGTATTCGTCAACCTGGTGGCGGCCCTGGGCGGCGCCCCCAGCCCCGGGGGAAGCTGGTCGGATCTGGACGGCGCCGGCGTTTCGCTGGCCGTTCCTTCCAACGTTAACTTCACGGGAGTGCCCGGCGGCGATTACCGCTTCCGCTACACGGTAGGCGGGCAGAATGGCTGCCCGGTTTCCACGGCGACCGTGACGGTCAACCTGTCCAGCAACCTCGATTATGGCTGCAACAGCCAGGTGAATGTGCCCTTTGGCACAGCCTGCCAGGTGCTGGTGACGCCGGATATGGTGCTGGAAGGCGGCAGCGACGGCTGCAGCGGCGGGCTGGTGGTCAACCTGATCGACCCGATGGGCGCCAACCTGGGCAACATCATCACCGGCGCCCAGGCGGGGCAGACGCTGATCGCCGAAGTGCTGGACCCCTACTGCGGGCTGGTCTGCTGGGGATGGGTGCACGTTCAGGACTTCACGCCGCCGGCCTTTACCTGCCCGGTGCAGGATGTGGAACTGGTCTGCTCGGACCTGGATTCCATACTGAACAACCCGGCCAGCCTGGCCATCACCGGCCAGCCGCTGATCACCGACACCTGTGTGCAGCATACGGTGACTTTCCAGGACCAGCTGGTGATGACGCCGGATTGTGCCGACCGCCGGATCAACCGCGTGTTTACGGTGACCGACCCGGTGGGCAACAGCGCACAGTGTACGCAGGTGATCATCATCCGGAAGCCCACTTTTAATGATCTCATCGCGCCGCCGGCCCTGGTGGAACTCCCCTGCGATTCCACCTTCGCGCTGGACCAGAACGGCAACCCGCATCCGTCGGTTTCGGGTTTTCCCCTGGTGCAAACCTACTTCGGGGCTTTTCCGATCAACCAGGCTTTCTGCAACCTCGGCGCCACCTATACCGACTCTCCGCCCATCGTCGTCTGTGACGGGACGACCAAGATCATCCGCCGCTGGGATGTGCTGGACTGGTGCGCCAATTCCAGCCCTGCCATCCTGGAGCTGACGCAGGTCATCAAGGTGGGTGATGTGGACGGGCCGCTGGTGGCCTGCCCATTTGTGGATTACGACTGGGACGGCCAGGCGGATCCCCTGCGCTTTTCCACCACCTCTTATGATTGCACGGCATCCTTTATGGTTCCGCTGCCCGATGTGACGGACAATTGTTCGGCCTATGAAGTGCGCACCGAGATCGTCGCCGATGAGATAGTGCCTGTTACCAACCAGTATGGTATCGTGATCGGGTACGACACCATAGCGACGGTCATCGCCACCATCCTGCCAGGCGCGCCCCGCCTGGTGCACAACATCCCGCTGGGGTGCTACCGCTTCCGCTATAAGGTCACGGATGATTGCAACAACTATACCATTGTAGAGTGTGATTTCTGCGTGGCCGATGATGTGCAGCCCACGGCCATTTGTGATGACAACCTCAACGTCTCCATTGGCGGCCAGGGTATCGGGCGGGTGTACGCCATTGACGTTAACGAGGGCAGCACCGACAACTGCGGCATCGACAGCCTGCTGGTGCGCCGCCGTTACACGGTTAACCCCGCCACCTGCAACCCCGTGGCGCCTTACTACTCGGACTGGGCGCCCTGGGTGGAATTCACCTGCTGCGACGTCGACCAGACGGACACCATCGAGTTGCTGGTGATCGACGTCAACGGCAACCGGAATACCTGCTGGATGGAAGTGCTGGTGGAAGACAAGACGAGGCCGATATGTACTGCTCCGCCGAATGTGGCGGTGAGTTGCAACAGCCTGCCGGCGAATTTTGACCCATCCAGTACGGCACAGTTGCAGGCGCTCTTTGGGGCCGCCACGGCGCAGGACGATTGCGGCGCCGCCGTCGTCAACGAGCTGCCGCCGACGGACAACCTGGGCCAGTGCGGTTTCGGGACGGTAATTCGCAACTTCCAGGCGGTGGACCTGGCGGGCAACCTGTCGCAGAACCTCTGCCGCCAGGTGGTCACGGTCAACCAGGAGTTCAATTATGAGATCAGGTTCCCTAAGGATTTCACCACCAACTGCACAGTGCCCACGCCAGACACGCTGATCCATACCAGTTTCGGCTGCGACCTGCTTTCGGTGAGCGTCACCGACGAGGTCTTCACACCCCTGCCGGGAAGCAACGCGCCGGAATGTTACAAAATCTTCCGCAGGTACCGGGTGCTCAACTGGTGTGAGTATGACGGCATCTCCGACGCGGTCGTCATCAGCCGGAATGAGGATTGCGACGGCGCCCCCGGCGATGAAGATGTCTGGGTGCTGCGCCGCCCCACCCATTCCTATGTCGACCGGGATAACAACCATGCCAACAACGTTCCGGTATTCGGCACGAAGGGCACGGGCTGCGACGGCACGACCAACCCCACGGGCTACTGGCGCACTACCTCATCGGTAGGCCTGTGGGAATACACGCAGATCATCAAGGTGATGGACGATACGCCGCCTCAGATCAGCTTTACGCCGCCGGCTGCTTTCTGCAGCTATGATGCGGTGAATTGCGACGGGCAGGTAACTTATCCGTTCACGGTCAGTGAGGATTGCTCTGCCAGCGGCCTGTCCATCCAGGTCTTCCTGGATGCCAATGCCGACGGCACGATCGACCAGAACCTGACGAACAGCGGGGCGCTGAGCGGCGCTTATCCCGGCTTTACCATTCAGGGAGAGTTCCCCGTCGGCAGCCATGCCTTCATCGTTCAGGCGGAAGACGGCTGCGGCAACAACATGGCCTCGGCCACCCTGCCTTTCGAAGTGGCGGATTGCCAGCCGCCGGCCTTTACCTGCCTCAACGGCCTGTCCTTCCCCCTCATGCCGCTGCCCCCCAACACCGACTTTGACGGCGACGGCGATATCGATGTGGCCGGGGCGGCCATCTGGGCTAATGATTTTGTGGTGAATGCATCGGATTGCAGCGATGACACCATCGCCTATTCCATCAACCTGGCAGGGGAAATGCCGGACATCAACCAGCGGGTACTGTACTTCACCTGTGAAGATACCGGCACGATCGACATTCAGGTCTACGTCTGGGACAGCGCCGACAACCCTTACGCCCTGCAGCCCGACGGCACGACGGGGGGCTTCAACTACGGTTTCTGCGAAACCTACCTGGCGCTCCAGAACAACAACAACGCCTGTACGCCCCTCGGGCCGATGATGGCCGGGCGGATCGCCAGAGAGGACAATATGGGTGTGCAAAATGTAGAAGTGTCCCTCAGCGGGCCAGTCATCCTGACGATGAACACGCTGATCGATGGCAACTACCAGTTCGATGACCTGCAGCCGGGCTACGATTACACCATCCGGCCCTACCTGAATACCGGGCACCGCAACGGCATTTCCACTTTCGACCTTCTGCTCATCCAGCAGCACCTGCTGGGCGTACAGCCGCTGAACAGCCCCTACAAGCGGATCGCCGCCGACGCCAACCGCTCGGGCAGCATTACCACCCTGGATATGATACAAATCCAGCAGCTCATCCTGGGAGAGATCCTGGAATTCCCCAACAATACCAGCTGGCGTTTCGTGGATGCGGACTTCATCTTCCCCGTACCCACCAACCCCTGGTTTACGCCTTTCCCGGAGCTGATCAACGTCAACGACCTGGCCATGACCATTATGGCCAACGACTTTGTGGCCATCAAGATCGGCGATGTCAATAACTCCGCTGTGACGACCAACCTGATGGGCGTCCAGGGCCGCAGTTTTGCCGGGACGTTCTACCTCGAAGCGCCCGAAATGAAAGTGACGGCAGGAGAGGTGGTGGAAGTACCACTTTCGGCGCAGGATCCGGATGCCATCCGAGGCTATCAGTTCACCCTGGATTTCGACCAGAACGCACTGGAACTGCTGGAGGTAGAATACGGCCTGGCCGACGAAGCCTGCCTGGGCCTGCACGGCCTGGCGGAAGGCTACCTCACTGCCAGTTGGTACCGGAAGGACGGCCTGGAGTACGGGGAAGGCGAGCCTTTCTTCACCCTGATCTTCCGCGCTAAGGCTGATGCCGATCTGGCTGAACTGCTGCGCATCAGTTCGCGTTACACCGTGGCGGAGGCGTACACGCCGGGACAGGAACTGCTGGATGTCACCCTGGCCTTCGGTGGAAACCAGCCCGCAGAGGCGGGCGCCTTCCGCCTGTATCATAACCGGCCGAACCCCTTCTCCAGGGAGGCCATTATAGGCTTTGAACTGCCGGAGGACGGCATGGCCGTGTTCAGCGTGTTCGACATCAACGGACGGCTGGTGTATCAGCAAGAGGGCCACTTCAGCAAGGGTTATCAGGAACTGGCCCTGCAGCGCGAGGCGTTGCCCCTGGCCGCCGCCGGGCTGTTGTACTACCGCCTGCAGATGGGAGACAGGGTGGCGACGAGGAAGATGATCCTGTTGGAGTGAGATCAATAGGAAAGAATGACTTTTTGCCTGAAAATCTCACCGTGAGAAGTGCGCACTTCGGCCACATAAAAGCCAGGCCTAATATCCTGCCCGCCAAGCAGCAAGTCGTGGCCGCCGCCGCCGAGGCGCCATCGCCTTACCAGGGCGCCCTGCATGCTGTACAGACGAACTTCGGCGGAGCCTGCCTGGATAGGAAGTTCCAGGAATAGCTTGTCTTGTGCCGGGTTGGGGTACAGGCGGATGTTTTCAGGGCTTGGGATGGGGGCTTCCTCTGCCGGGGTGGCTATTTCACACGGCTCTTCAATGCAGCCATTGGCGCCTGTCTTGACGAGCCAGGGATAGAAGTAGATGCCCTCGTTGGCGAAGCCGC
>CAZAXA010000003.1:0-38924 GCA_964488965.1 uncultured Phaeodactylibacter sp. | reverse complement strand
GTTTTGATCAGCCAGGGGTACCACGGCGTCAATGCCGCCGGCAAATATCCTATCAAAGGAATGGTCAGTTTCGGGTCGCCGGAACTCAACAAACAAATGGTCTACCTGCCGCTGCCGGTAGCGCAGTATTTCTACGGGGCAGGCGGATTGGCGACCTCCCTGGCCCTGAAAATAGACGGCCAGGACGATATCAAACCGGTGCTGAAGGCCTTGCGCCATGGCCTGGATACTTCCGCCTATGAAGTGATGGACTGGAAAGGCATGCTGCCTGACCTGGTGGAGGCCAAAACGGTGGACAGCGCCGGCAACGTCATCGTCTATGTCATCCTTTATCTCATCATCGCTTTCGGCATCTTCGGGACCATACTGATGATGTCCAAAGAACGGGAATATGAGTTCGGAGTGCTCATTTCCATCGGCATGCGCCGCTGGAAGCTGGGCCTGACAGTATGGATGGAGGTGATCATGCTGGGCCTTTTAGGCGCCCTGCTGGGCATACTGGCCAGCATGCCGCTGGTTTGGTATTTCCACATTAACCCCATCCGCTTCTCTGGTGATTATGCGGAAGCCATGGAAAAATTCGGTTTCGAACCCATCTTCCCGGCAATGTTTGCAGCCCATATTTTCCTGACCCAGGCTGTGCTGGTCTTCATCATCACCGCTGTCCTGGCGCTTTACCCGTTGTTCAAGATCAGGAGGCTGCAGGTGGTGCAGGCGATGAGGGCGTAAGAAGTGTGTATAGGTGCATTCGTAAGACTGCTCCGAAAAGTCGATTTCAGGGTTTTGACATTCTCGATTTCAAAATTTCATTTTGACTCCACCCACTAACCCCCGCCAGCGGAGGAAAATACCTCTCCAAATCGGAGGAAATGTCCCCCGCTGGCGGGGATACAGGGGGTGGACAAAATAAAATTTGACACAAATGGTTTTCGGAGCAGCCTCATTCGTGTATAGGTTCAACAATGGCCTCCCCCAATGCACTGACACACTGATACACTGATACACTGATACACTGATACACTGATACACTGACACACTGATACACTGATACACAAAAAACAAAACCATGATACCAATAATGGCCTGGAGAAACATCTGGCGCAGCAAGACCCGGAGCCTTGTGGTGATCGGCGCGATTGCCGTCGGCATCTGGGCAGCCATTTCCCTGACGGGTTTCGCGACGGGCATGATGAAAAGTTATGTCAATAATGCCGTTCAGAATGTCGTTTCTCACATTCAGGTGCACCAGCCCGAATATCTGGAGGAATATGAAGTAAAATATAATATACCGGATGCAGAGGCCGCAGAGCGGGCCATCCGGGCAGAACCGGGAGTGAAAGCGGCCAGTGTGCGCTCGGTGGTCAACGGGATGATCTCTTCCAGCAAGGGCGCCCGGGGAGTGCGTATCAAAGGTGTGGCGCCTGAAGAAGAGGCACGGGTGAATGCGCTCGATGAGAATATAGTGGAAGGTGATTACCTTTCCGATGAAAGCCGAAACCCCGTCCTGGTCAGCGGCGAACTGGCAAATAAGCTGAACGTCAAGCTCCGTTCCAAGGTGGTGCTCAACTTTCAGGACCGGGGGGGAAACATTACCGCCGCCGCTTTCCGCGTCGTGGGGATCTTCGATACGGGCAATAACCCCTTCGACCTGTCCCACGTCTTCGTCCGCCGCAACGACCTCAACGACCTGCTGATCCCTGTTGCCGACAGCAGCCTGGCGGCAGGCGCCCTGGCACACGAGGTAGCGGTCATGGTAGACGATATCCGGCAGGTGGATACCATTGCGGCTAACCTGAGTGCCACGCTCCCCGGGCTGAAAGTACAGACCTACCGGGAGATTTCCCCTGACCTGGAGCTCTACGAGGGGCAGATCAAGAACGTATCGGTCATTTACCTTACCGTGATCATGCTGGCCCTGGTCTTCGGCATTATCAACACCATGCTGATGGCGGTGCTGGAGCGCATCAAGGAACTGGGCATGCTGATGGCCATTGGCATGAATAAACTACGGGTGTTTTCCATGATCGTGCTGGAGTCCATCCTGCTGGGCCTGGTGGCCATGCCGGCGGGCCTGCTCCTGGGCTATATCACCATCGATTACGTAGGCAGGAACGGCATCGATATGTCTCTGTACGCCAAAGGGCTGGCAAACTTCGGCATGTCGCCGGTAATCTATTTCGAACTCGACCCCGTCGTGTACGGGCAGGTGGCCATCGGCGTATTCCTTACCGCCGTGCTGGCCTCCATCTATCCGGCCTTGAAAGCGATACGCCTCAAACCGGTAGAAGCGCTGAGAACCATCTGAAATAATAAAAATAACCAGCCATGAAAGTCATCACCGTCAAGGGCGTCAAAAAGATTTACAACCCCGACAAGATTCCCGTAAAAGCACTGGATGGGGTGGACCTGGAAATCCGTGAAGGTGAATTCACGGCTATCGTCGGCCCTTCCGGTTCCGGCAAGACCACCCTGCTCAACGTCATTGGCGGGCTGGACCGGCCTACTGAGGGGGATGTGGAGGTTGGCGGCCACGATATTGACGCCATGAGCGACAATAAGCTCATCGATTTCCGCAAAGAGCACATCGGGTTCGTCTTCCAGGCCTATAATCTGATCCCCGTGCTTACCGCCCGGGAGAATGTCGAGTTCGTCATGTTGCTCCAGAACCGCCCGAAGAAAGAACGCCGCGAGCGGGCCGAAGAGTTGCTGCGCGCCGTTGGCCTGGAAGACAAGATGGACAAACGCCCTTCAGAACTTTCCGGCGGCCAGCAGCAGCGCGTAGCCGTCGCCCGTGCCCTGGCGCCCAAACCTGACTTCATCCTGGCCGACGAGCCGACCGCTAACCTCGACTCCAGGTCGACTGCCAACCTGCTCGATATTATGGCCCAGCTGAATAAAGAAGAAAAGATCACCTTCGTCTTTTCCACCCACGACCAAAGGGTGATCGACCGGGCAAGGAGAGTGGTGACCCTGGTGGATGGGAAGGTGGCGACGGATGAGGCGAGAGGGGGGGAGGGAATGAGGGAATGAGCGAGGGATTTTCAGAACAAAAGGAAGAAAGATGAGAAAGGGAGTGATGATCATAGCTGTTCTGCTTGCTTTTCCTCTCCAGTCACAGGGCCAGGAAGAGCTGAAGAATTGGTCTTTGGATGGTTATATCAAGAACATGCAGGCCATGGTGTTCTACAACCTCGGCGCCTTGCCGGCAGACAAATACCAGCAGCTCAATTTGCTCCACCACCGCCTCAATTCCCGCTGGCTGCTGAGCGGGGAGCTGAAGCTGGAGGCCGGCCTGCGCACCCGGGTTTTCTATGGCGACCTGAATGCGTTTCAGGCCAATGGCGGCAGAAGTTACGGCGAACTGATAGACAATGAGAACAACGATTATTTTGACCTCTCCCTGGTCTTGCTGGATGAGGATTCCTGGGTGATACATACGATGGCCGACCGCCTGTACCTCGAATATTTCAAGGGGCCCTGGGAGGTGCGCCTGGGGCGGCAACGCATCAACTGGGGCATCAGCACCGTCTGGAACCCCAATGATATTTTCAATGCCTTTGCCTTTACCGATTTCGACTACGAGGAGCGCCCCGGCAGCGATGCCCTGCGGGTGAAGTACTATACCGGCTTCGCTTCCAGCGTGGAGTTGGCGGTGCGGATGTTTGACGCGTTTGAAGAGGCCACCATTGCAGGCATGTGGAAATTCAATACGGGAACTTATGATATTCAGGTATTGGGAGGGTATGACCGGAACTATCTGGCTATGGGCGGCGGCTGGGCCGGCAACCTGGGCGACGCGGGGCTGAAGGGGGAGTTCACCTGCTTCCTGCCTTTGGAGGAGGGGCAGGATGATGCATTTGCGGCAACCATCGGAATAGACTATTCTTTTGAAAATTCGCTTTACCTCAACGGCGGCTATCTGTATAACAGCGCAGGCAGCGCCACTGCCAGTGTGATCAACCTCTTTGATTTTGAGTTGTCGGCCCGCAACCTATACCCCTACCGTCATGCCTTTTTCGCGCAATTCGCCTATCCCTTTACTCCTTTGCTCAATGGCGGGGCTGCATTCATTTACAGCCCGGTAGAGGTGCACGCCCTCTTCGCCAACCCGACGCTGACGCTCTCGGTTGCCGAGAACTGGGACCTGGACCTGGTCGGGCAGGTCATTTTTGACAGGGAGGAGAGAGGCTACGCCAGCCCCCTGCAGGCTTTTTTTCTGCGGCTGAAGTACAGTTATTAAATCTGTTTATAAACAGTTACTATTAATCACTGAAGACCCACCCGCTGCGCTGCGCGCCATTGGCGGTAACGTAGGAAACTTCATGCCAATAACCCCCGAGCCTTACGGACTCGCCGGCCTCGGAGTCCAGGCGGAACTCGTCGTGGTTGTGGCGCTTGATCTTGGTGAAGTACTTGATCTCATCCTGGGAGAGGGACATGAGGCTAGAGTGGAAATCCCGGTCGTCAAAAATGCAGAGCTTTCTGCCGTATAAAGCGCTTTGGTTGTGGCTGATCTTTACGGCGGAAGGCGATTGCTGGTACATTGAAAGTTGCGTGGCCTTTCGCATGTTGATCAGGGTGCTGGCGCCAAGAGGGATTTCCCTTTGTTTTCCGGAGGTGATGATGTGTTTTTTGAGTATGGAATAGCCTGGCTTCATGAAATAAATAAAGGCCGGCTCCCCTTCCACTACGTTGAACCGAAGCCGGAAACTGCCGTCCCGGGAGGTGGGTTCGGTATATTTGGACATGATGTTCCAGTCCAGCTGGTCATTTTTCTCTTTGACTACGGCAACCTGCACACTTTCCAGGCCTTGCCCCTGATAGGTCACCTTTCCGGAAACCACGACGAAAACTTCCTGTTTTCTGAATGCGAAAAACAGGCAGGCAAGGAGGATGAGCGCTAAAAGTGGAAGGGTCTTTCTCATGGTTTTGGGATAGTTCAATTTTTCACAAGTTTCCAATTTAAAGAGTTTAATCGTGATTGTCAACGATATAGATAATAATTAACAATTCAAGTGTCTGGCTTATAATGGTTCCAGATGGAAATTGGTGCGGATCGGCTCCCCTTTATCCACGGGCACATCGACCGGTTTCTGGAAGAACTCATAGCCCTCGAGGTTGCAGCTCAGGATGATGGCGCCGGTATTTTTCCTGACCTTGATCCTGCCGGAAAAATAACCTTGTTCATCGGCCTCGAACTGCACGTCTTTTTGCCCCACCACGTACACGACGGCGCCGGGCAGGGGCCTGCCCCCGCTGTCGATCTCGCTTACATAGCCGCTGACCTCCCGCACCTGTATGGGATTGATGTAGGCGTTGTTGACGACCCACGTCCCCGCGGCGAGGACTAAAAAAGTCAGCACGCCGCTCACCCATTTGCCGATGGTGCTGGAAAAGCCATCCTTCAGGCCCTTCCATATGAGGGCCATGAAAGGAGAACGCTTTTCCTCTTCATTTTCTTTTCTTTCGCCGCTGCGAAATCTTCTGATATTGCGTAACAACCTGGACATATCTTAGGTAAAGCCGGAAAAGGGCATTGAACTTCTGTTGTTTACACCTTCCAAACTATTTAATCCGTTATCTGCACAATTGAAAAAACCATTTCCCCCTGAATAAAGTTGCCTGCCCGGCAAGTTAGTGAAATTGATATAAATCATCGCCGGTATGTGAGCAATCTCATAGCAGACAGGCAGGAATAGGCATAGCTTGATGTATTGAACCAAAACGCGGGATGATGAAAAAGCAGATTTTAATGACCGCCCTTATGCTTTCCGCCGGCATGTTGCCGGCGCAGTACACCACTCAAGGCAATTTCATGATGGGGACTACGCTGGGGTTCTCGGCAGCCACCTCTACCATAACTCAGGATTATGGAACGGGGGATGTAGCGAAAGAAAACCCTACATACACTCAGTTCAGCATTGCTCCGTCAATAGGTTATTTCCTGATTGACAACCTGGCGCTGGGCATTGGTTTGGACTATACCTTCAACCAGGTCAGGAACCAGGGCCAGAATACCAACAAGGACAGCGACCTGCTGTTCGGCCCTTTTGGCCGTTATTACGTCCCTCTCTCCGACGATATGTCTTTCTTCCTGGAGGCTAACTTCGGTTTCGGCAATTCCTCGGACAATCAGGATGTCGGCGGCGTCCCGCAAAATATCAGTACGAATATCTTTGCCATAGGCGTGGGCCCGGGGTTCACCATCTTTTCTTCCGAGGCCGTGGGCATCGAAACGTTGGTAAAATACAACTACGCCCGTTCCGACTTCGATACCAACATCGGCGGCGTCCGCGCCAAAACCATGACCAAAACCAACCAGTTCGACTTTTCCGTGGGCTTCCGCTTTTACTTCACCGCCCTGACGAAGGCGGAAAAGCCTTCGCCGAGGTTGTATTAACGCAAAGGGAGATGAAGGGTTGTTTCGCTGCCTGTTGTTGGTTGTCCGTTCAGGGGCCGCCCCCAGTTAGGACAACCAACAACAAACAACCAATGCTCCTCAACCCTGCGGCAGCGCCTCTCTCAACCGTTTCACCACTTCAAAAGCCGCCGGGCAGATCATCGTATTCTTCAGAGTCAGATTCAGAATCTGGTGGAAGTTTTTCCGGCTGGTATGCGGATACTCGCGGCAGGCCCGGGGGCGGGCTTCATAGATGGAGCAATAATTGCCGGGGCCGAGGAAGGGGCAGGGGCTGCTGTTGAGCACATAGTCGCCATCCTCATCGATATGCAGGTAGCGGGCAACGAGTTCTCCCGGGCGCAGGCGTAAAAAAGCGGCGATGTGTTCTATGTCTTTGTCCCGGAAGATAGGGCTGGTGGTTTTACAGCAGTTGGCGCACTGCAGGCAGTCGATCTCCCGGAAAACTTCCTCATGCAGGGTGGATGCGATGGTATCAAGCTGCCTGGGCCTGCGCCTGGCCAGTGTGTCAAAGTACTTTTTGTTGGCCTTTTTTTCATCCTTTGCCCGTTGGCGCAGGTGAAGGAGGCGGGCAGGAGTATCTTCGGGGGAGGGGCCTTCTGTCATGTTTTTTTGCTTTGAAGGGGCAAAGTTAGGAGGAATAGTGTGAAATGAAAACAAGAGGTTCAGGCAACTTTTTCTCTTGTCTTAAGGTTTGCCAGATGTCATTCTAAAACTCAAAAGTTTGAGCGCCATACCTCCTGCCGAAACGAATGCCAATCCCTCTTCTGCCCCGGGCTGGAAAAGCTGGGCGGTGCTGATCGTTCTCAGCATCATCTGGGGGACTTCCTACATACTCATCAAAAAAGGGCTGGAAGTTTATTCCTACCAGCAGCTGGCTACCCTGCGGCTGTCGATCTCCGCTTTAGCCTTCCTGCCGATACTGGCTCACAGGCTACGGCGGGTTGACTGGTCGCGCTGGAAGCACCTGCTGGTGGTTGGGCTGACGGGCACTGCCATTCCCGCCTTCATGTTCTCCCTGGCGCAGACGCAGATCAGCAGTTCGGTGGCAGGGCTGCTCAATTCACTGACACCCTTATTCACCCTGCTGCTGGGCGTACTGCTATTCGGTTTCAGCGCCCATTGGGCCAAAGCGACGGGCGTACTGGTGGGACTGGGCGGCGCCGCCATGCTCATCCTGATGGGTAAACAGGCCGGCATCCAGGGCAATCCCTGGTACGGCCTGCTGGTCGTGGCAGGGGCTATCTGCTACGCCGCCAGCTCCAATGTTGTGGGGGCGTATCTGCGGGATATGAGTTCCGTCACGATCAGCGCCGTTGCTTTCGTTATGGTGGGCCTTCCCGCTCTCGTTTTTCTGTTTTCCACGGATTTTGTGCAGGTGCTGGGCCGGGAAGAGGGCGCCTGGCGTGCGCTTGGGTATGTAGCTATTCTCGCCCTCTTTGGCACCGTGCTGGCTTCCATCATCTTCTTCAAGCTGGTGCAGTGGACGACGCCCGTCTTCGCCTCCATGATCAGTTATCTGGTGCCCATCGTCGCCCTGTCCTGGGGCGCTTTTGACGGCGAGCCCATCACCCTGGTCCATTTCCTGGGCATGGGGCTGATATTGTCGGGAGTGTATCTGGTGAAGAAATGATAGCGTATCGGCGCAGGTATGCATCAGGGCATCAGTTACCTGCCTGGGCGTATTCCCTGCATCAACTGCCAAATACCATCATTCAGAACCCCTGACTGATACACTCATACACACCTCACTCCACCGCCTGCACCTTATACACAAAATAATTCGTCTTCCCCTGCCAGGGCATGGCCCGGTAGCGTTCCTTGTAGAAGAGCTTTACCTGTTTGCCTTCGAAGTTCTGCAGTTCTTCATAGACTGCTTTTCTGGGGATGGAGAAGTCCCAGATATTGCCGCTAATGCCGTCGGCGTTCTGCTGGAAGCCGCCCAGGTTGAGTTGCCCTTCGTAAGTTTTGAAAACTACGCCCTTTTTGGAGATTTTGATCAGGTTGCCGGCGCGGGCGCCGTCGCTATAGGTCCAGCTGGACACCCACACATAGAGGCCTCCGCCGGCGATGGCGAGCAGGAACACGATGAGGAAGAAACGCTTGATCCAGCTCCCTGCTTTTTTCAGGCCTTCATTGACGACTTGTTTGAATTCGCTCATGTTTTGTTGGTTTTGCAGGCGGCGCCTGAGAATCTTGCCTCCGGAAGAAGAATGCTTCCCTGAAGGCGGCAACTGTGCTATTGACGTGCCCGGGCCTCACTCGCCGCTCTTATACTTTTCCTTCAGCAGTTCGGGGTGTGCTTTGGTGAACTTATCCACCTTAGGTTTGGATACCCGCGCCACGTAGGGCTGGGCTGGGGGGGCGGGGTAGTAATCCTGATGGTAGGCTTCGGCCACGTAGAAAACTCCCAGGGGCTCCAGCGTTGTAACGATGGGGTCGCTGTAGTTGCCGGAGGCGTTAAGCTTATCGATATAGGCCCGGGCCTGCTTTTTCTCTTCCTCGTTCTGGTAGAAAACGGCGGAGCGGTACTGCGGCCCTACATCCGGCCCCTGCCGGTTGAGCTGGGTGGGGTCATGGCCGGCAAAAAAGGCGGTGAGCAGCTCTTCGTAGCTGATCTTGCCGGGGTCGTAATAAACGGCGACGGACTCGGCATATTCGGTTGTACCGGTGCACACCAGTTCATAGGTAGGCTTGGGGGCATCCGGGCCGGCGTAACCGGAAACGGCTTCCTCTACGCCCCTGACGCGCTCGAAGACTTCTTCCACGCACCAGAAGCAACCGCCGGCAAAGATAGCGCGGGACAGGCCTTCGCCCAGTTGTTTTTCGACTTTGGAAATGCCGGACACGCCCTTGGCATAACCGATGTTCTTATCGCGTGAAGGGATATCCGTTTTCTGCGAGTTGGCACAACTCCAGCTGAACAGCCCAATGGCGGACAAAAGGATTATCTTTTTCATGTTTTTTCTTTTCCTAACAGTGAGGAAAGGGGCATTGTTATCACAAAATTACCACGAATCTATCAATTCATATGCAGTTGTACAGGAATTAACCGATAAAGTGCAGGTAACCTTTTCATACCTGCCAAAATAGAATGCCTGAAGTTTATTACGACTGTGGTGAATCTCCTCACAAATTGAGTTTCTGCATCGCTGCCACGCGGGAATCTATATTCCCGCTTCTCGGGCATAAACTCAGAAAGTTGGGAGAAACACTATAAATCCTTAAAATCATGAAAACCCTGTTAAGTTTCATCGTAGCATTCGTTATCATTCATTCCACCGCAGTGGCCCAGATAGTATGGCGTGGAGGAACGCCCGGCCAGGAGGAAGCCTGGAGTAACCCCAGGAACTGGGACCAGCACCGTGTGCCTGATGCCGACGACATCGTTATCATACCCAATACAGAAACCAGGGGAGGGTTCTATCCCGTGATCGACGGCCAGGCAGGCCCGATCTACTATCTGGAAATCCAAGGAGGGGCCAAACTGACGGTAACCCCTTACGGCAGCCTGGCCATTGACGGCGCCGGTAAATACGAAGATGCTATTTTGCTGGTGGGCGCCCTGGAAAACCATGGAGAAATCCGGGTCGCCAATACTGCCGGACAGGTGGCCGCCGGCCATCCGGAAGAAATACGCAATACGGGCGTCTTCCGTGCTGTAAAACTACCTGGGAAAGATAAGTAATTGGGAGCTTTGTTTGTCTTGGGGGGCATTTTTGCCCCCTTTTTTTAGAAGCTGTGGCTATCCCTCTAAGGTTGGACAGAGAAGCAGGAATATAGATTCCTGCGCTTTTATAAGGAGATAAAGCACGGGAATCTATATTCCCGTTTCTCGTAAAAACAAAACACTGTTGTCCAACCTTAGACGGGTAGCCGAAGCTGTAAAAAACCCATTGACGGCCAGCCTGTACGGCTGCGATCCCGAACCTCCGCCCCGATCAGGCGAAAAATCCGCAGATACTAAATCTCCGCCCGCGAACGATTATCTTTTCCACCTTTTTTCTCCCGTCCTGCCGGCTGCTGTTGGGAATCCAGTACGGCAATGGCATAGCTGCGTTCAGATTTCCGGCTTTCCTTAATGATGTATTGCTGAAAATTCAGCAGGACCTCTTCCGGCAGGATGAGGTAGCGCCCTCGCTCGGAGTAGGGAATATAATCCTGCAGGAAGCCGGGATTGAGCCGGGAGAGCAACTTCCGGGAAACCTTACAGCGGGCGGCAATATCGTTGAGATCCAGGGCGTATTGTATCCTGAAAACCTTAAAAGGCTGATGGTAAGGTTTTTTGGGGCCAGGCGCCAGGCCGTGAAGCTCGTGATACCGGGCAACATAAACGGTAGCGATCAGGGCAGGCAGGTAGCGGCGGGTTTGGTAGGGCAACAGGTGTTCAATGTCCCAGAAAGAGTCGCATCCCGTCTGCCGTACGGCATAACGCACCCGCCCGGGGCCGCAATTGTAAGCTGCCAGGGCCAGCGACCAGTCGCCAAATTCCTCAAAAAGCCGGGCTAACATGCTCATAGCCGCTTCGGTGGCCTGGTAGGGGTTCATCCTTTCATCGACGTATTCATCGATGTGGAGGCGGTAGTGTTCGGCTGTAGCGGGCATGAACTGCCACAGGCCGGCCGCTCCGGCTTCAGACAGGGCCGTAGGCACGAGGCGGGATTCCAGCAGGGGAATGTATTTCAATATCTCCGGCAGCTTGTACTTGAGCCGGTAATGTTCAAAGATGGGAAAGTACATCGAGCGGCGGGCCAGCATGAACTCTGTGGACCGGCGCCCCTGGCGCAGGTAGTCCGTAAGTTGGCGCCTCACTTCGGCATTGTATTCTATGTCGAACGGCATGGGCATTTGAAGCAGGCGGGCCGGAATGGCATAAGACAACTGCTCTGCCCAGGAGGAAGGCGGCTGTTGTGTCTGTGCCTGAGGCATGGAAAAGGCTGCCGTGAGGGGGAAGCAGTAAGTGGCAAGGATCAGCACCAGGGCTTTCATGGGTGTTTAGTTTTGCAGAGGTTAGGGCCGTGCCGGCCGCAAGATAAGCCGCCAGGCGGAAGGCGGCTATTTTGTGGCCAGTACCCTGTTTTTTACGAAGCCGACGGGGATTTGTTAACCTTTTCAGGGTATTTTTTGAGAAGGCGAATTGGCGCTGATAATAATTGCCGATAATGCGAATGTGTAACAAACTGTATTTACGGGCATAACAATGTTATGACGTGATATATATTATCGAAATAAATATACTTCAGGAAAGCGGTAAGGAGACGGCGCAGGAAGGAGGAATAGGCAGGGGAGCAGGGGCGCAGGAAAATGGAAGGAACATACTGCGGCCCTACCCTCCTGATCTGTCAACAATAGTAAAAACTTTACATGGCAGTTCAGGGTTTGGCAACATACCCCTGGTCAGGCAAAAAGAGCAGGAGTTCCTGATTGACAAAAATCTCCGGTGTTGTCAGGGCATTCCAGCGCATGATCTCATCAGCGGTGCAACGGAACTTCCTGGCCAGGTTGTGCAGGCCTTCCCCGGGCTTTACCACATAGGACGACCTGTGAAAGTTGGGATAAAGCAACTGGGGGTCGACGTACCGGCCTGCCTGCAGGGCCAGGAGATGATCCCGGAGTTTGCCCATTGCCGTAGCGGGAAGCAGCAGGAAATTACCACGCTGGCTCTGCGGAATGACGCCTTTTTTATAACTCGGGTTGAGTGCTTGAATAATCTGTAGGTCAGCGCCCGTAACGTAGGCGATATCACCAAAGGTTATGGCATTGTAGAGCTTTACGGCCCTGGCCTGCTGGATTTGCCGGTTCAATGCAAAGCGAGGCTGCAGGCCATGGTAGTTATAGTAATTGGACACATAGGCCGCCGCTATAAAACGCGGGACGTAATCCTGGGTTTCCTGCGGCAGGTGAGCGCGCAGTTCCCAGAAATTGCGGCAGCCGGCAGTACGCATGGCCTCTCTGACCCTGCCTGGGCCACAGTTGTAGGCAGCCAGCACCAAAGGCCAGTCCTGGAATTGCTTATGCAGAGCGGAAAGCATTTTCACAGCGGCTTCGGTAGCCCGGTAAGGGTCGAAGCGCTCATCTACATATTCGTTAATGCGCAGCCGGTACTGGCGCGCCGTGGCCGGTATGAACTGCCACAGGCCGGCGGCCCCGGCGCCGGAACGCGCCGCCGGCTCCAGTGAAGTTTCAACGATCGGCAGGTATTTGAGCTCTTTTGGCAGGCCGTACAGGCTCAGATAATGCTCAAAGATCGGGAAGTAAAAAGAGGTGCGCCCCAGCATGTCTTCGGTATCATGCTGTCCGTTCGTAACGTAGTCCCTGATGATGTCTCTTACCTGATTATCGTACCTGGCCTCAAATGGGATTTTGAGTTGTGCCAGGCGATCCTTGATATCCCCGTCCATTTTAGCAGGCCAGTGGAATTCCACACTGGCGCCGGCGTCGAGGGGAAACGCTGCTTTTTTACTTGTTGCAAACAGGCATTGAGCTGCCATGATGGCAACAATTGTCCATGGGATTTTCATCGCATAATTAATTTTGCATTTCACTATCTGGCGGGTGAGGGCTAAGCCCCTGCCCATAGAGTAATGCAGTGCGTTCGGGCTATTTGATTCTCTCTTTTTTCTGCAACTGATAATTCCTATCAGTTAAAATTCATGGTGTACATGTCAAAAAATCTGCGGCAAAGCTATACTCTTTTGCCAAAAAAGTCAATGATTTTTGACTTGGCTACCCTTTTATACGATTCCCATAAAACATTGTTACAGCCAGCAGGCATAAAAAAAGTTGGCGGGCTAAAAGAAAAGGCACAGCATACGGCAACGCCTGCCTGCAATGAGAAATAAAATTATTTCTTTATAGCGCACGCTCCGAATAAAAGACGGTTTGTATTTTTGACTCGGGCAGCGGCCCAGGGGCGTTAAATTTTTGTTAAGGTTTTGTTAAAGGCCTGGATAAGGGTAATAACTTTCCACCTTTTTCAACTGTTCCCGGGTTAATTAACCATTTTTCAGGCCAGATTTTGCAGGCCGGCTGAAGGCATATGCCGGCATATCCCGTTTTCCTGAAACTCTGCTCGCGCGATGTTTGCCTGATAACTGAAAACTGCCATAAAGCAACACCATGAAGATAGAAATACTGGCTTTCGGCATTGCCAGGGATATACTTGGCGACAGCCGGCTGACGGTGGAGATGCCTGCGCAGCCGACTGTCGGGCAGCTCAAAGCCCACTTATGCAGCTTCTATCCTGCTTTTGAGGAACTGGCCTCTTTTTCCATTGCCCTCAATACGGAATATGCGGATGATGGCCAACCCATCCGGGCCGGCGACGAGGTCGTCATCATCCCGCCGGTCAGCGGAGGTTAAATATTCATTCAAACAGCAATACAGTCCTGTAATGAAGAAACCTGTCCTGATCCTGAATGAGGAAGCTCCTGTTATTGAAAGGCTCAACCTGGAAGAAGTGCCGGCCGGCGAAGTGCAGCGCTATCTGCTGCACCTGGTGACCGACGGCATGGGCCTGCCCGTTTACATCCCCATCATCATCGCCCGGGGAACAGCGGCCGGCCCGGTAGTGGGGCTGACGGCGGCCGTGCACGGCAACGAACTGAACGGCATACCCGTCATACAACGGCTCTTTCGGGAGGTCGACGCCCGGGAATTGCGGGGAACGATAGTGGGGGCGCCGGTGGTTAATATTCCCTCCCTTTTGCGCAAGAAGCGCCGCTTCATCGACGGCGCCGACCTGAACCACATCATGCCGGGCAAACCCAATGGCAATGTAAGCCAGGTGTACGCCTATCGCTTCGTCAACTGGATCGTGAGTAAATTCGACTACCTCATCGACCTGCATACGGCCAGCTTCGGAAGAGTCAATTCCTACTACATCCGCGCCGATATGTCGGCCCCGGAAACCCAAAGGATGGCCCTGCTGCAAAACGCCCAGATCATCGTTCACAACCCCCCTTCCGACGGCACCCTGCGCGGCGCCGCCGATGCCCTGGGCATCCATGCCATCACCCTGGAAGTGGGCAACCCCAATACCTTCCAGAAAGGCCTCATCCGTTCCGGCCTGACCGGCATTCACAACCTGCTCCGTTCGCTGAATATGACGGACGCAGAGATGGAGGAACCGGAAGCGCCCGCCGTCCTTTGCAAGCATTCCTACTGGCTATATACCGATACGGGCGGCATCCTGACCGTCCATCCCAAAGTGGCGCAGCAGGTGAAGAAAGGCGAAGTGGTCGCCACGCTGCGCAACATTTTCGGCGACCTGACCCGGGAATATACAGCGCCGGAAGACGGCATCGTCATCGGCAAAAGCGTCAGCCCTATCAACCAGACTGGCGGAAGGATATTGCATCTGGGGGTGACGGAAGGAACGAAGGAATGATCGTGGGGGCGGCCCGCTGACAAAAAAAGCCTCCTGGCGCTTTCGTTACCAGGAGGCTGCAATTCTCCCAACACTTAAATGGTTTTTTCGTGTGCTTTTGTGCTACTTTGTTTGCGTTTCTGAAAAAAATACGAACACCGGCCTGAGCCGGTTACACACGGTAAATCTCTTTATTTGGGCTTTGCGTTAAGACTACACAAAGAAAAAGAGTATCCGGCAACCGTTCAATTGCATGTAAATGTAAAAATGATGTGGTTTTATCTGCCTTCGGCCACATTATTACATGAAAATGTGATATTTTTATTGATCGGGAACAAGGCAAGGCTGCAGTTATTATGAAAAGCATCGCATTGATAGAGGATGACCGGCTTCTCTTAAAACGATTGGGTTCTTTTCTGAATAAGCAGGAAGGGTTGAAATGCATTATTTCCGCCTCCTCACTTGGCCAGTTTTTCGAATGCCTGGAAGAAGGCATGAAGCCGGACCTTTTACTCCTGGATATTGAACTTTCCGGGGCTGTCAACACCATTCACCACCTGGGCAAGGTCAAAAGCCTGCTGCCCGAAGCTAAAGTCATTGTCATTACCGGCCACAATCATCCCGGTTATCTGCTGGGCGCCCTGCAAAATGGGGCCGATAGTTTCTACCTGAAAGGATCCGGCCTGCCTAAATTACTGGACGCCATAGAAGCGACCTGTGCCGGCGGCGCTTACCTCGACCCCCCGGCGGCGGCACATATGCTTTCCTACCTCAGGCAAAAACCGGCCTCTCCGGAAGAAGGCCCAACGAGTTCTGAAATGCCGGGGGCAACCTTCTCTGAAGCCTCCGGGCAGGTACAGCTGCAACTGAGCCAAAGGGAACGGCAGGTAGCAAAAGGCCTCGTCAAAGGCGAAAGCTACATGGATATTGCCAGGAATATCAACGTATCCGTAAATACGGTCCGGCACTATGTGAAAGTACTTTATAAGAAGTTTAAAGTAGCCAATAAGGTACAGCTCAGCAATAAGCTGAAATCGTATTTTTAAGGCGCTGTATGCGTGAATATTTTCTACGGGCTTTCACATATTCCCATATTTCCGATCCGTTGCAAACCTTACCCCGGCGCGAAGGCGGGGTATCAGTTCAATAGTATGGCCCTGAAAAAAATCAAATACGGCATGCTGTGGCTTCTTCCGGGGGTTGTTTTCTCCATGCAACTGATTGCCGCCCCGGCTAACCGGGACAGCCTCCTTCAGGCATTGGAGAAAAGCCCGGAGAACGGTGAAACCCGTGCCCTGATCCTGCAACAACTCAGCGAATCCTACCGGGAAGATATTCCGGACGAGTCCATCTTTTTCGGAGAAGAACTTCTCCGCATCGCCCGGCGCCTGGGCTCGCCGCAGTTGCTCTGGCAGGGGCATATGTCCACCGGCGTCGCTTATGCCGTCAAAGGGGATGCGCCGGAAAGGGCGTTACAGCATTTTATGGATGCGCTGGATATTGCCAAAAACCAGAAAGGGGGCGAATGGGCATTGCGCCAGGTTAAAAGCCGCATCAACATCGCCGGCGTCCACTGGCAACTGGAAAATATCCCTACGGCGCTGGACTATGCCTACGAGAACATCCGGCAACTGGATGCTTTGGAAGAGCCGCTGACCCTGGCGGACGCCTACCGCACGGCAGCCCTCATGCATCGAGCCGCTGAGCGTTACGACTCCACCCTCCTATACCTGAATAAAGCGCTGGCCATTTATGAAGAACAGGGCGACGAACTGCGCAAAGCCTTCACACTCAATACCCTGGGGAACACTTACCAGAAAAGCGGCCAGTACGAAAAGGCCCTGCAAATACTATACCTGGCACGGGAAAATGCACTCCTGCTCCAGGATTCGACCCTTTTAAGAGACACCTATTCCGGCCTGGCCAACGCCCACCTTAAGCTTCGGCAGCCTGGCAGGGCCGAGGTATATGCCCGGGCGCTTCTGGCTGAAGCCGGCCGGCGGGGGCTTCAGCCGGAAAAGGCCGAAGGCCTCCGCCTCTTGTCGGAAATCTGTGAGGCTACCAATCAACCCGACAGCGCTCTGTTTTACTACCGTCAATTTGCCACATTGAGAGAGCAACTGACCGGCGAGGAGAAAACCCGGCTTATCCAGGAAATGGATACCCGTTATCGCACCCAGGAAAAGGCGCGGGAAAACCGGCTGCTGCGCGAACAATACGCCCGGATCAATTTCAGGAACACCCTCCTCCTGGCAGGTTCTGCGCTTCTTCTGGCCCTTATTGTTATCCTGGGTTTTTTCTATCACGGACTGCGCCGGCGCAAAGAAGAGCTGGAAAGGCTGAACGAGGAGATTATCCGCATCAATTCACAGCTGGTGGGGCTGATGAACGAAAAAAAACACATGGTCAGCCTCATCGCCCATGATATCCGCAACCCGCTTTCTCTCATACAACTGAACACTCACGAACTGGCCGGTAGCGAGGCTTTCAGCGAAGAAGAAAAAAAACAGCTGATCGCAGAAATTGAACAGGCCACCGACGCCATCGACCGCGCCAGCCTGAAGATCATGGATATCGAAAACAAGGCCGAAGATAATGTCCCCATCCAGAAGATCACCTTCGACCTCGTGCCCGTTCTAAGAGAGTCTGTCCGCGAGTTTAGCTCCTATGCCCGCAGCAAATCCATAGCGCTTAGATTTAACACGGCCTACCCCCGGGGCCTGGCCGCCGGCGACCCCTTCCTGGCCCGGCATATCATCGCCAATTTGCTTTCCAATGCTATAAAGTATTCTCCCCAGCACAAAAAAATTGAAGTGTCTTTCCGCAAACAGGATGATGAAGTGTCCTTTACAGTAAAAGACGAAGGCCCGGGGCTCTCCGTTCAGGAGCAGGAACAGCTGTTCCAAAAGGGTAAGGCCTTCGCCTCCGGGCTGGCTGCCGGCGAGCGCTCCCTGGGGCAGGGCCTGTATCTCACACGCCGGTATGTAGAGGCTATGAATGGGAAAATCTCGGTCGAAAGCCGGCCCGGGCAGGGCGCTGCCTTTACCGTCCGTTTTCCGGATAAGGCCTGAAGCAGAGCAGTGAAGCCGGGCCATCTGCCGGCGCCGGCGCCACCTCCTGCTTAGAAAATATTTTACTAGTTGTGAGATTGGGACTGGCTTGTCGGGAATAGCTGGCGGGCATCAAAGGCCTGCCCTCTTCCCTGATGATTAACTCCCGGTACAGGCCGGCCTGAATAGCCCGCAGAAGACTTTGAAAATGCACCGCCGCGGAGTTCGGCCAAATATAAATATAAATCATAATATTAAAAAACTGTTTAATGCATTTGCGCCCTTTTTTTCTCGTGCTTTCCTGCGAAGTAAAAACCACATTGAACAAATGAGCTATACGTACACTAAGCGGGATCGGGCATCCTTCCTTCCCTTCTACCAGACGAAGAAGGGATTTGAGTAATAAGTAAGCCCGCCTTGGCAGGATCTGCGTGATGAAACATAAACTGTCCCATCGGCAGGCCCTGTCTGCTTGCTGTACTTTTACACAACCCCTGCTTCGTTTCCAGTAGGTTGGGTTGGTTAACGCTAATCCATAAGGATCATCTTCTTCGTATCGCTGTCTTTATCGGTCTTCACCGCGTATTGCAGTACGCCGGCAGGCAGGCCGTTGCGCCGCAGGCTCACGGAGTTGTACCCTCTGACGCCGTCGATGCGAACCAGTTTGATCACTTTGCCTGTGACATCGCTCACCGTCAATGTAGCTTCAGCGGCTTCCGGCAGGAAGAATCCGATAAGGGTTTCTTCCCGGAATGGGTTCGGCTGGTTCTGGTACAGCTCGAACTTATCTGCCGAAGTGCTGCTTACAGCGCTGTCTTCAAAGAAGTTGATCGCCACGTCCATGTATCGTCCGTCGCGGTTGTAAGCCTCCGCCTTTGTGATGAGGGAACTAACGCTCAGCAGCTCGCTCAGGCGGGCGTCCGCTTTAGTGCGGAATACCAGGCTGAACATGACGGAATTCGGCGCCTGGAATTCGGAATTCGGCACGTGGTTCCAGCTCGTCGTAACCAGGCCTTCGCCTGCATACTGCAGGCCAAAGTTCTGCTCATCGGCAACCGCCGGAATGATGTCTACAAGTTCCAGAGTGCCATTGTCGAACGCCAGTGTTCCCTGATAGCCGGCGATGTCGGCGATGTCAGCAGCGGTAAAGGCAACCGTGTATTCACTGCCTGCCCGGAGGGTTTTATCCTCCACCTGGAAGGCAAAGGCGCCCATGCTGTTGCGGCCCTGAATACCGGCCAGGCTGTTTGGAACGGCATCCATGGTCACGTCGCCGATTTTAACCGCCACGAAGTCCTGGTTAATCAAGCCGCCGGCAGGCAGGTCGTTGATGTTAATCGCCTCGGGGAATTCCTCCAGCCACGGGTTGGCCGGGTTGGGGAATACGTAGGCTTTCTCCACGAAACGCCAGCTGGTGTTGTTGCCAAACTCGGTATCGATCGACAGGATGAGCTTGCGCAGCAGGATCATATCCAGCGTCGTCACCGAACGGCTGCGGTTGATGTCCGCAGCAATGATTTTGTACGGGCTGTCCAGTAGTTGCACACCCAGGATGTGCTTGCTCATCAGCACCAGGTCGAAGGTGGAAACACCGTTGAGGTAGTCGCCGTCGCGCATTGGCGTGATGGTGTAATCATAGCCTTCCAGCATCGCGCCGAAGCTGTACCGGCCATCGGAAGCCGTCATCATGACATCGTTGTCCTGGCCGCTGAGGCTGACCTCCACCTCTTCCACAGTGTTGTCTTCTTCCGTGGCAATAACGCCAGAGACAGACAGCAGGGAATCGGAACCGTTGCAGATGTTCATATTATCCTGAACCAGGATGTAAGTCTCACAGACATCGGCGTTGCCAACCGCATCGTATGCCCAGGCCTGTATCACCAGGTTGCCGGTATCAGCGCAGGCCAGAGTGAGGTTCGTGGAGTCTACATTCGGCGCTTCGCCGAAGCGGTTGATCGAGTACGTAATCGGGCCGGAGCAGTCATCCATCGGCGAAACGATGAAGTCGCTCGCCCAAACCACCATACGCCCTTCGTCCGGAATGTCGTCGCCGTCCAGGTCGGCCGGCATCAGCTCGACGGCCAGGCCGTGGAGGCAGGTGGGCGCCGGCGCCTTACAGTCCATGACTTCAAACGGTATCCGGGTGCTGCTGTTGTTGCCACAGCCGTCTTCCAGGTGGATTTCGAAGGCATGGCTGCCGATCGGGAAGCGGCCTTTCAGGGTATCCACCTGCCCGCCTTCAATGAGTTGGAAGCCGTCGAACAGGCCGTCGGCCAGGTTCAGCAGGTCGGCATCGATCTGGCCATTGGCATCAGCATCGAGGAATACCTGGATGGACAAGTCATCCGGCGTACAGTTCTCATCGATCCGGAAGGGCAGCGTCACCAATCCGGCGCATTCCACATTGTCGTAAGAGCAGAATGGTTCGGGCTGGGTGAACAGCACCTGCGGTTCGATGTTGTCATACACCTTGATGATCTGCGTGTACTGGTAGAAACCGTCGTCGTAGTCCGCCTTGCGCCAGAAGTCGTCGATGCCGTTGCAGACGTTCTGGAAGGCCAGCGGCACGTTGTTCGGCTCGGTTTCGTCGTCGTCGCGGTCGATGAAGGTGTAGCCGCCCGGACGGTGCAGCACCCATACGGGCTCGTCACCCGGCTGGTTGTCGCAGTCTTCATCGCGGCCGACAACGAAGGGATCGCTCTGGCCGTCGTACTGGCACCAGTTGATGACCTTCCACTTGCGGAAAATCTTGTAGCACTCATCACCGGAGGCGGAGAAGAACTCATCCGTGTGGGAAACGGCCAGCAGGTCGCATCCTATCTCGTCGTACGTTACGCTATCGGGCTCTGCCACCCCACAGACGGCCCCGGCATCGGCCGGGAACCGGATTTCGTAGTTGTGGACGCCACTGATCGTCACTATCTGCTGGCAGAAGTTCACGCTCAGGTTGCCGACAGCGTCAACCGCCTGGAATCGACGGATGATGGTCCCGGCGCCGCAATCCATGTCTACGACCGGCGGCAGTTCGCGAACGATCACCTCACTGCAGTTGTCCTCCGCCATGGCTACCCCAAAGAGCTGCTGCAACTGCAGAGTATCGGTAGCTTCAAAATCGTAGGGAAGCTCCTCGCAGTCCGCATTCCTGTTGTGAGGCGCCTGGCAGTTGGGCCGCACCTTGTCTTCCGGCGCTACTTCTACCGAGCAGGTATTGATATTGCCGGCCAGGTCGATGACGCGCAGCTCGATGGTGATCGTGTCGCCCAGGTCGCAGCAGAAGAAGTCTACGTAGGGCCCCCACTCGGAGAAGGCGCTGCCACATCCGTAGTCGGCCGAGTCAAAGTGGTTGCGGCGTACTTCGATGCGGTCGATGCCACAGTTGTCGTTCGAACCTTCGTCAAAGTCCGTTGCATATACCCGGCCTACGCCATCTCCACCGATGGAGACCACCAGTTGGTCATCGCATACCGCAGTCGGTTCGACCTCGTCTCTGACCTCGAACGGACAGTAGGCCGTCGCCTTGTTGCCACAGGCATCTTCCACAGTATAGCGGAAGTAGTAATGGCCGGTTTGCATACCGCTGACAATACGACTCTGGGCATTCCAGGCAATGGTGCGCACCACTACGGTGTCAAGCGCCGTGCCGGTTACCTGTCCGTACTGGTTGAACACATCCACCTCTACTTCGGCCAGGATTTCCGTGCGGACTTCCCAGGCGGAGCAGTTGTCGGTAACATCCGGCAGCGGAGCCTCAAAGCTGGCCGTACAGGAGAATGGGCTGGTGGAAAATACCAGATCATCCGGATCGCCGTCCCAGTCGTAATCTTCCGCCGGGCATACCACCGCCGGAGCGGTGAAGTCGCCGGCCTTGATCAGCTGATCGTACTCAAAAGAGGCGGACGGGTTGCACCAGTCCAGAATGGCCCAGGTGCGGGTGAACTTGTAAGCGCCCTCGCAAACCGTGATCCGCGGGCCGTCTTCAAATCCTGCGCCGACGTTGCAATAGTCGTCCTGCAGGTTGATGATGCCGCTGACTGTCACGATGAACGGATAGCCCGTCACGCTTGGGGCCGGGTTGCCGTTGGGCAGCGTTTCGAAATCTTCGTCGCACTCTATAGGCACAGTGAACGGCGGCAGGTTAATATCTCCGCCGATCGTGCCATCCGGACGGTTCATCGTGATCTCCTGCGTACAGCTGCTGGTATTGCCCCTTTCATCCGTAGCGGTGAAAGTACGCCGGAGGATAATGGGGGCACAGTCGCCGCCGGTTTGGACAGCATCCGTGATGCATACCGTAACGTTACCGCAATTGTCGCTCAGGCCTGTACCGGAGGGATAGCCGGTGATATTCAGGACGGACAACAGTTGCTCCAGGCGCGCCCTTTCCGCCGGGTTGGACGGGAAGAGCACATTGCCCTCGCTATCGGTGCTGTAGCAACGCGGCGCTTCCAGCGGCAGGTTGTCTACCAGCAGTTGGTCCAGGTCGCCGCAGTACAGGTTCAGTTCTGTACTGACCGTGCTGGCCGGCCAGAGTGTCGAATCGTCTACCGGTTCGAGTGACCAGTCAACGGGATTCAGAACAAAGCCCGTCCCGAACATGCCCACCCTGCCGTTATTGTCCGGGCAGATGTTTATGGTATAGTTCAACGCGACGTTGTCCTCATCCGAAGTCACCCACAGGTAGTAGGTCTCTCCGGCGCGCAGCGGCAAGGCCAGGCGCAGGTGAGGCTCGTCGTTGGCCAGCAGCGGAACAGTGCTGCCCACGGGCTCATCCTGGAATGCTATGATGTTCTCACAGGGGTTCGACGGGTCGAAGCCTCCCTGGAACAGGGCGATAGCAGTCTCATCGAAAGGCGAGGTGAAGTTGTCGCTAACCAGTATCGTATAGTAGTCCGTCACGTCAACCTGGAATGGTATCAGGTCATAGTAGTGTACGCCCGGGCTAATGCTGGAACCCGTTGTTCCTCCTGAAGTGAAGCAGGAGAAGTCGAGCGGCTCCATCTGCAGGTCGCCTGCCTGCAGTCTGCCCGTTGCCTGGTAGCAGTCAAATATTACCGTACCCTGGCTGGTATTATCCGGGCAATCCATGCTCGGGGCGGCCTTGTCCTCGCCGGTGATGTACCCCCAGCAAGGCTCGAAGCCGTCAACCGGCCCGACGCCGGGCGCCAGTCCTATTTCGTAGATGAACCGGCCGCTGCCATCCAGGATATTGCCGTTGGACGGGTCATCGTCGTTAACGATGACGAGGACGAAGTCGTCTTCCTCAAGGCAACCGAAGCTGCCTTCCAGTACCATATCCGGCGTGATCCAGCGCTGGCAGTTGGAGTCCAGAGTCACATTGGTATTGTAGTTGCAGGCCAGGTTCGTCGGCTGCGGAGCTGCAGTTTCCGTGACGACGATATAGAAGTCCTCCTCACGAATGTTGCCGCTGCCATCTTCTGCCGTGATGATGACATGGTACAAACCAGGCGTTGTAACAGTATAGCAGTAGCGGTTGCCGTCAACAGGCGTCAGCACCTGTCCGTTCACCGTCACCACGGGCACAAGGTCCCCGTCGCAGGCGTCGGTAGCGGTCACCTCGAAGCACACCTCCTCGGAACCATTATCACAGGCGTTCAGCTCGACGTTGATATCCTGGGAAGGATACACTATGATCGGGTCGGAACTTGGGCCCTGGACTACATTAATGTAGAAGGAGCAGGTACCGAAATTACCCACATTGTCGGTGGCCTGATAGGTCACGGTGTACACGCCCAGCCCGAGAGCCGTACCGGGAGCCGGCCCGGCGATCTGTTCCAGCGTGGGCACAGAAGTACAGTTGTCGGTTGCTGTGACTGACCAGTCCGGCGGAACACCAGGCGAGCAGTTCAGCAATTCCGTGGTGATGTCATCCGGGCAGTTCAGCACCGGCGCTTCATTGTCCACCAGGGTCAGTACGGTGGAGCAGGTAGCGCTGTTGCCTGAACCGTCCGTTACCGTAAAGGTTACCGCCTGCTGCGTACCATGGCCGGGGCCGAAGGGCGTGCCCGGCGCCGGGCTCTGGGTGATCACGAGGTTGGCGGAAGCAGTACAGTTATCCGTAGCGCCCACCTGAGCGGCCAGGCCGGGGATTACCGCCGAGCAGTCGCCGACACCATTGGAACTGGTGTTCACATTCTGCGCCGGAGGACAGGTAAGGACTACCGGCGCATCATCATCCACCAGGGTCAGCGTAGCCTGGCAGCTTACGCTGTTGCCGGCGCCGTCCGTCACGGTGAAGGCGACTACCTGCTGGGTGCCGGCAGCGCCGCTTATTATCGTACCTGCCACCGGATCCTGGGTGATGATCAGTTCATTCACCGGCGTGCAGTTGTCAATGGCAGTGATCCGCCCCGTCAGGTCGGGAATAACCCCCTCACAATCGTCGCTATCCGTATAGATATCCTGATCCGGCGCGCAGGCCAGGATAGTAGGCTCTTCATCGCCGTAGAGCGTGATGGTGGCCTGGCAGCTTACGCTGTTGCCCGCCTCATCCGTCACGGTGAAGGTAACCACCTGCTGGTCGCCGTCGTTGTTGCCGAAGGGCGTACCCGGAGCGGGGCTCTGGGTCACCGTCAGGCCGGCGGCGCCTGCGCAGTTGTCGTCCGCTACGATCTGGCCGGTGAGGTCAGGCGCCAGGCCTTCACAGTCGCCGTTGCCATTGGCGGTAGCCGACACGATCTGGTCGGGCACACAACTTATGATCACCGGATCTTCATCGTCCGTCAGGGTCAGCGTCACATCACAGGTAGTACTGTTGCCCACCTCATCCGTGACGGTGATCGTTACCACCAGTTGATCGCCATGAGCGCTGCCGAAGGGCGTGCCGGCGGCCGGGCTCTGCGTGATCGTCAGGCTGGCGGAAGCCGAACAGTTGTCGGCGGCCGTCACTTCATCGGTAAGGTTCGGAACTACACCTGCGCAATCGCCCAGGCTGCCCGTGCTGGAGGGCACATCCTGATCAGCGGCGCAAGCCAGGATGGTGGGATCTTCGTCGTCCACCAGGGTCAGTGTCACATCGCAGGTAGTACTATTGCCCGCCTCATCGGTGACGGTGATCGTTACCACCTGCTGATCGCCATGAGCGCTGCCGAAGGGCGTACCAGCGGCCGGGCTCTGTGTGATCGTCAGGCTGGCGGCAGCTGAACAGTTGTCGTCCGCCGTCACTTCATCCGTCAGGTCGGGCACCACGCCTTCGCAATCGCCGGAGCTGCCCGTGCTGGAGAGTACCTCCTGATCAGCGGCGCAGGCCAGAATGATGGGATTTTCATCGTCCACCAGGGTCAACGTCACATCACAGGCTGTAGTGTTGCCCACCTCATCGGTAACGGTAATCGTCACGACCTGCTGATCGCCATGGACGCCGGCAAAGATGGCGCCGGCGGCCGGGCTCTGCGTGATCGTCAGGCCGGCAAATTCGGAACAGTTATCGTTGGCGGCCACCTCATCCGTCAGGCCGGGGATCAGCGCTTCGCAGTCGCCCGTTCCGTCAGAGCTCACCAGTACATCCTGGTCATCCGGACAGTTGGTGATGATGGGGGCCTCGTCGTCTACCAGCGTAACCGTTGCCGTACAGGTAACCGAGTTGCCATCCTGGTCGGTGACCGTAATGGTAACCACCTGCTGGTCGCCGTGAGCACTGCCGAAGCTGGCGCCGGCGGCCGGGCTCTGGGTGATGGAAGCGATGGTGCAGTTGTCGGTAGCATCCACCTGGCCGGTAAGGTCAGGGATGGCGCCGCTGCAATCGCCCATGCCGTTGGAACTGGTGGGCACATCCTGGCCCGGAGCACAGGCCACGATGACCGGATTTTCATTATCAATGACGTTCACGTCGAAGGAGCAGGTATTGGAGTTGCCTGCATTATCCGTGATCGTAAATTCAACCGTAGTCGTACCCAGCGGGAAGGCGGCGCCGCTGTTCAGGCCCTGAGTCAGGGTAATGGTATACCCCGGGCAGTTGTCCGAACCGATGGGCGAAGCGTAAGTGACCCTTGCCGAGCACAGGCCAGGCTGAGTGTTGACGGTAATATCATCCTGCGGGCAGGTGATCACCGGTACGACGGGGTCTTCCACAGTGATCGTGAAGGAGCAGTTGGCCGTATTGCCGGCAGCGTCCGTCACCGTGTAAGACTCCGTGTAAGAACCGCCGTACTGGTAGTAGTTCGGGTTGGAACCCAGGCCGCCACTCAGGGTGGTTACCGGGTTCGGGCAGTTATCCGTGCCTGCCGGAGCAGTGTAGCGGAGCGTCACGCCGCAGGGGCCGGTAGAAACGATCGTCGCGTTGCCGCTTAAGATGCTGCCGTCGGCGCCCACTACGATATCAACCGGGCAGTTGATCACCGGATCTTCGGTATCTTCTACCGTTACGATGAAGCTGCACACCGCCGTGCCGTTGGAGCCGTCCGTGTACTCGTAGCGCACGATGGTCGTGCCGAGCGGGAAGGCGGCGCCACTGGGCAGGCCTTGCACGAGCGTGCCGCTTACGGGCAGGCCGGTACAGCCGGTGCTGAAGACAGGCGGATCGTAGGTTACCACCGCGCTGCATTCGCCGGGATCATTGCCGACGGAAATGTCATCCGGGCAGCTTACCGTCATGGGCACTATGTCGTCCACAACCGTAACTTCCAGGCTGCAGCTGGCCGTATTGCCGGCGGCGTCCGTTGCCGTCCAGGCCACAATCGTCGTGCCGAGCGGGAAGTCCGCTCCGGCCAGGGTGGTGTTGCCTGGAGCAGCGGCAAAGTCGTGCGTCAGGCTCACCAGGCCGCAGTTGTCGCTCGCCAGGGCGTCCAGCATATCATCCAGTATGCTGTTGTCGCAGTCGCCACCGCTGGCGCCCAGGGTGATGAAGCTTACCGGGCAGTCGATATCCGGGTGCTGCATATCGTTCACCGTTACGGTGAAGGTGCAGGTAGCGGAATTGCCAAAGGCATCGGTAGCAGTGTATTCGACGGTAGTCGTGCCTACCGGGAACAGGCTGCCGCTGGCCGGGCCAGCCATCTGTACCGGCGTGATCGGGCCACAGTTGCCAAGCACCACAAGCGGGGCCCAGTTGGCGGTGGCGCCACAGAGGTCCGCATCGTTATTCAGTACGATATCCGTCGGGCAGCTCAGGAAGACAGGATCTTCATCCGCCGCCACGTCAACCGTGATGACACAGGTGGCGGTATTGCCGGCAGCATCCGTGGCCGTCCAGGTGACGACTGTCTGCCCTGCGGGGAATTCGGCGCCCGCCAGTGTGAAGAGGTGTGGGGCCGCCAGGTAATCATGCGTCAGGCTCATACCCGGGCAGTTGTCACTGGCCAGCGGGTCGAGGCTGTCGTCCGTCAGCACCCGGCTGCACTGCCTGGCGTCGACACTCAGGTTGCCGTCGATGCTGCTGCAGTCTATTTCCGGAGCCTGATTGTCCGTAATCTCTATATCTATGGTACAGCTCGCCGTATTGCCGGCGGCGTCGGTTACCGTCCAGACTACTGTCGTGATACCTACCGGGAAGGTTTCGCCGGCCAGGCTACCGGAGTAGTTGTAATCGTTGGACAGGGTAGCGCCGGGGCAGTTGTCGCTGAAGCTGGCCGGGTCGAAGCCCGTACCGCCCATGGTGAAGCTGCATTCATCCGTTTCTGCGGAACGCACCGGGCCGATGTTGGAACAATCCAGTACCGGCGCTTCCTCATCGGTTACGGTGACTTCAAAGCCGCACGCAGCGCTGTTGCCGCTCTCATCGGTAATGGTGTACATCACCGTGGTCGCACCTACGTTGAAGGCCGTGCCGGAAGCGTCATCCGTACCGCTGCCCGTAGTGGCGCCCATCAGCACATAAGTGATGGAAACCGGGCAGTTGTCATCGGTGAACTTCGGTTCGATATCGTTCACTACCGCACTGCACTCCCCTGCTTCCGCCGGGATGGAAACATCCACCGGACAGCTGATCTGCGGCACGTCGGTATCCAGTACGCTCACTGCCGTGGTACAACTGCTGCTGTTGCCGGCGGCGTCGGTCACGGTCAGCGTAACATGGACCGTATTTCCGGCGTCGGCGCAACTGAAGAGTACGCTGCTGCCGCCGTCGATATCCATACCGGCGATACCACAGTTATCCGAAGAGCCGTTGTTGACAGCTGTCATCGGAAGGCTGTATTCGCCGTTGCCGTTCAGCGTCACCGTCAGGTTGGGCTGGCAGCGCGCCTGCGGGGCATCGTCATCGGTCACGGTGTAAATAACCGTGCACTGATCGGTATTGCCGTTCTCGTCGCTAACCGTCCAGACGACCGTCGTTGTTCCTGCGGGCAGGATGGCGCCGTTCAGGCTATGGGCCGACGGGGCCGGAGCATAGTCGTGCGTCAGGGTAGCGCCGCAGTTGTCCGTCCAGCTCGGATCGAAATCCGTACCGGAAACGAGGGCGGCGCACATATTGGCGTCAGCGCCCAGGGCCGTGCTAACGGCCGAGCAATCCAGCGCCGGCGCTTCGTCATCCACCAGGGTCAGCGCCACCTCACAGATGCTGCTGTTGCCGGCGGCGTCGGTTACGGTAATGGTAACCAGCTGCTGATCGCCATGGGCGCCGCCGAAGGCCGAACCGGCTGCCGGCGACTGGGTGATCGTCAGGCTGGCGCCATCGGTGCAGTTGTCGGTTGCGCTGAGTTCTCCTGTCAGGTCGGGCACTTCTGCCAGGCAATCGCCGGAACCGTCAGCACTTGTCAGTACATCCTGGCCGGCGGCGCAGACAGTGATCACGGGCGCTTCACCGTCCTCAACAGTAATATTGAAGGAGCAGGCCGTCGAGTTGCCCATATCGTCCGTCACCTGATAGCTTACCGCGGTCGTGCCCAGCGGGAAGGCGGCGCCGGAAGCCGGGCCGGCAATCTGCATTATGGTGTAACCCGGGCAGTTGTCGGTAGCCAGCGGCAGGCCGTAGTCCACTTCGGCTTCGCACAGGCCGGGATCGGTATCCACTGTAATGTCATCCGGGCAGACGATCATCGGGCCGGTCAGGTCTTCCACCGTGATGGTGAAGGAACACTGAGCGGTGTTGCCGGAGGCGTCTTCCACCTGATATACTTCGGTATAAGTGCCGCCGTAGCTGTAGAACTGCAGGCTGGCGCCGTTTCCGGAGATCAGCTCCACTTCCCAACCCGGGCAGTTGTCGGTAGCTGCCGGAGCGGTGTAGGTGAGCGTCACGCCACAGGGGCCGGCGCCGGAGAAGAAGGCGGAGCCGCTGGTTACCACCGGCACGCCGTTCTGTATCTGCACCACGATATCATCCGGGCAGATCACGAAGCTGGGAGCGATGTTGTCCACCACTTCTATATCGAAGCTGCACTGGGCGGTATTGCCGGCAGCGTCAGTATATTCGTAGACCACCGTTGTCGTACCGACCGGGAACTGGGCGCCGCTCGGCAGGCCTTCCACCAGGGCGCCGGGCAGGAGGTTGCCGCCGCCGCAATTGTCGGTAAACAGGGGTATCTGGTAATTCACCACCTTGCCGCAACCCGTGGGTTCAGTGTCGTAAACCAGCGGGCTGGGCGGGCACTGTGCCGCCGCCGGCGCCTGGTTGTCTTCCACGATCACCATAAAACTGCAGCTGGCAGTGTTGCCACTTTCATCCTCTATCGTGTAGGTTACCAGGGTATTGCCTACATTGAAGGCCGTGCCGGAAGCATTATCCACACCACTGCCGGTAGTAGCGCCCGTCAGTACGTAGCTCACCGTATAATCACAATTGTCGTGCTCAAATGCCGGCGCAATGCCGTTGACTACAGCTACGCAGGCGCCTGCATCCGTAGAGACGTACAGGTTGCCCGGGCAGGAGATCTGCGGCGCCTCATTGTCCAGCACAGTGGCATTGACAAAGCAGGTGCTCACGTTGCCGGACTGGTCGGTTACCTGCAGGCTTACTGCCACCGTTGCGTTGGTGTCGTCGCAGTCAACAGTCACCTCACTGCCGAAGTTCACCCCGTCCAGGCTGACGAGCACGCTGGCCAGCGGCCCGCAGTTGTCCCAACTGCCCAGGTCGACAGCGCTGGCTGCGATCTGCTGCTGGCCGGAGCCGGCCAGGGCTACCGTCAGGGACGGCACACAGAGGGCGGTGGGATTTTCATCGTCCGTTACCGTGTAGGTGACGGTGCAGGAAGCACTGTTGCCATTGGCGTCCGCCACTGTCCACGTCACATCCGTAGTGCCCAGCGGCAGGATAGCGCCGTTGAGGGTATGGCTGGACGGGGCCGGAGCGTAATCGTGGGACAGCGTAGCATCACAGTTGTCAGACCAGCTCGGGTCGAGGCCGGGGCCGTTCACCTGGAAGCTGCACTCATCGTCGTCGGCGCTATGGCTGAGGGCGATACTGCTGCAATCGATGGATGGGCTTTCATCATCCACCAGGGTGACCGTCACTTCACAGCTGCTGCTGTTGCCATTGGCATCGGCCACAGTAAGGGTTACCACCTGCTCATCGCCGTGGGCGCCGCCGAAGAGGGAGCCGGCCGCAGGAGACTGGGTAATTGTCAGGCTGCCGGCAGCCGTACAGTTGTCGCTGGCCTGGATTTGTCCGCTCAGGTCAGGCGCCTCGGCCAGGCAATCGCCGGAGCCATCAGAGCTGGTGGCCACCGTTTGATCGGCCGGGCATACGTCGATGGTGGGCGCGCCGCCGTTTTCGACCGTCACGTCTAAGGTACAGCTCACCGCATTGCCCATATCGTCGGTGATGGTAAATTCAACCGTGGTCACACCCAGCGGGAAGGCTGCGCCGCTCGGCAGGCCCTGCGTCAGGCTGATGGAATAGCCCGGGCAGTTGTCACCGCCCAGCGGATTGGTATAAACCACTTCCGCTTCACAAAGGCCGGGATCGGTGCTCACCGTGATGTCCTGCGGGCAGGTGATCTGCGGCGGCACGGGGTCCTCTACCGTGACGGTAAAGCTGCAGGTGGCCATCAGGCCGGCGGCGTCAACTACCGTATAGGTCTCGGTATAGAAGCCGCCGTACTGGTAGTAATTCGGGCCGGCGCCCAGGCCGCTGGTCAGGTAAGTGACTGCGCCGGGGCAGTTGTCCGTACCCACCGGAGCTGCATAGCTCAGGGTGACGCCACAGGGCCCAAAGGACGCTATCGTAGCGGAGCCGCTAAGCAGGCTGCCGTCGGCGCCCACTACGATATTGTCCGGACATGAAATATCAGGAATTTGTGTATCTGTTATCGTAACATCGAAACTACAGCTGGCGGTGTTGCCCGCTGCGTCGATGTATTCATAGATCACCGTTGTAGTGCCTGCCTGGAAGAGGGCGCCGCTGGGCAGGCCTTCCACCAGGCTGCCGGAGAGGCCGGTTCCTCCGCAGTTGTCGTTGAAGACAGGCGCATCGTAGGTGACTACCGCGCCGCACTGTCCGGCGTCATTGCCGAGGTTGATATCGGCCGGGCAATCGGCCACCGTCGGTGCATCATCATCTTCCACCACAATGTCTATGGTGCAGCTGATGCTGTTGCCGGCGGCGTCAACCGCCGTCCAGGTAACCGTATGCATGCCTGCCGGGAACTCGGCCCCGTCCAGGGTCGTATTGCCCGGGGCAGCCGCATAGTCATGGGTCAGGCTGACCAGAGTGCAGTTGTCGGAAGCGGCCGGGTCGAGCATACCGCTCTGTACGGTGTACGAGCAGTTGCCGCTGTTGGCGCCGAAGGTAATGAAACCTACCGGGCAGCTTAGGTCCGGCAATTGCATGTCTTCCACGGTTACTACGAAGCTGCAGCTTACGGAGTTGCCGTCACTATCTGTCGCTTCGTAGGTAACGGTTTGCGGGCTACCCACGGCAATGAAGGAACCCGGCGCCGGGCCGCCAACCTGGCTGACCGTCAGGCCAGTGCAGTTGTCGGAGGCTGTTGGGGTCGCCCACCATACATTGGCGCCGCACTTGTCCGGGTCGTTGTTGACGGTAATGTCGGCCGGGCAGTTGTTAAATACCGGCGGCATATCGTCATCGGCCGTTACCGTTACGACACAGCTGGCAGCGTTGCCGCTGGCGTCCGTTGCCGTTACCGTGATATCTATCGACTGCCCGTTCATGCTGCCGAAGTTCAGGCCGGGGGGGACACTTTGGGCGGCCGTCAGGCCATCGGGGCAGTTGTCCGTGGCATTGATCATACTGGCCAGGTCGGGTACGATGGCGTTGCAGCCCGGTACGGTTACCGGATCCGGGCAGGTAAAGCTCGGGGCCAGGTCATCCACTACGGTTACCGTAGCCACACAGTTGTCGAAATTGCCGGCAGCGTCTACCACGCGGAGCGTGACATTGTTGGCGCCCAGGGCACTGCAATCGAAGGATATCTGGCTAACCGCAATGGGCCCTACCCCGAATACGAGGCTGGCTATCTGACAGTTGTCATAGCTGCCGCCGTCGACGTCAGCCGGGACTATCGTAACCGAACCGGCGCCGTCCAGAGATACGGTGATATCCTGGCATACCGGCGTGGGCAGCTGCGTCTCTTCCACCACCACGTCGAAGGTGCAGGCGGTATTGTTGCCTGCATCGTCCTCGGCGGTAAACTCTATCGTCGTCGTGCCCACCGGGAACATCGAGCCGCTGGGCAGGCCGCCCGTCTGGGTGACTATCACGCCACAGTTGTCTACGGCTATGGGTGTGGGGAAGTTCACATTGGCCTCGCACTGGTCCACGTCCACGCCAACTACGATATCGGCCGGGCAGTTTACAAAGTCAGGCGATTGCCCATCTGATACGATAATGGTAACGTTGCAATCTGCACTGTTGCCCGCCTCATCGGTAACCGTCCAGGTGATCGTCGTTGGGCCTGTCGATAAAACAGCGCCGTTCAGCGTCCATGGGTTGGGCGCAGAGGCATAATCGTGTATAATATCGGCATCGCAGTTGTCGCTATAGGATGGGCCGAAGCTACCATCCAGGATGGCGTAACTGCACTGCCCAAAGGTAGCCGTCAGAGTAGTGGGGATACCGGAGCAGTCCACCACCGGCGCCTGCGTGTCTTCTATCGTAATATCTATGGTACAGCTGCTTTCGTTGCCGGAAGCGTCCACTGCGGTCCAGGTGACCTGCGTCACCCCTACCGGGAAGGTTTCCCCGGCAAGGCTGCCGCTGTAATTGTAGTCGTTGTACAGCGTACCGCCCGGGCAGTTGTCGGGCCAGGTGGGGTCGAAGCCCGTGCCGCCCATCGTGAAGCTGCATTCATCCGCAGCCGCCGGCCGTACAGGATTGATGGCAGAGCAGTCCAGGGCCGGCGCCTCGTCGTCTTCTACGATAACCTCGAAGGAGCAGGTGGCGCTGTTGCCGCTGCCGTCCGTATAGGTGTAGGTTACCGTCGTAATGCCGGCATTGAAGGTAGTGCCCGAAGCGTCGCCCGTGCCGCTGCCGCTGGTGGCGCCGCTCAGGCTGTAGCTTACACCCGCCGGGCAGTTGTCATTGGTAAACTGCAGGGCTATGCCCGTTACCACGGCCGTGCACTGGCCGGGGGCCGCGCTTACTTCCACGTCCGTCGGGCAGCTGAGCTGCGGGACATTCACATCCAGTACCGTCACCAGCGTGGTGCAGGTAGAGCTGTTGCCTTCTGCGTCCGTTACCGTCAGCGTTACCGGGATGGGCGCGCCCACATCGGCGCAGGTGAAGGTTACGCTGCTGCCGCCGTTAATAGTGGTGCTTACGATACCACAGTTGTCCGTAGAGCCGTTGTTCACCGCCGTTACCGGAAGCACGTACTCGCCGTTGCCGGCAAGGGTGATGACCAGGTTCGGCTGGCAGATGGCCTGCGACGCGTCGTCGTCCGTAACCGTGTAGGTTACCACACATTGGCCGCTGTTGCCGTTCTGGTCCGTTACCGTCCATACTACCGTGGTTGAACCCACCGGCAGGTGGGCGCCGTTGAGCGTATGGGCCGACGGGGCCGGCGCGAAGTCGTGCGACAGGGTTGCAGCACAGTTGTCAGACCAGCTCGGGTCGAGGCCCGTGCCGTCGACGAAGTGAGCACAGTAGCTGGCGTCCGTACCCAGGGCCGTGGGGATGGCCGTGCAGTCGAGCATGGGGCTTTCGTCATCCACCAGGGTGAGCACTACTTCACAGCTGCTGCTGTTACCCGCAGCGTCCGTTACCGTTATCGTTACTATTTGTTCATCTTCGTGGGCGCCGCCGAAGAGCGTGCCCGCAACTGGAGTTTGCGTTATGGTGAGGCTGCCGGAGGCCGTGCAGTTGTCGCTGGCCCCTACCTGGCCCGTCAGATCGGGCACTTCGGCAAGGCAGTCGCCGCTACTATCAGAGCTGGACAGTACATCCTGGTTCGGAGCACAAACCAGTATCTGAGGCGCTTCGCCGTCCACAACCGTGATGTCGAAGGAGCAGGTGGCGCCGTTGCCCATATCGTCCGTCACCTGGAAGCTCACCGTGGTGGTTCCCAGCGGGAAGGCCGCGCCCGAGGCCGGGCCGGAAAGATGGGTAAGGGTATAGCCCGGGCAGTTATCTGCCGCAAACGGCAGGCTGTAGTCCACTACTGCCTCACAAGCGCCGGGATCAGTAGTCACTGTATAGTCATCCGGGCAGGTAAGCACCGGAGCAGTCAGGTCTTCCACCGTGATGGTGAAGGAACACTGCGCTGTATTGCCGGAGGCGTCTTCCACCTGGTATAATTCGTTGTAGGTACCGTTGTAGCTGTAGAACTGCGGGCCGGAGCCACTGCCAAATACGAGTTCTACCTCCCATCCCGGGCAGTTGTCGGTACCCAGCGGGGCGGGATAAGCCAGCGTCACACCACAGGGGCCGAAGCCGGAGATGGTGGCGGAACCGCCGGTTACCACCGGCGTGCCATTCTGGATCTGCACCACGATATCTGTGGGGCAGCTTACAAAACTGGGATTTGTATTGTCTTCCACAACAACATCAAAGCTGCACTGGGCGGTATTGCCGGCAGCATCCGTGTATTCATACGTTACTGTCGTCGTGCCTACCGGGAAGGCAGAACCACTGGGCAGGCCATCTACCAGCATCCCGTTCAGGTTGGCGCCATCGCAATTATCGTTGAACAGAGGATCAAGGTAGCTCACCAGAGCGCCACAAGCGTTGGCGTCACTGGTAGCCGTGAGCGGGCTGGCAGGGCACTGCGCCGCCACCGGCGCTTCATCGTCACTGACAAGTACCAGGAAGCTGCAGATGGTTGAATTATTGCTATTGTCGGTTATGGTATAAGTTACTGTCGTAGCGCCGGTATTGAAGGCCGTGCCGGAGGCATCGCCATTACCGCTACCGATAGTGGCGCCCGACAGGGTGTAGTCAATGGTATAATCGCAATTGTCCTGCCCGAAGGGCGCAATGCCGTTCACTACCGCCGAGCATAAGCCGGCATCGGTAGTGGTATAAATATTGCCCGGGCAGGAGATATCCGGGGATTCGTTATCCAGTACAGTTACCGGTACGGTACATCTGCTGGTATTTCCGGACTGGTCTTCGACTTCCAGGGTGACGGTTACCGGTGCGCCGGTATCGTCACAGTCGACGGTGACTTCGCTGCCAAAATTGACGCCATCCAGGCTGATGAGCTTGCTGGCCAGTGGCCCGCAGTTGTCCCAGCTGCCCAGGCCGATCAGGCTTACCGGGATCTGGAACGTACCGGAGCCGTCGAGCACTACCGTCAGGCCCGGGACGCACACCGCCACGGGATCTTCATCATCGGTAATGGTAATGTCGATGGTGCAACTTGCCGTTTGCCCGTTCTCATCTTCCACCGTCCAGGTGACGGAGGTGACGCCCAGCGGGAAGGTAGCGCCGGCCAGGGTATGTACACCGGGCGCCGGGGCATAGTTGTGGGTGATCGTTGCAGCACAATTGTCGTTGAAGAGGGGATCAAAACCGTTGCCGGGCATGGTGAAGCTGCATTGGCCCGGAGTAGCAGAACGATCGGTGATGATCTGTGAGCAGTCAATGGAGGGCGTTTCGTCGTCCACCAGCGTCAACGTTACCTCGCAGGTAGTGCTGTTGCCGGCTTCGTCCGTAACAGTCAGTACCACTAGCTGCTGATCGCCGTGAGCGCCGCCGAAGGGCGTGCCGGGAACGGGAGACTGGCTGACCGTCAGGTTGCCGGTGGCCGAACAGTTGTCACTGGCCTGCAGCTGGCCCGTCAGGCCGGGAACCTCGGCAAGGCAGTCGCCGCTACCGTCAGAACTGGTAGTAATAGTCTGATCGGCCGGGCATACATCGATGGTGGGCGCGCCGCCGTCTACTACTGTCACGTCGAAGTTACAGCTCACGGCATTGCCCATATCGTCAGTAATGGTGAATTCTACCGTAGTCGTGCCCAGCGGGAAGGACGCGCCGCTGGCCAGGCCCTGCGTCAGGCTGATGCTGTAGCCGGGGCAGTTGTCGGTGCCCAGCGGATAGGTGTACACCACTTCAGCTTCGCATACACCCGGATCGGTGCTTACCGTAATGTCCTGCGGGCAGGTGATCTGGGGAGGTACAGGGTCTTCGACCGTGATGGTAAAGCTGCAGCTGGCCTGGTTGCCGGCGGCATCTTCCACGGTATAGGTCTCGGTGTAGTAACCGCCGTACTGATACGCATTCGGAGCGCCGCCCTGGCCGCCGGTGAGTTCAGTCTCCGCGCCCGGGCAGTTGTCGGCGCCCACCGGAGGTGTATAGCTCAGCGTCACCCCACAGGGCCCGAAAGAAACAACCGTAGCGGCGCCACCGGTAAGGGCGCCATCGGCGCCGACTACGATGTTGTTCGGACATATGATCTCAGGAATTTGCGTATCTTCAACAGTCACTTCAAAGCTGCATCTGGCGGTGTTGCCCGCTGCGTCCGTATATTCATGGGTTACAATTGTCGTTCCTGCCGGGAAGGCGGCGCCGCTGGACAGGCCTTCCACAAGAGCGCCGGGCAGGCCTGTACCGCCGCAGTTGTCGTTGAAAGTGGGCACATCATAGGTTACAATGGCCTCACAGGATTCAGGATCAGCCGCAATGTTGATATCCGGCTGACAACCGGCGATCGTCGGCGCATCGTCGTCCACTACGGCGAGCTGCATGCTGCAGCTGGAGGAGTTGCCGGCGCCATCCGTGGCTGTCCAGGTAATGGTATAAGTACCCGGAGGGAATTCCGCCCCGTCCAGGGTGGTGTTGCTCGGCGCCGCCGCATAATCGTGCGTCAGGCTGCTCAGGCTGCAGTTGTCTTTAGCTGAGGGATCAAGCCCCTGAGCGGTATAGAAACAATCGCCGCCGTTCGTGCCCACCGTGAGAAAGCTCACCGGGCATTCGATCATCGGCAACTGCATATCCACTACTGTAATGGTGAAGCTGCAGGTGGCTACCGGGTTGCCGGCGGCGTCATAAGCGGTATAGGTGATCGTCGTGGGGCCGCCTACCGGGAAGAAAGAACCGGGGGCAAGGCCGCCCGTCTGTATGGCCGTAGTACCTACATTATCAGAGGAGGAAGGCGGCGCCCAGTTAACGTTTGCGCCGCACTTGTCCGGGTCGTTGTTCACCACGATATTGTTGGGGCAGATCAGGAAGATGAGGTCAATGGAAGCGCCGTCGCCGTCGTCGTCGTCGTCGGGGTCGTCGTCTTCACTGCCGTCGCCGTCGGTGTCGACGCCGTTGCCGGGCGTAGAATCGACGTCGGGCAGGCCGGAGGCGGTGACCTCGGCCAGGTTCATGTAATCGCCACTGGCCTCGATGGTAGCGTCAAAGGTAAAGGTAAGGCTGCCGCCTACCGGGATGCTCAGGCCGCTCCAGGTGATGGTGTTGCCGCTGAGCGTTCCACCTCCGGAGATGTTGGTAATGTTGCTGTATCCGTTCGGCACAACATCCACCACTTCAACACCGTTGGCATTGCTGGGGCCGTCATTGGAGACGACAATGGTGAAGGTAGCGGTTGAGCCGGCAGTAGCTGCCGGGCTTGCCAATACGCCTTTGATGAGGGATAGGTCGGCGCTCTCCAAAGGCGTGACGCCGGCGCCGTCGCCGTCGTCCTCGTCTCCCGGGTCATCTTCTACATTCATATCGCCGTCCGTGTCCACTCCGTTATTGGGATCAGAATCCGGGTCTATGCCGGTGGCATTGCTTACCTCGGCAAGGTTGACATAAGGGCCATTCTGGTTGACAGTAGCTGTGATCTGCATGATCCGGGTACTGCCGGGAGGCATGGAACCGATCGTCCATACGCCGGTGCCGGGATCGTAATCGCCGGCGGCGTTATCGCTGTAGTAGGTGAATCCGGCGGGAAGCTGGTCGGTTACGGTTACGTCCTGCGCTTCATCCGGGCCGGCGTTGTCCACGCGGATGGTGAACACTACCTGGCTGCCGATCATCGGGGTGGTATTATCCACCAGCTTGTCCAGAGAAAGGTCGATGCAACGGATGACGGTACAGGCCGACTCGATGGTATTGCCATAGGGCAGGCCGGCCATGCCGTCGTATTGCCAGTTGTGGTGTTGTACCTGTTCGATGGTGGGCGAAGAGTCTTCCAGCGGGTCAGGATTGACCACCGTGATAACTACACCGTCATCACCGATTATGAAGCCGCCATTGTACACGTTTTCCTCCAAATCCCACACGACCGGCGGGCAGAAGTTGTTCAGATTAGCATTGGGATCGACCACGTCGAAGCAGATCTGGAAGATCTTGGTCCATTCCGTCGTGGAAAGGGTGATCGCTCCATTGGGATCGTTGAGCTGAATAGCGCCGTTAACCCATTCGGGAGCGCCCGTGAAGGTAAATCCATTAGGGCCCAGGGCGGGATTGAAAGTAACGATCTCCGCCGGGTCGGGCATGGCCGTGCCGTATCCGCCCTGGAAGTCGCTGAAGCCGACAAACTGCAGCTCACTGTCGTCATAGAAGAAACGGACATTGGAACCGAAGAGCTCCTGGCCGGGTGTATCGGAAATGTACTCGACATCCAGGCAGTAAGTTTCGGTACCGCAATCATAGGTAGGATTGACCAGGCGGACCGTCACGACCGGCCCCTGTTCCAGGCTGGAAACCGTGGGGTCGTCGGGCTCGCCGTCCATATCCGGGTCGTCATCGGTGGGGTCGTCGGGGTCGTCGCTGGGATCGCTGGCCGGATCGCCATTGGGCTTCTCG
>CAZAXA010000002.1:0-40654 GCA_964488965.1 uncultured Phaeodactylibacter sp. | reverse complement strand
AAGTCCGCCCTGTCCATGATCAGCGTATTGGGATTGTCGACCGGGATGACGGCATTATAGTCCGGGTACCGGTGGTCGATCAGGCGGCATACCAGTTCGGTATTGCCGAAAGAGAAAAAGGCGTTGGAGTTGTTGAACGACAGCCGTACTTCTTCATTTTCCGGCAGGATACCCTTGAGCAGGTTGAGCGCCTTTTTGGGGACGATGAAGGAAGTGGACACTTCGCTGCTCACATCCTGGAAGGTATATTTCACCAGTTTGTGCGCATCGGTGGCTACCAGGATGAGCTTGCTGAAATCGACCTGAAAGTAGACGCCGGTCATAGCGGGGCGCAATTCGTCGTTACTGGCGGCGAAGATGGTCTTGGACACGCCGCGCGAAAGGGCATGGGCGGAGATGGCCAACTTGTCATCTTCCGGTTCCGGAGCGGGAATCCTGGGGAAGTCGTCCGGGTTGCTGCCCGCCAGCTTGTACTTACCGTAGGCGGAGGTGATCTCGATGCCGTAGGTATCCGTATTGACGGTGAAGGTGATCGGCTGCTGCGGCAGGGCCTTGAGGGTCTCCAGCAGGATTTTGGCCGGCACGGCGATGGAGCCGTCGGTATCGGCCATTACTTCGATTTCGGTGGTAATGGAGATTTCCAGGTCGGAAGCCGCTATTTTCAGTTTATTATTGTCAATAGTGAACAGGAAATCCTCCAGGATAGGGAGCACGGAATTGGAAGCAATCGCGCCGCCCGCGATCTGGAGGTGCCTGAGCAATTCAGTGGAAGAGACGCTGAATTTCATAGTTTTCTGGTAGGGTTCGATAATTTCAACAATTCACAAAAATAGTCTTTCTCCGAGACTTTATCAGCATGAATAATCCACAGCCTGTGGATACTTTAAGAAAGATACGGCCCTGTTCAAACTATTTGCTCTGAAAACGCGTATTATTGGCCCGGCGTTTGCCCGCGACGGGATAAAATTGAAGTTCCGAACCCTGTGAACCCCGAACCTTGAACAAAAACACAGCGCCAATGCCAAACCGAAGCACGCCTCCCCCGATCAGGGGCATTTCGAGCCTCAGGCTGCCCGATATCGGGCTCCACACGCTGGATAACGGGATACCGCTCTACGAGATAAAGATGGGTACTCAGGAGGTCGTCAAGCTGGAGATCGTTTTCCAGGCCGGGCGCCCCTATGAGAAAAAGCAACTGGCGGCGCGGGCCTGCGCGGGCCTGCTCAAGGAAGGCAGCCGGAACTACCCGGCCAAACAGATCGCCGAGGAGCTCGACTTTTACGGCTGCAGCCTCGGCCTGCCGGCCAATATGGACACGGCCAGCGTCGTCCTGTACAGCCTGAGCAAGCACTTCGACAAGGCGCTGCCCATACTGGAAGACATGCTGGCAGCGCCCACTTTCCCCGAAACGGAACTGAATGCCTTTATCAAGCGCAACCAGCGCCGGCTGGAGGTCGACCTGGCAAAGAACGACATCCTGGCCTACCGGAAGATCACGGAGCTCATCTTCGGCGAAATGCACCCCTACGGCTACAACAGCTACCCGGAGACCTACGCCGCCCTCCGGCGGGATGACCTGGCGGAGCACTTCGCCCGCCTGTTCAACAACAGGAACTGTGTGGCTTTTATCAGCGGCAGGTCCACTCCCGATATCATAGCGATGGTCAACGAACGCCTGAGCCGGGGCATAGCGCCCGGAGAAGCAGCACAGGCGGCGCTACAGCTCGGCCAGCAGCCCCCGCAGCCGGTGAAAATAGAACGGCCGGATACGGTGCAGGCCGCCATCCGCATCGGCAGGCGCCTGTTCAACCGGCATCACGAGGATTATATGGGCATGTACGTACTCAATACCATCCTGGGAGGGTATTTCAGCTCCCGGCTGATGGCCAACATCCGGGAAGAAAAGGGCTATACCTATAATATATATTCCACATTGGATCCCATGCAGTTCGATGGCTGTTTCTACGTGGGCACGGAAGTAGGTAACGAGTTCGTGGAAGATACCCTGCGGCAAATCTACTTCGAAATGAGCCGCCTGCAGGAAGAACCTGCCGATGACGAAGAACTGGCCATGGTGCGCAATTACCTCATGGGGAATTTCCTGGCCATGCTCGACGGGCCCTTCAATGTGTCGGACGTGGTCCGCACCCAGGTGACGGAAGGCCTGCCTCCGTCTTACTTCGAGCGGCTGACGGAAAAGGTGCGCGCCATCACCGCCGATGAACTGCAGCAACTGGCACAACGCTACCTCCGCCGCGAAGATATGTGGGAAGTGGTGGTGGGAGTGTAAATCCATCCGTAAATCCGCAACAAACCCCTGTTCATATTAATCTTGAAGGGTTTATTTCCTTTTTCCACAAAATTTGCGTTGTTTTGCGCGATGTTTTGAAATTTGCGTTTATATACATACAAATATCCCTGGCCAGAAAAGCTATCTTCAAAGAGGGTGGATTTTTTTTAGGCTTCTTTGAAGGTGGCTAAAAGGGAAAAAATTGCTAATTTCAGCGTCCACAAGAACCCCTGTAACTAAGTATGTTTATCAAAAAATCTGAGAACAGCTTTAATGAAACTGTTTAGCTTTTTTACCCAAGAACTTGCCATCGACCTGGGTACTGCAAATACCCTGATCATACAGGACGGGCAGATCGTTGTTGACGAGCCTTCTATTGTCGCCATCAACCGGCGCACGGGGGAGACTATCGCCGTTGGCAATAAGGCGATGCAGATGCACGAAAAGACCCACGAAAACATAAAGACGGTCCGCCCGCTTAAGGATGGAGTGATCGCTGATTTTCAGGCCGCCGAAAGCATGATCGAAGGCATGATCAACATGATCGGCCGCCGCCGCCGCTTCTTTTCTCACATGAAAATGGTTATCTGTATCCCTTCCGGTATTACGGAAGTGGAAAAACGCGCCGTCTTCGATTCCGCCGACCATGTCGATTCCAAGGAGACTTACCTCATCCATGAGCCCATGGCCGCCGCGCTGGGCATCGGCCTGGACGTGGAAGAGCCCGTGGGCAATATGATCATCGATATCGGGGGGGGGACGACGGAGATCGCCGTGATCGCTCTGTCCGGCATCGTTTGCGACCAGTCCCTGCGCATCGCCGGCGATGAGTTTACCAACGATATCATGAGCTATATGAAGCGGCAGCATAACATCCTGATCGGCGAGCGTACGGCCGAACAGATCAAGATACACGTTGGCTCGGCCCTCCACGAACTGGACACTCCGCCGGAAGACTATGCCGTCAACGGCCGCGACCTGATGACCGGCATTCCCAAACAGATCAAAATCTCTTACAGTGAGATCGCCCATTCGCTGGACAAATCCATCTCCAAGGTCGAAGACGCCATCCTCAAAGCGCTGGAAACCACACCCCCGGAACTGGCATCCGATATTTATCGTACGGGAATATACCTGACCGGCGGCGGCGCCCTGCTCCGGGGGCTCGACAAACGCATCGCTCAAAAGACAAAGCTCAAGGTACACATCGCTGAAGACCCCCTGCGGGCCGTGGTGCGAGGCACCGGCATCGCCCTGAAGAACACAGACCGCTTCTCTTTCCTCATCGACAGAAGGAGCGTTTAATATTTAGTTTTCGAATGTAAACCCTCTCCGCCATGCGGGGCCTTTTTCAGTTATTTGCGGCTTATGGCGGCTTCCTGCTTTTCCTGTTGCTGGAGGCCGTATCCATTATTATGATCGTACAGTTTAACCACCGGCAGGCGGAGATCGCTTCGAACTCCTGGGGGCTGTTTACGGCATACATCGACGAAACTTCCGACCGGCTCAAGGATTACTGGGGGCTGAAAAATGAAGTGCTCAAGCTGCAGGCCAAGAACATCAGGCTCATGGAAGAACTGGAAAAAGCCCGCTATTCCAACGTCGTATCCCGGGATAGCGCTACGGTAAAGAAGGATTCCACAGAACAACTCTATACCTTCATCGGGGCTAATGTCATCAGCAACTCCATCATCAGCCATAATAATATGCTCCGGCTGGACCGCGGGAGCAGCCACGGCATCAAAGCGCCCAGGGGAGTCATCAGTGACGACGGGGTCGTCGGGATCGTCCGCAATACGACCAGGCACTTCAGCCAGGTGATGTCTATCCTGCATAGCCAGTCGCGCATCAATGCCGCAATCCGGGGCAGTAATTATTTCGGCGCCCTCAGCTGGGATGGCAAAGACCCTATGCTCCTGCAGCTGAACGCCATTCCCCGCCATGCAAAATTCGTCGAGGGAGATACCGTCGAGACCAACAGTTTCGGCCAGATTTTTCCCCCGGGCATCCCCATAGGGGTTATCGAAAGCAAGAATAATGCTCCGGGCAACAACTTTTTTGACATACAGGTAAGGTTGTTCAATGACCTGTCCAGGGTGAAGTATGTTTACGTCGTCGAAAACCTCTTCTATGAGGAGCATGAAAAACTAGACCAGGCTGCCAATGACTAACGCCCTGCCCATAAATATTGTCCGCTTCATTGGTTTGTTCATTCTTCAGGTACTGATCCTTAAACCCATTTCTTTTGGCTGGGAAGGGCAGGTTTTTGTCAATTTTATCGCCTATCCGCTTTTTATTATATTACTGCCCCTGCGGACTCCGGTGCCTACCGCCCTGCTGTCTGCTTTCGCCATGGGCATCATGGTTGACGCCGCCTACGATTCCTGGGGCGTCCATGCAGGCGCCAGCGTACTGCTGGCTTATGTGCGGCCACTGCCCCTCAAATGGCTGGAACCACGCGACGGCTACAACGTCAACCACAGCCCTACCAAAAAGAGAATGGGCCGGCGGTGGTTCCTGGCCTATGCCAGCACTCTTTTGACGTTCCACCTGCTGTTGTACTACAGCCTGGATGCCTTTTCGCCTTATTATATTAAGGATATTATAATAAAAACGCTTTTCAGCTTTCCTTTGTCCATGATTTTTATTATCATCGTAATGGCTATCTTTGATCCTCTGGATTAAAAAAAATTTGTTTAACAGTGTCAGACCAGAACCGGCAACGGCAACTTATTATACGGTTATTCTTCGCTGTCACGGCAGGGGTGCTCATCCTTCGGGCGCTGCAACTGCAGGTGCTGGACCCTACCTACCAGTCAAAGGCCGATGCAACGGCCATCGACAAACAGATCGTCTATCCGGCCCGCGGCACCATCTATGACCGGCATGGCAGGATACTGGTCTACAACGATCCGGCCTATGACCTCATGGCGACCTATAATCAGATTGGCCCGAAAATGGATACGGCGATCTTCTTCACATTGCTGGGCATTAAAAAAGAATACTACGACAATACCCTGGATAAAGACTGGCGCGACCCCCGCTACTCCCGCTCCGTGCCCTTTCCCTTCCTGACCAAAATCTCGGCCGAGGATTTCGCCCCGCTCCAGGAGCGGCTCTATCAGTTCCCCGGCTTCCGGCCGGTACTCCGGCATGTACGGGGCTATCCCCACCCGAATGCCGCTCACCTGCTGGGCTACATCCGGGAGGTCAACCGGGAGGAGGTCGACAATTCCAAGGAAGAATACATCCCTGGCGACTATATCGGCGCCAGTGGGCTGGAACTGTATTACGAAACAGAACTCAGAGGTAAAAAAGGGGTTAGCTTTGTTCTGAAGGACAACCTGGGCAGGGAGGTGGAGGCCTACAAAAACGGCAGCCTGGATATTCCTCCAATCTCGGGTAAGGATCTCCACACTACGATCGACCTGGAGTTGCAGGCCTACGGCGAGCGGCTGATGCAAAATAAGATCGGCAGCATCGTCGCTATTGAACCTGCCACCGGCGAGGTGCTGGCCATGGTGAGTACTCCCGCTTATGACCCTAATGAACTCGCCATCGACCGCGACCGCGGCGAAGCTTACGCCCGGCTGCTGCAAAACCCCAATAACCCCCTGTTCGACCGGTCAATCATGGCACAGTACCCCCCAGGTTCCCTCTTTAAGCCCATCGTCGCCCTGATCGGCCTGCAGACGGGCGCGCTCCAACCCAACCGGGCCGTTCCCTGCTCCGGGGGTTATTACCTTAACGGCGCGCGACTCACCGGTTGCCACGGGCACTCCACCTGCACCAGCGTAGAGAGTGCCATTCAGAACTCCTGCAATGCTTACTTCGTTACGGTCTTCCGGGAGATCGTCGATGGGAAGAACAACTTCTATAACCCCCAGAAAGGGCTGGATACTTTTACCCATTACCTCCATCAGTTTGGCCTCTACCAGCAACTGGGTATTGACCTGCCGCGGGAAAAGAAGGGCTTTTATCCTACCTCAAAATTCTATGACGATTACTTCAACCGCCAGCAGGCCGGCCAGAAATGGAACTCGATATGGATTCGCTCCCTGGGCATCGGCCAGGGCGAGATGCTGCTGACCAACCTGCAGATGGCCAATGCTGCCGCCATCATTGCCAACCGGGGCCACTATTATACGCCTCACCTGGCCCGGGATAAGGAGGCCGACGGGATATTCCTTCCCGCCAGGTTCAAGGAAAAACACCAGGTGGATATCAGAAAGGAACACTTCGAACTGGTCGTCAACGGCATGGAAAAGGTCGTACAGGCCGGTACGGCCCGCTCGGCTGCCATACCGGGCATTCCGGTCTGCGGCAAAACCGGAACAGCGGAAAACCCCCATGGTGAAGACCACTCCATTTTCTTTGCCTTCGCCCCCAAAGACAACCCAAAGATCGCCATCGCCGTCTATGTGGAAAACGCCGGTTTCGGCGGAACCTTCGCCGCTCCGATCGCCAGCCTGATGATAGAAAAACTGATCCGGGGCAATATCGACGAAAGCAGGAAATGGCTGGAACAGCGCATCCTGGAAACCAATCTGATGCCGGATGTGACGCCTTAATAGCGCTGAATATTATAAGGCATTTATACAGCCGGCCAAAACCGAGAAAAAATGACCGTTTCCGCTATAGCGGCAGTAGGTAATAACAACGTCATTGGCAAAGACGGCGACATTCCCTGGCGCCTGCCTGCCGACCTGGTATATTTTAAACGCAGAACCCTCAACCACCACATCATCATGGGCCGCCGTACCTTCGAGTCCATCGGCCACCCTCTGCCTAAACGCACCAACATCATCGTCACGCGCAACCCCTTTTTCATCGCGTCCAACTGCCTCATCGCCTCTTCCGTGGAGGAAGCCCTCTCTTTAGCCTATGAAAACGGTGAAACGGAAGCCTTCATCATTGGCGGCGGAGAGATATACCGCCAAAGCATGCCCTTTTGGGACCGCGTCTACCTTACCCGCGTAGAAACGGCAGTGGAGGACGGCGAGGTGTTCTTCCCCGAACTGCCTGAAAAGGAATGGCGCCTGGCCTTCGCCGAAAGCCATGAACCGGATGAGAAGAATGCCTTTCACTATGTTTTTGAGGTGTATGAGCGGATATGGCCAAAGGGTTGAAACAAAAAAATTGAAACAATAATTTTGTTTTCTTGTGATTTTGTTGCATATTTGTGCTTACGCATATTAAGAGTAAACCAACCCGCCTTACAATCACAACCCATTTCGCGCGCAAGAAAGGAAAAGGCCAACACCATGTTTCCAATACCCAAAACCGCGCGACATGAAAGAAGACTTATTGCACTACGCCTGGCGGCTGCAACGTTTTGACCGCACTGCCCTGCAGTCTACTGCCGGGCAACCCATTGAGATTCTTCATCCCGGCACTTATAATACGCATGCCGGCCCCGATTTCCTCAACGCCCGCATCCGCATTGGCGATACCCTCTGGGCGGGCAATGTGGAGATGCACCTCAAGGCTTCCGGCTGGCTGCAGCATCGCCACCAGGAAGACCGGGCATACGACAACGTGATCCTGCACGTCGTCCTGGAGGAAGATATGCCGGTTCACCACGCCAGGGGGGAGCGCATTCCCTGCCTGGAGATGAAAAAGCGCCTGCCGCCAAAACTGGCTGCCCGCTACCTGAAACTGCTGAACAATGAAGACTGGATCGCCTGTGAACCGCAGTTCTCCGCCGTCAGCCAGCTGACGCGCAGCCTATGGCTGGAACGCCTGGCCGCCGAACGCCTGGAGGAAAAGGCCGCCTCCATTGCCCGGCAACTGGAGGCCAACAAAGAGGACTGGGAGGAGACCTTCTACCAGTTCCTGGCCCGCGGCTTCGGCGCCAGGGTCAACAGCGAGCCGTTCATGATGCTGGCGCAGCGCTGCCCACTGCTCCTGCTGCGCAAACACCGGCACAGCCTCTTCCAGATGGAAGCCCTGCTGTTCGGCCAGTCCGGCCTGCTTGCCGGACCCTTCGAGGAAGAATACCCCCGGCAGTTGCAAAAGGAATACCAGTTCCAGCGCCGTAAATTCAGACTCCACCCCCTGCCGCCCCAAAGCTGGAAATTTATGCGACTGCGGCCCGCCAACTTCCCGACTCTGCGCATCGCTCAGCTGAGTACCTTGCTCTTCCAATCCGATAACCTTTTCAGTAAGGTGATGGCCGCCCGCACCATGACGGAAGTGGAAAATGTCTTCGAGGTGAAGCTGTCGAATTACTGGTGGACGCATTACACCTTCGATAAAACATCGGATAAAAAGCGAAAAGCCCTGGGCCGGGATACTATCCATCTGCTGTTCATCAATACCATCGCCCCCTTCCTTTTCCTTTACGGGCAACACAGGGGAGAAGAAAAATTCCAGGAAAGAGCGCTGGAACTGCTGGCGGCTACCCGCCCGGAATCGAATGTGGTCATCCGCCGCTGGAAAAGCATAGGCGCCGATGCCGATTCTGCTTTTCAGACGCAGGCCCTGTTGCAGCTGAAAAATGAATATTGCGATAAAAAGCGCTGCCTGGAGTGCGCAGTGGGTAGCGCCATATTGAAGTGATAAAAGATGCTCTCAACCTCAACGCACCTCCCATCCCATAATCCCCGCGGTTTTGCCCTCCTTCAGTTGTACCAGGGCGCGGATGGCCTTCGTCTGCACCGGCTGGAAACGGGTGCGGTTGAAATCGTGCTTCAGCATCTCGTCCTGCCGGGCCACTTCGACATCTTTCCATTCGTCTTCGTGGAGGTACTGTACTTTCCAGCTTTCCGGCAGGCTCACCTCTTCTGCCCAGGCGTAAAACCAGAAAACGGCAAGCTCGCTCACGGCCCGGGGTTCCGGAAATTCTTCCATCACCCATTCCTGAGTACCCAGGCGAGGCCACCAGCAGAAGACAGGGGTAGAAAGATCGGGCTCTATTTCCTCGATCCACCTGGGCGCCCCGGAAGCAAGGGCGCCCGGGCGATAATAATAGGCAGTCTGCACGGTGCTCCTGAGGGCCTGGGGCTTCCACTCCCTGGCGCCTTCACCTTGCCCTGTCACCGGAAAAGCGGTGATCCGCAGGCGGGCGCTGCCCATGGGGATGAGGCGAAACTGCTCTTCGGGTTCACCGGAACGGATGGGGCTTTGCTGCAGGGTATCCACCAGCCCGTAGCGGTCCAGCGTCCATTGGGGAATGCGCCGCCCGTAGGCCAGCAGCGCCAGAGGGCTGTCCTTTGACGTCCAGGGCTGGCCGTCGGCCGGCCAGATATTTTCGATAAGGGTTATGCTTTCCGGGGCCAGCCGGGAAAGGCCGTAGTTCCAGGGCGAGGCGGCGCGAATGTTGTAGGCCGGCCATTCGTCAGTACCGCCGTTGCGCTCGTAGGCCTCTTCGATCTGCAGGGAATAGGCGAGGGGGCCACGCTGAATGGTGGCGGCGCCTTTGTTCCTCGGCCAGTGTTTTACGCTTATGGCCATGGGCAGGGTGTACAACAGTTCATCGCCCGGGCGCCATGTACGGTGCAGCCTCAGGTAGGCGCCCCCGCTTGGGGCGACAGGCAATTGCCTGCCGTTGAGGCGTACTTCCGGGGCTGTACACCATGACGGGATACGAAGGTATAAAGGAAAAGCAGCTGCCTTCTCCGGATTGACGATCAGCCTGATCTGTTCGGAAAAGGGATAGTAGGTAATTGCCTGAATATGTGCCTTCACGCTGTCCCCCACCCATGCTTCCACAGCGGAGGCGCCGGGCAGGGCGAGCAGCAGCCCGTTGTCTGCAGTGGCCATCCATAGGTGTTGGGCGTAATAAGGCCAGCCGTGGCCATGGTTGTGCTGGCAGCAGCGGTGGCCATAGGGGTCCATATTCATCATGGCCCCGGGATTATAGATGCCAGGGCATTTGTTGGCCCCGTCCGAGAGGGCCATGTTGGGGGCGGTCATATAGCGCAGCGCCCGGAAGTCGGTCGTCATGCTGGCAGGCAGTGAGTTGAAGGCCACAGCTTCGCAACGCTCCGCCCAGGCGGCGTCGCCGGTGAGGCGCAGCAGTTCCTCGCAGGAGTACATCATCTCCACCATGCCGCAGGTTTCGATTGCCTGCCGGGGATCGGTCAGATCGGGGTGGCTGTCTTCGTCGCCGCACCACATGCCGCCGGGCGCCTGGCCATAAAGGCTATCCATCAACTGGATGTTGCGATAGGTGGCCAGCAGGTGGGCAGAGTCCTTCGTCTGCTGAAAATAGGTGGCCGGCTCCCGGAAGGCCTGCGCGAAATTCACATTGTGCCAGCCGGGGACGCCGGAAACATAATCGGCGGTATTGCGGTGGATTTTGCGGGCAAGGGTAAGCAGGGAGGTGTCGCCAGTGTGGTTGTAGAGCCAGTACACGCTGGCCAGGTTGTCGCCCCCGCGATGGAACTGCCAGTAGGATTTGAGGAAAAGGCTGTCCGGAATGCTCTGCTGCCATTGGAAGTAACGGCTGAGCAGGCCGGCCACCCGTTCATCGCCGCTGGCCTCATAATGGGCTTTCAGCGCACCGATCATCACCATATTGGGCCAGAAATCGGGGATGCCTTCCGCCGGCCCTCCGTAGTTGGCCGCCGTACCAAAGTAACCGTTAGCTCTCTGGCTGCGCATGGCCGCTTCCAGCCACAGGCGGGCCTCGCTGATCATGGCGCTGTCCGGCAATGTATAGGCCAGGTTGGTAAAACCACGCAGCCAGTATGGGGCTTCTTCCCAGGGGCTGTGGCCTTCTCCTTCCGGGTTGAGCCAGGCGTTGCCTTCCTTTTTCAGGAAAGGGCTCAGCTCGTCCAACCTGCCCGTCATGCCGGCAGCCGACAGTTCCAGTTGCTTCCTCAGCCAGCCCTCCGCCCGGATGGCGCCGATGGGTAGCTTGTATAGTGGCGTAGGCGCCAGGGGGCGCCGGTTGCCCGGGTAATAGTGGTTGCCGGGCCCGGCAGGAAGGCAGGCGGCGCGCTCTATCGCCACCCTCTGGCTGCAGGACAGAAGGAAGAGGGCAGTACAGGCGAGGATCATTATTTTTTTAAGCATAACACGCTTGTTTGCAAAGCCACTGGTTATTCATAGGGCGATGCGATAAGTTTTACTGCCAAAGTAGTAAAACCTTGTTGAAAATACAGGCATCGCATCAAACAATGAGAGGATGTTTGGAAGGGGCAGGGTATAGGGAATTTTTGTAAAATAAAGAAGCTGGTCAATGCAAAACGATTTTGCTAATTTTATCAAAAAATACCATGTCAGGCAATCCACTCGCAAATTCTCCAATCCTCCTTCCTTCCATTCTGCTCCTTGCCCTGTCCGTAACCAGCTGCGGCCCCAAATGGAGCGAAGCCCCAAAAGATGGCTTCACCCTTGTGATCAACGAAGGCGGCCCCACCCTGGGTTATTCCCCCGGATCGGGCGTTACCATTCTCACTGTGGGCCGTTACGGGTTCAAGGACCTGAATAAAAACGGGGAGCTGGACAAATACGAAGACTGGCGCCTGCCTGCCGCAGAGCGCGCCGCCGACCTGGCCTCGAAAATGTCGAAGGAACAAATTGCCGGGCTCATGCTCTATAGCGCCCACCAGCGCATACCCGGCGGCGGGTTCAGGGGAGGAGACACCTATGACGGCAAGGCCTTTGAGGAAAGCGGGGCCAAAGCCTCGGGCCTGACCGACCAGCAAAAAAAATTCCTCACTGAAGACAACCTGAGGCATGTGCTGATCACTTCAGTAGAAAGCCCGGAAGTAGCAGCTGTTTGGAACAATAACGTGCAGGCCCTGGTAGAAGGCATTGGCCTGGGCATACCGGCCAACAACAGCTCGGACCCCCGCCACGAAGCTGCGGCGGATGAAGAATACGTGCTGGGCGCCGGCGGCGATATCTCCCGTTGGCCCGGTTCCATAGGCCTGGCCGCGAGTTTTGACCCTGCTCTGGTGCGCAAATTCGGGGAGATTGCCTCTAAAGAATACCGCGCCCTGGGTATCGCAACTGCCCTGTCGCCACAGGTAGACCTGGCCACCGACCCGCGCTGGTATCGCTTCAGCGGTACCTTCGGCCCCAGCCCCGAACTTTCCACCGATATGGCCCGCGCGTATGTAGATGGCTTTCAAACTTCTTCCGGAGCAAAGGAGATTGCCTCCGGCTGGGGGTACGAAAGCGTCAACGCCATGGTTAAGCACTGGCCGGGAGGAGGCAGCGGAGAAGGCGGCCGGGACGCCCACTACGGTTTCGGCAAGTTTGCGGTTTTTCCGGGCGACAACCTCCAGGCCCACCTGAAACCCTTCCTCGAAGGCGCTTTCGCCCTGGAGGGCGGAACGGGCATGGCTGCCGCCGTCATGCCGTATTACACCATTTCCTTCAATCAGGACCCATCGGGCGAAAACGTGGGCAATGCTTTCAGCAAGTATTTCATCACCGAACTGCTTCGCGAAAAATATGGATACGACGGTGTAGTGTGTACCGACTGGGGCGTTACCCGGCCCGACGGAGGCATGGCGGCCTTCGGCCAGGCGCCCTGGGGCGTGGAAAGCCTTACCGTAGCTGAGCGCCACTACAGGATATTAATGGCAGGATGCGACCAGTTTGGAGGAAATAACGACGCAGGGCCCGTTCTCGCGGCCTATCAGATGGGGGTGGAGGAATCCGGCGGGGAATTCATGCGCGCCCGCTTCGAAAAATCGGCCGTTCGTCTGCTGAAAAATATCTTCCGCGTGGGCCTTTTTGAGAACCCCTACCTGGATGCCGCCGAGACGAAGGCGCTGGTGGGCAATGCCGATTTTATGGCTGCGGGCTATGAAGCCCAGCTGAAGTCGATCGTACTGTTGAAAAACAAGGGCGGGGTGTTGCCGGCGAAAAAGGAACAAACGGTGTATATCCCCGAGCGTTACTTTCCCGCCACTCAGGGCTTTTTCGGCCCCGGCTCGCCGGAAAAACGGGAGAGGCCTATCAACGTCGAACTGGCCCAAAAGTACTTCAACGTCACCACCGACCCCAAAGCTGCCGATCTTGCCCTGGTAGTAATTGAGGATCCGGACAATGGACGCACAGCCGGCTACAGCGAAGAGGACGCCAAAAGCGGAGGGAACGGCTTTCTGCCTATCAGCCTGCAATATGCAGCCTACACCGCCACGGAAGCCCGGGACCCCAGCCTGGCCGGCGACCCGCGGGAAGGGGATGTGCTGAACCGGACATACAAGGGCAAAACCGTCACCGCAAGGAACGTTACCGACCTGGAACTGGTGCTGAAAACCAGGGAAGAGATGGGCGACAAACCGGTCATCGTAGTGCTGAAAATGAACAATCCGGCAGTGGTGGAGGCCTTTGAAAAGGAGATCGACGCCCTTCTCATCAATTTCGGGGTGCAGGATCAGGCCATACTGGACATTATCTCCGGAAAAACAGAACCCTCCGGCCTGCTGCCGCTTCAGATGCCCGCGAATATGGCGACGGTGGAAAAACAGATGGAAGACGTACCCTTCGACATGGAGGTTCACGCCGACTCGGAAGGCAATGCTTACGATTTCGGCTTCGGATTGAACTGGAAAGGCATCATCCGGGATGAGCGGACAGAGCGGTATAAAAAGGATGAAAGATAGGCCGGGATATGTTCAGGAAGGGGGCAGGATTTACAGGTTATAGGCAGGATTAACAAACAGGATTGACAGCTTGCCCCTGGCGGCGCAACCGATGGTACGCCTGTCCTGTCAATCCTGTCTGATCCTGTCATTAATTAAGCTTATCCAGGTGGACATCCATCTGCGGAAAAGGAATGCTGATACCCACGCGGTCGAACTCTTTTTTCACATGCTCGTGCATATAGAAGTAAGTGTCCCAGTAGTGCTCGCTTTTGCAGAAGGGGCGGCTGGCCAGGTTGATGGAGCTGCCGCCCCAGGGAGCCACCACCACTGCCTGCGCCGGCTCGTCCAGTATCCAGGGGCATTCTTTGCCGACCTTGAGGATGGCCTCGCGAGCCTTGTCGATGCTGTCGCGGTAGCTGATGCCGAAGGTGAGTTCGACGCCGATGATGCCCTGCCCGGAGATGTTGGTGATAACATTGCTGGTGACGACGCCGTTGGGGATGAAGATGCGCTTGTTGTCCAGGGTTTTCAGTACCGTATTGAATACCTGAATGCCCTCGACCGTGCCCGTGTTTCCGCCGCCGATCGTCACCAGGTCCCCAACCTTGTAAGGCTTGAAGACGAGTAGCAGCACGCCGCTGGCAAAGTGGCCGAGGCTGCCCTGCAGGGCCAGGCCAATGGCGAAGGCCAGAGCGCTGAAAATAGCGATGAAGGAAGTCGTTTCGATGCCGAACATGCTGGCCACGCTGAGCAGCAGCAGGATTTTCAGGCCCACACTGACCAGGGAGCCAAGGAAGGGCCGGATGGTGGCGTCAAACCCCCGCTTCTCCATCGTATTGTTCACAATTCTGCTGATCCAGCCGATCACCCAGAAACCGATGATGAGGGTGAGGATCGCGCCGATGATCTTCAAGCCGTAGGCGACTATAAAGGATTGCAGCTGTTCCAGAATGGTATTAAAATCCATAATAGTGTGTGTTTTGTTTTGATTGAAAAATTGCGGGATTTTTTATTTTGACGGTAAAATCGGTAAAAGGCACGTTTTTCAAAAAACAATATCAAAATTTTCTGCATCAATGGGAGACTGGGTTACCAAAGAAGATGCCCTGGCGAAGATGCAGCGCTACTGCGCTTACCAGGACCGCTGCCACCAGGAGGTGCGTTCCCGGTTGCTGGATATGGGGGTCTACGGCGACTGGCTGGAGGAGATCATCCTGCGGCTCATCGAGGAGAATTTCCTCAATGAAGAGCGCTTTGCCCGCTCTTTTGCCCGTGGCAAGTTCCGCATCAAACAATGGGGCAGAAACCGCATACTGCAGGAGCTGAAGCAACGCAATATCTCCGGCTACTGCATCCGCAAGGCGCTGGAAGAGATCGACGAGCGGGATTACCGCCGAACACTGGAAACCCTCCTCCTGAAAAAGGCCGAAACCCTTCCGGAAGAAGGCCCCTTCAATCGCAACAACAAGCTGGCCCGATATGCCGTCGGCCGGGGATTCGAAGCCGAACTCACCTGGCAGGCCATCGGCGATCTGTTTTCCTCCTGACAGAAGTGCGCAGTCCGCCTTCCTTTTTTTGAGCCTTTGCCATAAATACTGTAATTTGCACTGACCGCAAAACACCCCCCTATCAAATTACCGTATCAGAAAACTGATTTTTGTATTTTTTAGGCTTGTCCATATAACTATCGACAGCCTATCTTTAAGTTGCCCATTTTATTTTTATCTTAAAAGGAAGTGTTATGGCTAGAAAAAAACTCACAATGGATCAATTTGAGGGCGCCAAAATGGATGAGCAGGCCCCAAAGGCAGTAAAAGGGGGGTATAAATTCGGGCCCTCCGGCGCCGGCTTCGTAGGTTCTTTCGTTTGGGAAACCATAGACATCCGGAACAACCAGGGAGACGGCAGGGATACGGAAGACAGCAACCCAAGCCCGGAGATATTTATCCGCAGGCACAAGCGGGGTTAATTCTTCCCGGATTGCCCGCTGAATGCTTCCCGGAGGATTTCCTTGAAAGGCCGCCTTTCGATCTTGCTCTCAAACCAGGCCAGCACCGCGCTGGTGAAAAACCATGGATTGCCGGCCTGCTGAGATAGGTCCTCGAATTCTTGCTTGAATGCGGCGAAGGCTTCTCTTAACGTGTTTCTGGAAGCCGTCTCCACCAGTTTCTTGATCAGGCTGATCGTCTTGCGCTCCAGGTCTTCCAACTCATTGCGTTTTTTGAGGAAACGGTAGGTGGACCGGATCAGCGATTCGAGCAGTTCGTAGTTGCCCAGTTCGTAGTGGACCATCAGGTTAAGGATGCGGGACATGCTTTGGAGGTCCTGCCGTTCTACTGTGCTGGGAAGGCTGAGCCACTGGTTGAGAAAGTCCAGCGCCCGGCTGTACTCCCCTGCCGTGAAAGTGATATAAAAGTAGATATAGTAAAAGGTGTGGGTCTCAAACAGGCTTTGATCAAACCGCCTGCGCTCTCTAAGGTGCCGGTTGAGGATGCGCACCCCTTCGTCAAACTCGCCCTGCTGCAGGCAGAGGGAAAGCTTGGCCTGATAATATTGCCGGTGGACCTTCAGCTCATCGTCCAGGCTGTTGGTAGGCACCCGGTACAGCTTTTCCAGGTTGGCCTCCATCTCCTCTATTTTCCCGAGTTCTCCGCAGCTCCTTATCAGGTTGCTCAATGCAGAGATGTATTCTGAAACGTCTTCCTTCAAAAGATGAGGCGCCGATTCCATGAGCGCGATCAGTTCCTTGTTCCTGAGGTAAAAGTTCTCACGGTCGGAAATGGCAAAATAGTAGATCGAATAAATCCGCTGATAGATCACCCGGGCCGTATGGGAGTTGGCGCGGCCATAGTCCTGAAGCAGCGGCGAGCCCATGATCTCATCTTCCAGCTTTTTCTTCTGGCCTTCTCTCCTGATGGCAGAGTACTTGCGGATGATCACTAAAAGGTGGAAAAAGGTGTTGCGGTAAGCCGAAATGGCCTGCAGCTTGTCCAGGACTTCCTGTTCTTCCCGGGTTATCCGCCCCAGTTCCTTATCGAGGAAGTCGATATCTGCCTCTGCGTAGGCAATGCGTTTCTCCCAGTCGAGGGCCTCCAGCACAGCGCTGAACTGCTCGTACTTATAGGCCAGTTTCCTGGCCTTGTAGAGCTTGTCCCGGCAGTCGTCAAACAAGGAGCGGCGGAACAGGGCGCGCACCCCCTGCAACAGGTTCTTCAGCCGGTGGCCTACTGAAGATTTCTCATCGTAGGACTGCAGGCTCTTCAGGATGGCGCCGTACAGATAAGCCTTCAGCTCTGAGTACTTGCGGCTCTGAATGGGCTCGCCGCCGTACACGGCCTCTCTGAGGGCGTCTTCGTCAAATTCTTCGCAGGCGTCGATAGCGTCGAATAACTGCAGGTATTTATTGTCCCTGCCGCCCTGGCCGCTGACGAAAAGCCTGAAGTAACGCTTTTCGGATCCCGTCAGCGATTTGATCAGCCGGAACAACTTGCCGGAAGGTGTCTTGGGCATGGTTCTTTCTCTGTTTATACCTGGGGATGCCCACAATATACGAAATTCTGAAACCTGACAAATAGACTATAATTGGATTGTTTGTCAACTTCAATACACCTAATATTATATCAGGAGTAAGTTCAACACTAAATTATTATTGGCTATGAAAATGATCACTTTACCCAATGATACCTCCTTTCTGCGCTCAGTTTTCAACGACAGGAGGCGCCAGCCCGCGGTTAGCCGCAAGATAGCCCTGCCTACTATGGATGGCTATATTTTCAAAAGGATAGAGCAGATCATACTGCTGGAAGCCGAAGGCAATTACACCAAACTGCAATTCGCCGACGGATCGCAGATTCTCGTCTGTAAGACCCTCCGGAATACCGAAGCCCTGCTGGAAGGCGCCCCCCAGTTCATCAGGGTGCACCGTTCATACACCATCAACCTGGATCATCTGGAAAAGTATATCCGGGGCAAGGGAGGGTATGCCGTCATGGAGAACGGGCATAGCGTAAGCGTGTCCAGCAGCCGAAAACCACACTTCATGAAGGCCCTGGGTTATTATTTCGGAGGATGTGGAGAAGGTTGTTAAGTGGCCGGACAAATGTATATTGCCCCTTATGAAAAGAGCCGCATTCCCGTGAACCGGGATGCGGCCTTAAGCTAGATATATGCTTGACATTGCAGAAATAGCTATTGCAGGCTTACCTGGCTACTCTGTTACATCACACACACAATAACGAATCCCCCATCATCAGGCGCTGGCGCGGACCTGATGAGCAGCCAGCTCCTGTTCGTTCAGTTTGTCGAAAGTGAAGCCCCGCGCGGCAAAGTGTTCCAGCACTTTTGGCAGGGCGTACCTCAGTTTGTCCTCCGCCTTGAGACTGTCGTGGAAGACGATGATGGAACCCTCCCCGGCATTGTTGACCACGTTGGCCAGGCATTGTTCTTCACTAAGCCTGGGGTCGAAGTCGCCGCTGAGCACATCCCACATGACTATACGGTAATGCCGCTGCAGGAACTGCGCCTGCTTGGGCTTCAGCCGGCCATAGGGCGGGCGGAAGAGCACGGAATGGGCCATATTGGCGCAGTGGCGTACATTATGGAAATAAGAGATGTTTTCCGTTTGCCAGCCGTTGAGGTGGTTGAAAGTGTGGTTGCCCACTGCGTGGCCCTGCTCTACAACCTGTTCGAATACGCCGGGGTATTTGCGGATGTTATCGCCTACACAGAAGAAGGTGGCCTTGGCCTGGTATGCCTCCAGTTGTTCGAGCACCCAGGGCGTTACGGCCGGGATGGGGCCATCGTCGAAGGTCAGGTACAACACCTTTTCCCGGGTGGGTATCCGCCAGGTGTAATTGGGGAACAGGTCTTGGATAAAATGCGGCGTTTTTACTAGGTACATAGCACTTTTGGATTAATGTTCATGGATGTAAGGCTGGCACGCGTATTGCGCGCATGCATTTTTTTTTAACCAGGGTAGTTTTTATACAGGGCAGTAACCGGCTGGCCAGCTGTATATAATTGCTTACATTTGCTGTCCAGATGAAGGGGGTTTAGTTTGTTAGGCCAGGCACAAAAATGCCTTTTCGCCTGATAGGTTGGTTCGTTTCTATGCACAACGCCCGAAGAGGGCATTTTGCTGCCGGGAAAGTGAAAAAAATGTATTTTTTTTTTGAAATTATCGAAGAGAAAGCCAAAATAAATGGAAAAACCGAGATTGCGCTTTGCACCTAGCCCGACAGGTGCGCTTCACATCGGGGGCGTGCGCACTGCCCTTTACAACTATCTGCTTGCCCGGAAATATGGGGGAGTATTTATTCTTCGTATTGAAGATACCGACCAGGCGCGCTACGTGCCGGGAGCGGAGGCCTATATCAAGGAAGCCCTGGAATGGTTTGGCCTGATCCCCGACGAGGGGCCGGGTTATGGCGGCGATTACGGCCCGTACCGGCAATCGGAGCGCAAGGAGCTCTACCGGAAATATGCCCTGCAGCTGGTGGAGAGCGGCCAGGCATATTATGCTTTTGACACACCGGTGGAACTGGCCGCGCAGCGGGAGAAGGATCCCACTTTCAAATACGATGCCCGGGCCCGTATGCACCTGAAAAACAGCCTCACTCTTTCCGGGGAAGCGGCAGAACAAGCGCTGGCCAGTGGGCAGGACTACGTCATCCGCCTGAAAGTGCCGGAAAATGAAACGGTTGGTTTTCAGGACAGGGTGCGCGGGCAGGTGTCTTTTGACAGCAATGAGCTCGACGACAAGGTGTTGCTCAAGGCCGATGGCATGCCCACTTACCACATGGCCAACATCGTGGATGACTACCTGATGAAGATCACTCACGTCATCAGAGGGGAGGAGTGGCTGTCGAGCACGGCCCATCACGTCCTGCTGTACCGGGCATTGGGCTGGGAAAAGGAGATGCCTGAATTTGCCCATCTGCCATTGATCCTGCGCCCCGACGGCAAAGGAAAACTCAGCAAACGGGATGGGGCCCGCTTCGGCTTTCCGGTGTTCCCCCTGTCCTGGAAAGGCGAAACGGAAGAGGATTCCTTTATCGGCTTCCGCGAGTACGGATTCCTGCCGGAAGCTGCCATCAATTTTCTGGCTCTGCTGGGATGGAACCCCGGGACCGGCCAGGAAATCTTCTCTTTGGAAGAACTGGCCGGGGCCTTCTCCGTGGAACGCATCAATAAAGCGGGCACCCGCTTTGACATCGATAAGGCCAAGTGGTTTAACCAGCAGTATATCATCAAGGCAGATGCCGCTTATTTGCTGGAAAAGGTGCGCCCCATCATTGCGGCCCACGGGCATCAGCCCGGCGATGATTTTCTCAGGGCCTTCATCGAACTGATGCGCGAACGGGCGGTGACCCTCGCGGATTTCTGGGAAAATGGTTATTTCTTTTTTGAAGAGCCGCGCGAATACGACGACAAGATGATACAGAAACGCTGGAGCCCCGAAAGGCAGAGCCTGTTCGAAGAACTGATAGACAGGCTGGGCCAACTGCCCGGATATACGGCCGGCAGCATAAAGGCCGAGACGGAGGCCTTCGTCAGCGAAAAAGAGCTGAAGTTCGGGGATGTACTGCCCATCCTTCGCCTCGGAGCGGCAGGCACCATGAAAGGCCCTGCCATCTTCGAGATGATGGAACTGCTCGGCAGGGAAGAATCTTCCCGCCGCCTGCGCAATGCCTTCGTGGAATTCAACAGACTGTTAACTGAAAACTAGGTGTCATGCCGAAGAAAAAGCCCAAAAAAGGAAAGCCGGAAGTCCATGACGAACTGAAAGGCTTCGACATCAGGATCAACGAGTTTGGAGAGATCATCGCCAACTTTGAAGTGGATAAGATCAATAAATTCCTCAACGAAAATGTCGAGGATAAAAAACTTCGGGACAGAGAAGGCCTGACGGGCGCCCCGGAAAAGGACGAGGAAGAATAAACAGGGACATACTATGGCAATAAACATTTGATGCTCCTGATGAGGCTTTATTATTTATATCCGGGCGGCCTATGTGAAAAACAGTAATATTAAGAAGCTGCAAGTGAAACCCTGCCGGGGCTTTCCCGTAAGAAAAAGAAGGCCGGAACCGGCCAAGCGGTTGATAAACAGCCGCTTTAGTGATTTTGAGCAGGAAAATGTAAGTGTTATTGGCCAGATTTTAATATTTTGCATGCCAAAACCGGGCGCCATCGCCAGGCGCTCCATGCTGACTGGAAAGGATATCATTACAGAGGAAATTATACAACAACCAAAACCGATTTTTATGAGTCCCATGAACAACTCGCGAGCGGCATTATGCTATGATGCCTGCGCCTGCCCATTCAAAGCATCTTTCAAGACTTCTTTCATCTCCGGTTATGCGCCTCTTCAGCAGGACTAGCCACTCAGAATCCCAAATATTAAAACTATGAAAAGACGACTACTCTGCCCTAAGGAGTTCTGTAGCCTGGCCCTGCTGGCCGTTCTGCTTTTAAGCATACAACAGCCGATGCTGGCCTCGGGTACATATTATCCCTCCACAGGCATGGCCGGGCCAGCCAAACCGGAAGCGGCGGTTCCTCCCATGTTCGTTGACCCGCCTGCCGATACTACGGTCGTCGGAATCTGCAACCTGCCGGCCAAAGATTCCCTGCTGGTAATGGACATGGACGATGGCAACTGGAAAGTTTTTCCGGTAGACAGCACCGACACCGGAGGCATAGGCGGCGCCATCGACAACTGTGCCCGGGATACCGTTTACCGCATCTGGACGGCCACCGATATGGAAATGAATACCATCACCCACCGGCAGCGGATCATCATACTGCCTATGCCGGCCCCGGCCCTGAACTTCATGGGCACACTGGATACGGTGGTGGAATGCCGTTTCGCCATCGGCGCCTATAATTCCTGGAGGACGGCCGTACAGCTGAAGGTAGGCACCAATTTGTCCGAATGTGCAGATGTCAGCTTTGGCTTCCCGCCAGGGGTATTTCTGGCCAAGCCCTGCGATACTTTAAGGGTCGATATCGCTGTCTCCAATGAGTGCAGCATGGCCGTGGCTCATTATGAAGCGAAATTCATCACCATCGACCCCGACCCGCCCCTGCTGAGGGGTGTGCCTGCCAATACGAGGGTACGCTGTGACACCCTGGATCAGTACCTGATGAACAACCCCTCATCACTGGTCACGGTGATCGACTGCCAGCCAGGCCTGACAGCTTCCTACCGGCAGGATACCTTTAACATCACCTGTTCCGACGGCCGCTCGTTTGACCTTCACCGCACCTGGATGGCCTGGGATTCCTGTGGCAATTTTACCGATTCCGTACAGGTGGTCGAGGTTCGGGACAACCTGGGGCCTTCTTTTACGGTTCCGCCGGACATTACCATTTCCTGTGATGAGGACTTCCTGGACCTTACCATTACCGGGATGGTCACGGATACGGCAGACCTCTGCGGAGGGCCGGTCAGCCTGATCTTTGATGACGAGGTACTGCCCGATGGAGATGATTGCCCGTTCAGCTTCCGGGTAGAAAGGACCTGGATAGCCCGCGACGCCTGCAACAACGAAAAGCGTTCGGAGCAAGTGATCATCGTCGAAGATAATACAGCGCCTACCTTTTTGCTTCCGGCTGACACGACGGTGGATTGCGGCCGGGAGGATGACCTGATGGTGACCGGGCAACCTACCATGCTGCTGGATAATTGTGACGATGCCCTCTCGGCGGTCGTCGCTTCGCAAACGTATATACCGGGCATGTGCGAGAACGAATACGTTATAGAACGGGCCTGGAGGGTAGAGGATGATTGTGGTAACGCTACGGAACTCATTCAGCGCATCACGGTTATCGATACGCTGGCGCCTGCTCTCAACGCCGGGGCTATTGGCATGGTGATCACCTGTATGGCAGGAATAGACGTGCAGCAACAGTTCACCGACTGGCTGAACGATCACGGGGGCGCCCGCGCCCAGGATCTTTGCACCCCCGAAGACAGCCTGAAATGGGTGGCCTACGATGCCGTCACAGGTATGCAGATCAGTACGCCTGCCTTTATCTGCCCCGCTCCGGGCGATACCATCGTGATGCAGGCGGTAGACTTCGTAGTGCGGGATGCCTGCGGCAATGCCGATACTACTACCGCTACTTTCACCGTCATTGACGATACGGCGCCGGCCATCAGCGAATGTCCGCAGGACATGGTGATCTCTACCGGCCCTTCGATCTGCGAGGCCAGCTTTGTCCTGCAACCTCCGCAGGTGGAGGAAGAATGTGCAGCCGGCCTGTTCCTGGAGAGCATCGGGCAAAGCGTACCGTTGAGTTCCAATGCTCAACCCGGCCGGGAAGGCATTACGCCGGTCAACCCTGTAGAGTTGAACTTCACCCTGGCCACGCCCCCGCCGGTCAATGCGGCAGGCGACGCCATGCTCAGCCTGCAGTTGCTGAACGCTGATGCGGAAGGGCCTACAGAATATTTGAGGATAATCGGCGAAGATGGTTCGGTGATTGGCCGTACCGGCCGTTCGCCGGCTCAGTGTACTCTTTCCGACACCTCTCTCGTCATTCCCATCAACCAGATCAACAGCTGGGCGCTGGATGGCGTAGTGACGATCCGCCTGGAGCCCAATATTCCGCCGACCCTTTCGGGCAGCTATGCCGTGAACGATATCTGCCCGGGCGGCAGCCTTGTGGAGGCCAACCTTTCCTTTCCCACCCGTGAGTTCACCCGGCTGGAGTATCGGTATAAAATCAACGGCGGCGCGCCGGTTGTGGCGCCCTCCTTCGGCAATATCAACGTATCCCTTCCCCTGGGAGAAAATACGATCACCTATTACGTTTCGGACTGTGCCGGCCATATGGACAGTTGCACCTACAAGGTGAGGGTGGAAGACCAGGAGCCTCCTATTCTGGACTGCCCGGACAATATTACCGTTGACCTGGCGCCGGGCGACTGCTCTACCCTCGTCACCCTGCCTTTCCCGCCGGGGGTAACAGACAACTGCGGCGTTGCCGGCGTCTATGAGCGCACATTGCCTCTGGATACCGCTACGGCCTGGTTGGCGTTCACCTACGACCCCAACCTCAACGACTACGTGGCGGATGTTAAAACCTTTACCTTCGACAATGTGGCGGCCAACACGGTGGGCAGCGCCACCCTGGCCCTGGACGTCCGGGGTGATTTCAACACTAACGGCGCTTTCTTACGCATCTTCGGGGATAGCGGAGGCCTGGTTGGGATGAGCAGCCCGGGCCTGGCGGATTGTGATAACCCCGGGCAGGTTTCCTTTAGCATCCCTGCCGATACCTTTAACCTCTGGGCGGCAGACGGAACGGTGCAGTTTACCGTGGAACCCAACCCCATACAGGTGCCTCCGGGTGTAGCCGGCGATGGCATCAATCCCTGCGGTACGGGCATCGTTGATGCCGATGGAGAAGTGGACAGCGTCAGCTATGTCTTTGCCACGCTTATCTACCGGGAGATCACGCCCTTCTATTTCGCCGAAGGCGCAACGGATATCGCTTATACCCAAATGACGCCGCCTTCCATCAACCCTACCCACGAATTCAATGTAGGGGAAACGATAGTTTCTTATGTGACCGCCGACGATGAAGGGAACCAGGATACCTGCCAATACAGCGTTTTCGTGATCGATAATGAACCGCCGGTAGCGCTTTGCCAGGCCACTATCGTGGAGATCAACCCCTCGGGGCTGGAGGTGGATACCGTCAGCGTCCAGGAGTTCAACGCCGGCAGTTTCGATAACTGCATGATAGATACGATGTATCTGACGCCCAACACCTTCACCTGCGAGCAGGCCGGCACAACGGTCATGGCCACGCTTACAGTAGTCGACCTGGTAGGCAACACCTCTACCTGCACCCGGCCCATCCGCATCGAGGCGGAAGGCCCCAGCCCCACTTACAGCCCCGGGATTTGCGGAGGAGACACCCTCTATCTCTTCGCCAACCCCCCGGCCGCTCAGGGAGGGGTCGTTTACACTTATCGCTGGTACAATCCGGACGGCAACCTCATCTCTACGCAACAAAACCCTATCATCCCGAATGTGGATGGCGGCGACGCCGGAGCTTACGTCCTTCAGATCACCGGCCTGACGGGCTGCGTGGCGGAGGAAGTGGCGAATGTTTCCATCACCAACCAGCCGTTGACGCCGGTCATCAATACGGCCCTCAACATCTGCAGCGACGATGACATCGTGCTGAACTCGTCCATAACGTTAAATAATGCTACTTACCACTGGTACAGCGGGCTTCCGGGAAGCGGGCAGCCGCCGGCCGCCAGCACGAGTACGCCGCAGTATATCATACCGGGGCCTCATGCGCAGGGTACCCAGCAGTATTATCTGGTTATTGAAGCGAACAACTGTCTCTCGGAACCGTCCGCTGCCGTATCCATCTCTTTGGTTAACCGGCCGGTAGCTTCCACTACTGACGATGATGTGACGATCTGTGAAGGAGAACCCATTATGCTGGGAACTTTTGTCACCGGCGTCGCCTATCAATGGAACGGGCCCTCGGGCTTCTCCTCCACCAGCCAGTTGCCCACAGTGATCGGCCAGGCAACGCTGGCCAATGCGGGAGTGTATCAGCTGGTAGTCACCAGGAATGGCTGCAGTTCCGAGCCGGCCTTTACCGTTGTGAATGTCCTTCCCAAGCCGGCCCGCCCCGCCCTTACCGTGGATTCAGGGCCGGTCTGTGAGGGAGAGGCCATTATACTGAAAGCGCTTCCTGCCGGCGCCAGCACTTATCACTGGGTGGCGCCCAACCTGGACGAGTTCATTACGAACACCAATATCTTTGTGATCCCCAATGGCTCCGGGCCGGATGCCGGTACCTGGCGCGTTTACACCAAGCGGTTCGGGTGCAGTTCTGACGATTCCAACCCGGTGACGGTCATCGTCAATGACGTGCCGAATGCCATGGCAAGCGCCAGCCCGGCGGTTGTCTGCGAGCGCACGCGGCTGGAACTCTTTGCCACCCCCTCCATTCCAGGCGCCACCTATCAATGGACAGGCCCGAACAACTATGTATCGGTAGCCCAGAACCCGGTGATCAATAATGTGTCTATGCAGGCCGGGGGCACTTACAACCTGAAGATCACCACTGCCGCGGGTTGTTCCAACTCTGCTTCTTTGCCGATAGAGGTACTGGAGAGCGTCCGGATAGATGCCGTGAGCAATAATGCGCCCGGCTGCCTGGCCGGCCCTACGGATATTCTGCTTAACGCGAGCGTGTTTCCTCCCGATGATGGCTCCTATACCTACCAATGGTCTGGCCCGGGCATGTTTTCTTCGGTAGACAGCAGCGCGGTTATTCCCAATGCTACGGCTGCCAACAATGGAAATTATACGCTGATAGTGGGCAACAGCGAAGGGTGCCGCTCCGTGCCGGCTTCGACGGTCGTCAATACCCGCAATGCGCCGCAGCGGCCGGCCGCGCCGGTGCTCGATGCTTCGACACAGCCTCCCTTCTGCTCAGGGGAGGGGATCACCCTGCATACCAATGCCTTTTCGGGCAACGGCGTCAGTTACAACTGGATAACGCCGGCAGGGGGTTTTTCCACTACTGAGGAAACGGCAATGCTGAATAATATCTCGCCGGATGATAGTGGATCCTACCGGGTTTATGTCACGGTGAACGGTTGTGACTCCGACACTTCCGGCGCCTTATCCCTTTCCGTCAACCCCATTCCGGTGGCAGTGGCATTCAGCAACGCTCCGGTTTGTGAGGGCGAGCCGCTGCAGTTGATCGGGAGCCCCTCCGGCGCCAGTTATCAATGGCTGGGGCCCATCACTTCTTCTCTTCAGAACCCCCTTATCAACTCTGCAGACCCGGTTCTGCACAGCGGCGCCTACACGCTGGTCGTCACTAGGGACGGCTGTTCTTCTGCGCCGGCATCGATCAGTGTAGACGTTAACGAGGCGCCCGCCCGCCCGATGGCGGATAACAGCGGGCCGGTATGTATCGATGTTCCCGGAGCGGCGCTGGTGCTTTCGGTATCGCCGGGTACGGCAACACCGGGCGCAGTGTACACCTGGTATTACAACGGCGACAGCCTGGGCATGTCTCAGAGCCTTAATTTCCAGGTATCGGACTTTGCTCCTTTTGGAAGCGGCCAGCACCCCTTTACGGTTGAGGCTTCTACCGATGACTGCGTTTCTGACCCCTCGCCTCCTACGGTTGCCGTGTTCGATATCATCCCCGGGGAGTTTGCCTATGCCGGTGCGGATACTTCGTTTTGCCTGGGCAGCCCCGTGGAGTTGAACGCGCAGCCGCCGGCGATGAGCGACGGGCAATGGGCGCTGATAGCCGGCGATCCGGCGGGCGTCAGCATACAGTCGCCCGGAAGCGCTGAAACGCCGGTGGATGGCCTCAGAGGCAATAATTTCTATACTTTCCGCTGGGCTCTTTCCAATGGCGCCTGCCGGGACTACAGCGCGGATACCCTGCTGGTCGGCATAAACCAGGCGGAAGAGGCCCTGGTTGGCGAAAGCCAGCTGCTCTGCGCCGGCGATCCGCTCGTGCTGGAAGCTTCCGCCCCCTCTTCCGGCCAGGGGCGGTGGATACAATCGGAGATACAGAGTGATTTCAACGTTGTCATCAATGACCCGCTCAACCCCGGCGCCACGGTCAGCGGCAATGGGGTGCGGCCGGGCAATACCTATGTATTTACCTGGGTGGTCGATAGCGAATGCGGAAGGGACAGCGCCGACCTGTTCATTACCATTTCCGATAACAACCCCAATGCCGGTTCTGACCAGATAGCCTGCAATGATCTGGGCGAGGCGGTTCTTACAGCGGCCGAGCCGGCCGAAGGCAGTTTCGGAAGGTGGTCTTCTCCCGACGATGGCCTGTTGTTTGCCAACCGGAATGACCGCAACACTACCGTTTCCAACCTGTCCATTGGAGACAATATCATCCTCTGGATACTGGATGATGGTTTCTGCGGGCTTTCTTCAGCCGATACCGTCATTATCAATTATCAGGAAAACCCGGTTGCTGTGAACGACCGGTTGTCCGTCGAATTTGCCATCGAAACGCCGCTGAATGTACTGGCCAATGATAATGTGCCTCCCAATTCCTTCATTACGATCGTTGGGGAGCCCCTGCGGGGCAAGGCACGGGTGATCAGCGACGGCGAGATTTCCTATCTTCCGGATGCGGACTTTCTTGGCCGGGACCAGCTCACCTACGAGGTATGCAGCGAAGGTTGCGAGTGCTCCAGGGCGGTGGTGGAATTCATCGTGGGAGAAGACGTGCAATGTGAAGCCCCGAGCATCATCACGCCGAATGGCGATGGCATCAACGATTCGTTTATCGTGCCCTGCCTGCTCAACCTGGATGAATTTCCGGAGAGCCAGGTACAGATTTTCAACCGCTGGGGCGACGAGGTGTACCGTTCCCAGAAACCTTATGACAATGGTTGGGATGGCACCTACAATGGCGAGGACCTTCCGCCGGATACCTATTTCTATGTCATTACTTTTGGCGACGGCAGGCCGCCGATGAACGGCTTCCTGATGATACAGCGATAAACAATTATCAGGCCGTGGCCTGAGGGCCACGGCTTCACTTCCAAACCTGAAAAAAAAGCCATGAAGCGAATTTCTACCACCATATCTTTTGTTCTTCTGACTTTTCTTGCCATAGGCCAGCAGGAAGACCAGTTCACGCAGTTCATGCATTACAAGCTGGGGTACAACCCTGCCTATGCCGGCAGCACCGGCGGTACGCGCATTACCGCTTTGGCGCGGCAGCAGTGGATAGGGCTCGATGGAGCGCCGCAGTCTCAACTGATCACCTTTAATATGGCGGCCCTGGACAGCAAGAAACTGGGCATTGGCGCCAGCCTGCTGCGCCATTCGATCGGCGTTACCGACCGATACACGCTGGAAGGAGACTATGTCTATCGTTTCCCGTTTGGCAGTGGTTACCTGGGTTTCGGGCTTTCCGCTTCGGTGCGCATGCTTCGGGTCAACTTTGACGAGTTGCGGGCCTCACAGCCCAAAGATACCGATTCGGCTATTCCCGTCGGTTTCCAGAGCCGTTACGTGCCCAATTTCGGCGCCGGGTTCTATTACAATACCGAACGGTTCTACTTTGGCTTTTCCGCCCCCCGCCTGCTCGAGAACAGCATCGACCTGGCAGATGAAGGCGGGGTGCTCTCCAGGGAACTGTCGCATTTTTACGGCATGACCGGCTTTGTCATTTCCCTGAAGGGAGACGATATCAAGATGCAGCCGCACATGCTGTTGAAGTACGTTAAGGGCGCCCCCTTTGATGCCGATTTCAACCTGAGCGTTACCTTTATGAACAAGTTTACCACCGGCGCTTCCTACCGCATCGGGGGCGATAAGTCCCGGCCCATAGGTGAATCGATCTCGCTGCTGGTGTCGGCGCAGGTGAGTAAAAATATTTTGTTCGGGCTTTCCTATGACTACACCCTTTCCAGCCTTCGCGACTATAACAGCGGCACGGTGGAGGGCTTCGTGCACTATATAATAGGAGGAGAACCCGAGGGAGAGATTTTTGAGAACCCGCGTTTCTTTGGCGGGCGCACGGATGTTGACTAGCTTTGTTTCCGATTATTTAATATCTTATGAGGGAAAAGCTGCCCTATGCGTAATTTGCTGCTGATATTACTTTTGTTACCCTCTCTTTTACCGGCCCAGCCAGGGGGCTGGAAATCCCGCTTGGGGAAAGAGGCGGAGCTCAATGCCGCCGTTGAATTGCGGAATGTGGCGGAGATCAACACGCCTTCTCTGGAATTCTCGCCGGCCTTTTATGCCAGCGGTATTGTCTTCGTCTCTTCCCGCCGCAAGGATGGCCCCATAGACAAAGAGATCGGGGAGACTTATTTCGAGTTGTATTACTCGGAAACGGACCCCAACGGCATGCCCATGAAGCCGAAGCCCTTCTCTCTTCGCATCAGTTCTCAGCGGCACGAAGGCCCGGTTTCATTCAGCCGGGATGAGAATGTCATCTACTTCACCCGAAATAATCTGAATAAAGGCATACAGAAAGCTGATTCCAGGGACAAAGTGGGCATGAAGATATACCAGGCTGCCCGGGGCCTGATCGACTGGGAAAACGTGGAGGAACTGCCCTTTAACAGTGATGAATACACCTGTATGCATCCTTCCCTTTCGCCGGATGGCAATATGCTGTATTTCGCTTCCAACCGCCCCGGAGGGCAGGGAGGAATGGATATCTGGGTGTCCTTCGATCAGAACGGGCAATGGTCGGAACCGGTGAATCTGGGTTCACAGGTCAATACGCCTGGACATGAAGCTTTCCCCTTCATTCATAAGAGCGGCGCCCTCTTTTTTGTATCCGATGGCCACAAGGGATATGGAGGGCTTGATCTTTTCATGATCGATGTCAGCAAACCGGAATGGGGGGAAGTGATCAACCTTGGAGAACCCTTCAATTCCAAAGCGGACGACCTGGGTATTATCCTTAACCCGGAAGGCGATATGGGCTTTTTCTCCTCCAACCGGCCAGGCGGGGTGGGTAAAGATGATATCTATATGTTTAAAGCGCCGGAGGGCATACAGGGAGTAAAATTCCCGAAAATGTCCAATGTGGTCATTTCCGTTTATGATGAGAACAACGGCCGCCGCCTGCCGGGCGCTATGATATGGATTTATGAAAAAAATGCCAACCTTACGGCCAAAGGCGGAGAGTGGTACGACCTGGAGTTGCTGCCGGCTGAAAGCGGTGATGATAAAATGGTCTTTCGGCGGGCCCGCAAACAAGAACAGGAACTCGGCGAGCCCAGCTTCATCTCCAATGTCAATGGCGAGGCCTATACGTTGTTGAATGAGGCAAAAGAGTATGTTATCCTCATCTCCAAAGCCGGTTATGTGGCGCGGGAAGTTGTTTATCATGCAGAAGAAAATGTCTACAACCGCCCTGTTGAGGTGGGCCTTTCGCCCAGTAATTGCATGACCCTCAGCGGCCTGGTGGCCAGCCGGCCTTACAATAAGCGCATACCGAACGCCAGTGTCCGGGTGATCAATGAATGTACCGGAGAGGATATCCGCATAAGGACCAATATCAATGGCACTTTTGAGCATTGTATAGAGATGGGCTGTGAATTTACCATCATCAGCGAACAGAGCGGATACCGCAGCGATACGACCCGAATCTCAACCGTTAACCTCAGGAGCAACCGTTCCTTCGCCGTGATACTGGAGATGGAGCCGGAATCCACTTCCGTTTTGCGGGAACCCATCCGGGAGGGCGCGGTGATCGTGCTTCAGAATATCCACTACGACTTCGGGAAGTCATCCATCAGGAAGGGAGAGGCCAGCGACCTGGAAGACCTGGCGAGCCTCATGAAGGCCTATCCCAGCATGGAAATTGAATTGATCTCTCATACCGACTGCCGCGGGTCCGATGAGTTCAACCTGCGGCTTTCCCTGGAAAGGGCCGAGTCGGCCAAGGAATTCCTGGCCAGCCGGGGCATCGGGAAAAAACGCATCAGGGCCTTTGGCTACGGCGAGGCCTTCCCTGCCAACCACTGTAACTGTGAAGAAGGAGTGCGCTGTTCGGAAAAAGAATATGAAATGAACCGTCGTACCGAGGTGAAGGTCACCCGTATGGACGAACCCCTGGGGTTCAGGGATTAACCTCCCGGGAAAGGAACGGAATATTACTGGCCATTGAGAGTATGTGTTATGGATCGGCGCGGCATATTAAAAGCCCGGGGCAATCTTCGAACATGCCGGAATACAGGCTGTTAATATAAGAGCGTTATCGCTGAATTCCATAACCATAAAACCATTTATCATGTCAGTAATGAAGGTATTAGAAGTCATGTCGGAATCTGAAAAAGGATGGGAAGACGCCACGGAAAAGGCAGTGGCAAAAGCTGCTCAGACCGTGAAGAACATCCGTTCCGTCTACGTAATCGATCAGAGCGCCACCGTAAAGGACAACAAGTTACACATGTATCGGGTAAACCTGAAAATTACTTTCGAAGTACAATAGGCATAGTTGCAGACACTGATGGAAAGCCGGGATGCATTTGTTTTCCCGGCTTTTCTGTATTTTAGGCCTTCTATGAAGATATACATTGCCGATGCCCTGAACTTTTTCAGCAAGCTGACCGGCCACCGCATCTGGAATGCGTTAAAGGTAGGGGTTTCCTTTTACCTGTCGCGTTTGCTGCAGCGCCCCATTCAGTGGGGTTTGCCGCTGACGGTTTCCATAGAACCTACGACCGCCTGCAACCTGCGGTGCCCCGAATGCCCCAGCGGCCTTCGCGCTTTCACCCGCCCGACGGGTACGCTGCGGGAAGACTTTTTTCGCCGGGTGGCCGATGAACTCGGCGGCAGCCTGCTATACATGATCTTTTACTTTCAGGGGGAACCCTATATCCACCCCCGTTTTCTGGAGATGGTGGCCTATGCCCGCCGGCGGGGCATCTATACCATCACCTCCACCAACGGCCATTTCCTGGATATGGAAAACGCCAGAAAGACTGTAGAGTCCGGCCTGGACCGCCTCATCATTTCCGTTGACGGTACGACGCAGGAGGTATATGAGCACTACCGGAAGGGCGGAAAGCTGGACGTCGTTTTGCAGGGCGCCCGCAATGTAGTGGCCATGAAACGCGAACTGAAGTCCCGGACGCCCCATATCATTTTTCAGTTTTTGGTAGTCCGCCCCAACGAACATCAGATTCCCGAGATATACCGGCTGGCCGAAGAGGCAGGCGTTGATGAGGTGAAACTCAAAACGGCGCAGGTCTATGATTACCAAAAGGGCAACCCGCTCATTCCCCTCGATGAGCGTTATTCCCGCTACCGGCGGCAACCCGACGGCGCCTATCGCGTGAAGAATAAATTGCTCAACTACTGCTGGAAGCTCTGGCACTCCTGTGTGATCACCTGGGATGGCAGGGTCGTACCCTGCTGCTTCGATAAGGACGCCGCGCACCAGTTGGGCGACCTCCGGGCGCAGCCCTTCGCCGAACTTTGGCAGGGGGCGCCTTACCGCAGTTTTCGCCGGAAGCTGCAGGCAGGGCGCCGCCAGATCGATATCTGTACCAACTGCACCGAAGGCTGTAAAGTATGGATATAACAGCTCGTTCGGAGCTGATGCGACGCCGATATATAACTTGTTGTGAATTTTGGAATTAGCCCTCAATCCATCTACATTTGCATGGATTTTTTCAAATGGAATCTTATCTTTGCGACTCTTTAGCGAAAATGAGGTTTCGCTGGAGCGTTCCCTGCCTGTAAAACGTGAGGCAGGGATGAACATATCGATTTGATTTTATAATAATATCAGACGTAGAGATGGCTTTGATAAGCAAAATTCGGAAGAACTCCTGGATACTGGTAGTGTTGATCGGCCTCGGCCTTGCCGGTTTTATCATCATGGATATGACCTCCGGCCAGCAGAGTGTTTTTGGCAGTTCCCAGTTTACCGTGGGCGAAATTGAAGGGCAGAAACTGGACTGGAACCAGTTCAATCGCGTGGAGCAGATATTGTACGGCAACTCCGGCGGAGATGTCTTCAGCCGCCGCGAACAGTTGTGGAATTACTTTGTGGAGGAAGCCATCATGCAGGAAGAGGCGGAGGCCCTTGGGCTCGGCGTCAGCAAGGCCGAGCTATTGGAGCTGCAGTTCGGCAACAACCCCAGCCCGGTAATCCGCCAGCGGTTTACCGACCCGGCTACCCGGCAGATCAACTTCCAGCAACTGAACCAGATCAAGACGGCTATAGAGAACGGTACCTTCACCGATCCTCAGATGAGGGCTTTCTGGTCCCATCAGGAAAAAGAGATCATCAAGGAACGCCTGCAAAGCAAGCTCAGCGGGATGGTGTCAAAGGCGATCTATACCCCAACCTGGATGGCAGAAATGGGCCATCAGGAGCAGAACGCTCCCATCGACCTGGCCTATGTGAAAATCCCTTTCGATGAGATCGATAATACGGAAGTCACGCTCAGCGATGAAGATTATGAAAATTACCTGAACAAAAATGTGGCGCGCTTCCGCCAGGATGAAGAGGCCCGCAAGCTGGAATACGTCGTTTTCGACATCCTTCCCACTTCGAAAGACTCCGCTGCTCTCCGGGACAAGATCGCGGGGCTCATGTCTGAGTTCGAAACCACTGATAACGATTCTGCTTTCGTAGAACGCAACTATGGCAACATCTCAGGCATCTACCTCTCTAAGGAGGAACTCAGCCCGGTGATCGCCGACACGGCAATGAGCCTTCCGGTGGGCGCCGTCTATGGCCCTTATCTCGATCAGGGCAGCTATAAAGCTATGAAAATACTGGCCCGTGCAACCATGGCCGATTCCGCCGATACCCGCCATATCCTGATCAGCGCCGATACGCCGGACAAATTTACCGCCGCCAGGAAGACCCTCGACAGCCTTGAGAACCTCCTGCTCAGCGGCGCCGCCACTTTCGATTCGCTGGCCATCAAATTCAGCCAGGACCCGGGCAGCGCCAGCAAGGGCGGCAAATACGAGAATGTGACGCCCAACCAGTTCGTACCCGAATACAACGACCTGCTTTTCATTACGGGCGAGATCGGAAAGTACTATAAGGTCCGGACCAGCTTTGGCTGGCACCTCATCGAAGTGCTGAGCCGCAGCGCCAGTACGGCTACGCGGGTCAAAACAGCTTACCTGGACGAGCGCATCGTCCCCTCCGAAGATACCCAGAATGATGTTTACGAGCGGGTTCTGGCCTTTGTGGGCAGCAACCGCGACCTGGAGGCGCTGCGAAAATCGGCAGAAGCGGAAGGCCTGGAAGCAGAAACGTCCAACAACCTTAAGAAAAATGACTTCGCCGTCGGTACGCTCGGCGCCAGCCAGGCTTCCCGCGACATGATACGCTGGGCCTTCAATGCCGGCAAGGCAGAGGTTTCTCCGGAGATTTATGCCTTCCAGGACGCGGTGGATTACTACACCAATAAGTACGTGGTGGCCGGCCTCAGGAGCATCCAGAAAGCCGGCGTTCCTGCCGTGGAAAACATCAAGGACGAGATCGAACCCCTGGTGCTCAATGAGAAGAAGGGCGAACTGATCACACAGCGCATTCAGGGTGACAACCTGGGCGCCATCGCCGTCAACTTCGGCACACAGGTGGATACGGCAAGTAACGTCACCTTCGGCGCTACCTTCCTGCCTCAACTCGGCAACGAGCCGAAAGTGATAGGCCGGGCTTTCACCATGGACCAGGGCCAGGTTTCCAGCCCCATCGTCGGGAATTCGGGCGTTTATGTCCTTAAGGTGGTACGCAAAACGGATGTGGGCCAGGCGGCCAACATCCCGCAGCTGCGCCGCAACATATCGGCCCCGGTGCGCAGCCAGGTGGCCGGCCGGCTGATGCAGGCCATGAAGAAAAACGCGAGTATCGAAGACAATCGCTCCCGCTTTTATTAATAATGCAGCGCATTTATTAACCCAGTTAAATAGCACTAGGCATGTCGGATGAAATAAAGAATGCTGGAAGCAAAGGCTACTGCCTGATGTATTTTTTCATCGCCCTGTTGTTGTTCATCATCTTGGTGGTGGCTGTTTATCAGTATAATTTCAAATTCCTCTAAAGGCGGGCATCCTGCTGGTAAAGGGCATCCACCTCTTTCTGAAACTTTTCGATGATGGCTTCGCGCCTGGCTTTAAGGGTGGGCGTAAGCTCTCCGCTTTCCGCCGTCCAGGGTTCATACAGCAGGTGGAAATTGCGGATGCATTTATAGCCGGGCATGCCCTGGTTGATCCTGGCTATCTCTTCTGCTATGAATAGTTCCACCTTGTGGTTGTGCACCATAAACTGAGGCGCCGTCCAGTAGATGCCGTTTTCTTCGCACCAGTTCCGCAGCATAATGAAATTGGGTAGGATCAAAGCGGCCACATAAGGCCGCTGGAAGCCAAGGGCCAGGCACTCTTCAATATACGGCGAGGCCCTGAGGGCGTTTTCAATCTCCTGGGGAGCGATATACCTGCCTCCGGAAGTTTTGAAAATCTCTTTCCTCCTGCCGGTGATCTGCAGAAAACGCCGGTGTACTATTTTGCCTATGTCGCCGGTTCGCAGCCAGCCATCCTCAGTGAAGGCGGCGGCCGTTTCTTCCTCTCGTTTGTAATAGCCAAGCATGACGTTGGGGCCCTTCACGAGGATTTCTCCTTCCTCCTCCCCTTCCGGGCTGTCGATCCTCAGTTCCAGGCCGGGTATGGGGATGCCGACGGTGCCGAAGCGGGTCCCCCCTGGTGAGAAGCGGTTGACGGAAATGACGGGGGAAGTCTCCGTCATCCCATATCCTTCCTTCACGGGAATACCGGCGGCCGTGAAGAGCCGCGCCAGGCGTGGCTGCAGTGCCGCCGCTCCGACCATGATGCCCTCCGTCTGCCCGCCCAGCAGGCGCCGCCAGCGCCGGAACACCAGCAACCGGGCCAGATGCAGTTGTATCCAGTACAACGGCTTGAACCGCCCCCGCGCCTTGTACAATTCGCCGACGGATATGGCCCACTGCAGGAAGCGGCGCAGGAGCGGCGGCCGCTGGCTTGCCTGTTCCAGGATGCCGTCGTAGGCCTTTTCCAGAAAACGGGGGACGGCCGTAAAGTAGTGAGGCCTTACCTCCCTGATGAATGCCAGGATATCGTCCTGCCGGTGGGCAAAGTACACCGAGGCGCCCACCGCCATATAAGTATAAGTGACCATTCGTTCGAAGATATGGCTGAGCGGCAGGAAGCTGACGGCCCGTTTGGTGTAATCCGCCGGAATGACCGTTATGGTCGCTTTGATATTGCTTACGATGTTCCTGTGGGAGAGCATTACGCCTTTCGGCTCGCCGGTAGTGCCGGAGGTGTAGATGATGGTGGCCAGGTCATCCTCGTGGATTACGGCCCGTAGCGCCTGAAGGGCTTCCAGGTGTTTGGGCGTGGGCTCGGCGATGAGGTCTTTCCAGCCGGGGGCGTCGGGAAGGGGCTGCAGGGTGAACAAGCCCTTGAGCGCGGGTGCTTCCGGCGCCAGGGCCTTTACCTTCTCCAGCAGCTCCCGGTTTTCAACGATGCAGTATTGTATGGCTGCGTCGTTGAGGATGAAAAGGAGCTCGGCGGCACTGCAGGAAGCGTGAACAGGCGCCGGAACGGCCCCTATCTGCTGTATCCCGAGATCGAGAAAGGCCCATCGGGGGCTGCCCCGGTGGGTGATGATGGAAACCGTATCGCCGCGCCTGAGGCCCAGCTTCATCAGCCCGGCGCTTACGCGGTTGACCTCGGCAATACATTCGGCAGTGGAATAGGCCTCCCATTGAATGCCGTCTTTACAGGCCAGCGCCACCTTCTGCGGAAAGCGTGCCTGCTGATAGGGGAGAATGTCAAAAAGGCGCCTGAAATCCATGGGTGGCAATAGCTGGTTCTCATTTTACTGACTAAAGCTACTAAAAAATAAAAAAGGATGAATAACTTTTATCTTCCGTACCAAAACGATAAGCGATGAAATTACTACTGAGTATTTTACTTCTTTGTTTTTTTACAAATACTGCTATCATGGCACAGGACGGCTTCCGGATCATGTCATTCAACATCCGCTTTGCCAACCCGGATGACGGGGTAAACTACTGGCCTAACCGCAAAGATCTGGTGGCCAGCATGATCCGCTACCACGAAGCCGATATCGTAGGGGTGCAGGAGGCGCTGCGTTCTCAACTGGATGAGTTGATGGAACTGCTGCCGGAATACCGCTGGTATGGCCTGTGCCGGACGGACGGAACCGCCCGTCCTGAACCTGATAATGAATTCTCGGCGATCCTGTACCGGGAAAAGCGCTTCGAGTTGCTGGACAGCGCGACCTTCTGGTTATCGGAGCAGCCGGAGCAGGTGGGAAGTAAAGGCTGGGACGCTGCTTTGCCACGCATTGTCAGTTGGGGGAAGCTGAAGGACAAAAATTCCCGAACGGAGTTTTATTGCTTCAACACCCATTTCGACCACCGGGGCGAACAGGCACGGGCGGAGAGCGCCCACCTGCTGCTGAAACGCATAAAAGTACGGTCAGGAGGGCTGCCGGTGATCCTCACGGGCGACTTCAACTGCGTACCCACCGATGAACCCTACCGCATCCTTACGGAAAAAGGCAGCGGGCTGGGCGACGCTATATTCCTTTCGGAAATGCCGCATCACGGCCCGCTGAGCACCTGGTCCGGCTTTCAGTTTCCGGGCTTTCCGGGCCGGCGCATCGACTATATCTTTGTCAATGACAAGGTAAGGGTCAGGAAACACGCTATCCTCTCCGATTCCTGGAGCGGCCGCTTCCCTTCCGACCATCTGCCGGTGCTGGCGGAGGTGGGGTTGGAGTAGGAATGGTTGTTGGTGGGGAGTTGCCGGTTGTTTGTTGTAAGAGCGTGTTGGGATTTTCATGCTGAAGCCGAAAATGAGCAAATTTTGTCTCAGCCAAGGCAAATTTTGGAGCCGGATGCGGGCAATCCGGCTCCAAAATTTAACGCCGGCTGAGGGAAAATTTGCCATTTGGAGGCCAGCAATGGAATTCCCAATATCTCTAAGCCCTTTCAGTTGCTGTTCTTCAGCGTCCGAAGATATTGGATCAGCAGTTCGATAGATTCATCAAGAGGCCTGCGGTTCTGGAAGGACTTGGCGATGCTGAAGGCGCCTTCCAGGGAGGATAATACGAAGAAGGCCACTTTTTCCGGGCCGGCGTCCGGGTCAACCAGCCGGGCTTTCTGGCCTCTGGCCAGCGCGTCCTGAATGGCCAGGTGCATGCCCCTGGCGATGCGGTTGAGGCGTTGCCTGAAGCCCTCGTCCAGGGGAGACATTTCCTGTATCAGGTTGTTGAGCGGGCAGCCGAGTTTGATGTTCTCTCCGGGAAAATCGCGGCGCAGGGCCATAAGGCGCTCGATGATCCCCTCCACCGGATGGCCAACATAGCTGTACAGCTGGTTCCAGTGGTCGAGATAGAGGGGAGCGATGATCTCATCAACGACGCAGTAGCCCAGTTCCTGTTTTCCGGAGAAGTAATGGTAGAAAGCCCCTTTGGTGATACCCAGCTCTTTGATCACCTGGTCGGCGCGGAGCCCCTGGTAGCCGTGCTCGTGAATGGCCTTGTAATTCTTTTCCAGTATTTGCCGGCGGGTCGTCTTCATGGATGCAGGTGTTGTGATTGTCCTGCAAAAATAACATACTTGTTGGTATGGGTCAAGTTTTGGAATATCCTTTATCCAGGATTGAGGTTATCCCGGGCTATCTCCTCAAGCGGCCAAGGACTTCTTCGGGAGTAAATATCAGAAAAGAATTAGTTTCCTTTTTTAAGGACTTTATGAATAAGGCAGGGATGATGTTCCTGTTTTTTAAACCAGGCAATAATTGTGCTTTTCTGGACAGGCTTTGGAGAATAGAGGCCGGATCGGCGACATCTGTCCATTTACATTCCCCCACCAGTAGATGCTGCTTATCAACTGACTCGGCAACCAGGTCCACTTCCATCATTTCGCCGTTTATATTTGCCCCCCACCAAGGGGAAGGCCGGTTGAAGAGTATGTCAGAGACAGGCGCCATTGGAACACTTCGCCTGCAGAGGTTTTCCCATTCCATGGCAAAGAAGGAATTAAGCCTGGGGGCCACGGATTCATACACCTGCTCTGTCAGGCCTAGTTCCAGATGAGAAAGGTTGGGTGAAACAAAAGAAAAGAAGAAGTTCATAAAAGGATCTGACAATTTATAAAGGGTCCTCTTACTGGATTTCAGGGATTCGCCAAAGGGTATCTCTCTGGACAAATAGCCGAGCTGGATCAACCGGCTCAAGAGCCGGGTTAAATGAGTAGCGGGTTTATTCAGGCGGCCCGCGATCTCCGATAACTTATGGCTGCCTTTTCCTACGACCGACAGAATGGAATAAGCCTGGATGGACTCCCGCATATCATCCAGGAAAAGGCGGGTGGGTTCTTCGTGGAGTATGCCTAAACGATCCAAAACAGCTTCTTTCACAGCCTCTTCATAGGTATCGTATTCTTGCCGAAGCTCCCAGTAACGAGGAACTCCTCCCCAGGTAGCATATTCTTCGACAGCCTGAGCCGGAGTGCAATCCAGGCTATCCATGATCCATCCGGCCTCCAGAGGGGCGATCTTCAGGATTTCGTTTGACCTTCCATACAAAGGAGCCGCGCTATCGAGTACTATTCCCTGCATCATTTGCTGTGAAGATCCACATAAGATCAGGTGAAATTTTCGCCGCTCCATTTCATCCACTACTTTTTGGATGACACTGGGCAAAGAGGGGGAGGATTTTACCAAATACGGAAATTCATCAAGGCAAAGTGTTACAGGAGGAAGGCTACCATCGAGGCTGTTTTGCAGATTGGTGAAAAGAGAAGCCCAATCCGGATAAACAGCCTGGTCAAAGCCCCTTATTTTTGCGGCGATTACAGCTGCCAACTGCGCTCGTTGGATCGCTTCGTCAGCCTGTGCCGCCATAAAATAAAAGTCATCTTCTGACAAAACCTTCCGGATCAAAGTTGATTTTCCGCAGCGTCGGCGCCCATATAACACCATTAACCTGGGCTGAGCACCGGACAATCCTCTGCGAAGCCTCCGGATTTCATTGTCGCGATTGTAAAACGCCATTGTGAAATATTATGCTTCACAAACATAATGTTTGTGAAGCATAATTTTAAGCAACATTCAGAAAAATATTGATTTTCCTTCACTGTCCTTACGCCGCCTCCACCACTCCCTCCTCCTTCTTTTCCACAGCAACTGCCTCTTCCCTCATCATCCACCTTATCAGCAGCGGTATCAGCAGCAGGTCGCTGACCAGGGCGCTGAAGAGGGTCA
>CAZAXA010000001.1:0-62830 GCA_964488965.1 uncultured Phaeodactylibacter sp. | reverse complement strand
GCTGCAACTGGCCGTAGTTCGTGTCGAGGACGCGCATGCCGCCGACGAGCACCGTCATCTCCGGCGCGGTCAGGGTCAGCAGTTGCGCTTTGTCGACCAGCATTTCCTCGGCCGGCGCAGTGTACTGGCTTTTCTTGTAGTTGCGGAAGCCATCGGCGGCCGGCTCGAGGTAGGCAAAGGATTCCACGTCGGTTTGCTCTGCCGACGCATCGGTGCGCCCCGGCGTGAAGGGTACCGTCACATCGTGGCCGGCATTTTTCGCCGCCTGCTCGATGCCGGCGCACCCGCCCAGAACGATGAGGTCGGCAAGCGAAACCCGCTTGTTGCCGGGCTGGGCGCTGTTGAATTCTTTTTGAATGCCTTCCAGCACCTCCAGTACTTTCGCCAGCTGAGCCGGGTTGTTGACCTCCCAGTCTTTCTGCGGCGCCAGGCGTATGCGTGCGCCGTTCGCCCCGCCGCGCTTGTCGGAACCGCGGAAGGTGGAGGCTGAAGCCCAGGCGGTGGATACCAGTTGGGATACCGTCAGCCCTGAGGCAAGGATCATCCTCTTTAGCCTGGCGATGTCTTGGTCGTCGATCAGTTCGTGCGTAACGGCGGGGATGGGGTCCTGCCAGGTCAGCTCTTCGGCAGGCACTTCCGGGCCGAGGTAGCGGGCGCGGGGGCCCATATCGCGGTGGGTCAGCTTGAACCATGCCCGTGCGAAGGCGTCGGCAAACTCATCCGGGTTTTCGTAGAAGTGTCTGGAAATCTTCTCGTAGGCAGGATCAAGCCGCAGGGCAAGGTCGGTCGTCAGCATCATTGGCGCGTGGCGTACAGAAGGATCATGAGCATCGGGGACGCTGTTGGCGCCTGCCTGCCCCTTTGGTTTCCACTGATATGCGCCGGCCGGGCTCTTAGTCAGTTCCCATTCATAATCGAACAGGTTTTCAAAGAAGTTGTTACTCCACCTGGTAGGAGTCTTTGTCCATGCCCCTTCCAGGCCGCTGGTGATCGTATATTGGGCATTGCCGCTGCCGAAGGTGTTTTTCCAGCCAAGCCCTTGCTCCTCGATGCCTGCGCCTGCGGGTTCCCGGCCGACGTACTTGCCGGGGTCGGCGGCGCCATGGGTTTTGCCGAAGGTGTGCCCGCCGGCAATAAGGGCGACCGTTTCATAGTCATTCATCGCCATGCGGCCGAAGGTCTCGCGAATGTCTTTGGCTGCCGCGATCGGGTCGGGGTTTCCGTTCGGGCCTTCCGGGTTCACATAAATCAGGCCCATCTGGACGGCGGCCAGGGGGTTCTCCAGGTCGCGGTCGCCGGTGTACCGTTTGTCTCCCAGCCACTCTGCTTCAGAACCCCAGTATATGTCTTCCTCCGGCTCCCAGACGTCCTCGCGGCCGCCGGCGAAGCCGAAGGTCTTGAAGCCCATCGACTCGAGGGCGCAGTTGCCGGCCAGGATCATCAGGTCGGCCCAGGAGATTTTCCTGCCATATTTCTGCTTGACCGGCCAGAGCAGCAGGCGCGCCTTGTCGAGGTTCGCATTGTCCGGCCAACTGTTGAGCGGCGCAAAGCGCTGGGCGCCGGAGCCCGCCCCGCCGCGGCCGTCGCCGATGCGGTAAGTGCCCGCGCTGTGCCATGCCATCCGGATGAAGAACGGCCCGTAATGGCCGTAGTCGGCGGGCCACCAGTCCTGGGAATCGGTCATCAGGCTGAAGATGTCTTTCTTCACGGCGTTCAGGTCGAGGGTCTTGAACTCCTCGGCGTAGTTGAAATCCTCGCCCATTGGATTGGACAGGGAGGAGTGCTGGCGGAGGATGTTCAGCTTCAACTGGTTGGGCCACCAGTCGCGGTTGGACGTGCCGCCGCCGGCGCCGCGCCTGAGCACTTTTCCCGTGAACGGGCACTTGCTTTCATTGTTCACGTCGTAACTCGTGGCGCTGGCTGATGTGTCCTTTTTTTTGTTGTTATCCATGTGGAATTGATTTTTTATGAAGTTTGAGTAGCTCTGGAAAATATGCCATATAATTTCGCAAATAAAGCATAACTTCGATCTATTATTGTTATCGCACTATAAGTTTAAATTATAGCCAAATGACATTACAGCAGCTGGAATACGCCATGGCGCTTCAGCACTACCGCAGTTTCAGCCGGGCGGCCCATGCGATGGGAATCTCCCAGCCGGCGATGAGCGTCCAGGTCCGGAAACTGGAAGAGGAATTGGACCTGGCCATTTTCGACCGCTCGAAAAAGAAGATCGAAGCGACGGACAAGGGACGGCTGTTTCTGGACCGCGCCCGCTTGCTGTTGAATGAAGCCGGCCAACTGAAAGACCTGGCCAATATGCTGAACGAGAACGTATCCGGAACCCTTAAGATCGGGGTCATTCCCACCCTGGCGCCCTACATCCTGCCTTTGTTCATCAACGAATTGAACGAAAAGTTCTCCCAGCTCAATATCCACATCCGCGAAGCGCTGACGGAGGAGATCATTCAGGAGATCAAGGCCGGCACGCTCGACGGCGGCATCATTTCCACTCCGATCTCCCTGACGACAACTTTCGAGATCATCCCCCTTTTTTACGAGGCCTTCAAACTCTTCGTATCCAGGGAACACGAGTTATACCAGAAAGAGGAGGTCGGCGTAGATGATATTCCTCCTTCCGACATCTGGCTGCTAAAAGAAGGCAACTGCTTCCGGGATCAGGTAAACAACATCTGTGAGATCGGTAAAAAGAAACCCGGCAAGGAACTCTTTTACTTTGAAAGCAACTCCATCGAGTCGCTTTGCCGTATCGTGGAATTCCGGGGGGGCATCACCTTCCTGCCCGAGCTGGCCACCATCCACCTGCAAAGTGAAAAAGAGGACATGATCAGGAATCTGGCCGGCGAGAAGCGGGTCCGCGAGATTAGCCTGCTCTATCTGCCGAACCACGTCCGCAAGGCCCACCTCGTTGAATTTTCGAAGATCATCAGGAAGAATGTTCCCAGAAACCTCCTTCAGAAGGGGGAAGCGGTGGCGATACCGACAAATGTGAGGGTATAGTTTGAGCAGGCATGCCTATCCTATTTCAACACCTTCGTCACCTTGCCTGCCCCCATGGTCAGCCCACCCTCGCGAATAGCAAAGCGCAGGCCTTTCTCCACAGCAAGAGGTTGCGCCAGTTCCACCTCAACGGTAACGCTGTCGCCCGGCATGGCCATTTCTATGCTGCCAGGCAGCTTCAACTGGCCGGCCATGTCAATGGCGCCGAAGTAAAACCGGGGCTGGTAGCCGCCGTGCACTGCCCTGAACCACCCGCCTTCCACTTTGCCCGGCAGGCGTAACTCCGCTATGAAGCGGGCGTGGGCGGCGCCGGGTGAACGGATGAGCATGCCCCGCTGTATGGCGCCTTTGCGGATGCCCCGCAGCAGCAGGCGGCGGATGGCGTCGTCCTCTTCCTCCTCCTCGTCCGGCATTTTGCGGAACAGTTCCACGGCCGTCGCCGTAAGGGCCTTCGGTTTTGCCCCGGAGGCCTCCTCGCCGACGATCTCGACCGTGCTGCCCGCCCTGACGACGCCCTGCACGATCCTGCCGGCGACCACCGTGCCCTGCCCCCGGAGGGTGAACACATCCTCGACCTGCATGAGGAAGGGCTCCTTGCCGGCCACTTCCGGTTGAGTGACAGCGACGGCATCTATACCGGCCATGGTGCTGGTGGTATAATAGTTGAAGGAAAAACCTGCCCGTTCGAAGGCGTCTTCTTCAGCTTCCTCCGCCGGCCCGGCCACGATGTCGATCGTCCTTTCGAATACGGCCTCCCGCCGGCATTCTTCGCCATGCACCTTCTCGATCACCGCCACCTTCAGAATCAGCGGGAAGACGCCCTGCCGGAGGGGCCTGACGTAAAACAGCCATTGCGTGGGCGCGTCTTCGTCGATGAACTGCTTTGTCCTGTTCACATTTCGGATGGAGAAGGTATTGCCCTTATCGGGGCCGGCCAGTTCCACCTCCATGGCCTCGGCGATGCGGAGAGATTCGATTTTGGAGTGCTCGTCCAGGCTGATGTTCTCGAGGAGAGTCTTTTCGTCAAGCGCGATGCGCACCAGGCAGCGCGTTTCCTTCAGGAGCTCCATCTGCCCCGGGATGCGGTGCAGGATGCTGCCCTGTTTGACCTTGCCGGATTGGGACAGCCTGGAGGGCATCTGTCCGGGGTCAAAATCGCTTGCTTCCAGCCCGCCGATCAGTTTCAGCAGGGCCGAGCGGATGCGGTTGAGGGCGCGTTCGACCTTCTCGTCGCTCATCGTCCCTTCCGCACGCTTCTTTTCGGCGCCCTTCATCCTGCTTTTCAGCAACAGCACGGCGCTGCGCTGTGGAGACTTTTCCGGAAGGGCCTCCAAAAGGCGGGCGAATGCTTCGGGGAGGTGGTCTTCGCCTACCAGTTTTTCCAGGCCGCGTTTTATTTTATCCAGGCCTTCCATGACCTTCTTTTTTGAGTTTGATCATAGCTTGGCGGCCAAAGTGTAATTTACAAAGATTTTGGGTGAGATGCGCACAGGCCCCGGAAAATAAAGAACATTTCTTAGCTTTGTTTTCAAAGAAATCCGACCATGCGGGGCCTTTGCACCTTCCTGCTCAATGTCTTGCCGTACGTCTTCCTCCCTGCGCAGGAAATCCATTTTTCATTTAAACACCTTAGCACGGATCAGGGTTTGTCCTCCAATTCGGCCAATGCCATAACTCAGGACAGCCAGGGGTATATCTGGATCGGGACCTCGCACGGCCTGCAGCGTTATGACGGCATCCGTTTCCGCAATTTCAAACATGACCCCGGGGATAAGCGGTCGATCCCGTCGAATGTGGTCGGGCATCTGTACGTCGACCGGCGGGGCCGGTTGTGGCTGATGTCCGGGGAGGGCGTTGCGGGTATTTTTGACACCGGCAAACAGTCCTTCCGGGAAGCCGGCATCTTCGAAGGCGGCAGAAAGGTGGAGCGGTTGCCGGAGGCACGTTTCCTTGGCGACGCCTGGGGCAATATTTTCATCCTGGGCATCAGAGGGGGGCTGTACATCTGGGATGAACAAAAAAGCCATTTCCACGATTACGCCTTTCCGGCGCCGGCATCGAAGGGCTGGCGGGTTTCCGGCCTGGCGCCGCTGCCGGGTTCCTCCGATTATGTCCTGAGCTTTGGGCCGGAGGGGTTGTTTCTTTTCCATACCCGGCAAGGCGGCTGGAACGGTAGCGGGGCAGCTTTGGAGCCCCTGCGCCTGCCGGGCTATCCGGAGGGAGCGGAAACCTATAATCTGCTGGCCAGCCACAGGGGCCGGCTCTGGTGCCAGTCCTGGCCTTACCTTTACCATACGCCAAAGGTTTACAGCTTCGGCCTTGCCGAAAAAACGGCGCTGATCCGTGGTTACGAGCCGGCCGTGCTCACAGGCGGTTATATTGAGGCCGCCCCATTTTTCGAAAGCCGTGATGGGGCTGTCTGGCTGTACGGCGCCAATATTTTTGCCCGGTACAATGAGGTTACGGACACTTTCCAACTGGTTCCCAACGGCTCCGGCGCCAACCGGCCTATCCGTTACCAGTCCATCAAATGCCTGTTTGAGGACCGCGAGCATACGATCTGGGCAGGTACGAGCGACAACGGGATATTTACCTTCAATCCCGGCAGGGAATACTTTCGCAACATCAGCCATTTCAACCGGCGCCTGAACCAGCGCGGGCACGGCAGCCCCACCGATTTTATCCGGCTGGCGGACAGTACGGTGCTGGTATCCGTCTGGGGCGACGGGCTGTACCGCTACGACGGCCAATGGAATGAGCTGCCCTTTGACTACAAGGGCGACCCAGGCATAAAAGAGTACAGCATCTGGAGTATGAGCCTTTCGCGGAGGGAGGGCGTCATATGGATGTCGTCGCAGCCGGGGCGGGTTATCCGTTATGATGAGCGGGCCAATACGATGGAAGTTTACCGGTCCGGAATGCTGGAAAACCACACCATCCGGCAGGTTGTGGAGGACCGGCGCGGCGACCTCTGGCTGGGCATGCAGGGCATCGGCCTCTTTCGCTGGAAATGTGATCGTTCCGGCCGCCCGGCGGGGCAGGGCCCTTCCAGATTCGAAGGGCTGCCCGACTGCAGCATCAACAAAATGATCGTCGACAGGGAAGGCCTGTTGTGGGTGGCCACGCAAAGCCGGGGGCTCTGCGTCATCGACCCGGCCACAGGGCAGATAACCATGCGCCTGGACAATGAGCATGCAGTGCCCGAACTGCGCCTGCCGGACGCCGGCGCCTCATCGGTGCTCGATTACAACGACAGCCTGGTGGCCGTTTCCGGCCTGTCGTCCCTGCTGGTGTTCAACCGGAAACGCAGGGCGCTGGCCAGGGTCAAAGTGGAGGAGGCCCTGGCCGGATATATTGCAGACCTCGCCCCTGGCCAGTCCGGAAATGTCTGGATATCTACCACCAGTGGATTGTACCGGGCCAACATCCATACTTCGACAGTACTGCAGTTTGGCCGCCGCGACGGTATCGATGATGAAAACTTCGTGTTGGCCTCTTCCTATGCCCTTCCCGACGGCAGGATGTTATTCGGCGCGTCGGAGTCTTTTGTGGTGTTCGACCCGGCTGTTTTCAATCAAATCGAAAATGACAGGCCGGCGGCTACGCTGACAAGCCTGCAGGTTAACAACCGCCTGATGCTGGTGGATTCGCTGGAAGAGGCCGGCGGCCTCCGGCTTCGACACTACGAAAGCGCCCTGGCCATGGAGTTTTCCACCCTGCAGTTCTACGGCAGCAACAGCATCCGCTACAAGATGGAGGGCCTGGATCAGGACTGGCAGGTTAACGAGAAAAATATTGCCGTGTATTCTTACCTGCCGGCCGGCTCTTACCGCTTTCTTCTTCAACCGGTTTATGCAGACGGGACCCTGGGCCCCATCCGGGCGCTCCCCATCCGGCGTAACCCGCCCTTCTGGCAGGCCTGGTGGTTTTACAGCCTCGTTGGCCTGGCTGCCGGGGCGCTCATTTTCCTTTTCGACCGGGAGAGAATGCGCAGGACGAAATCCGTCCAGCAGATGCGGGCAAAGATTGCCGATCAGTTGCACGCGCAGGTCAGGACGGTACTGAACAGCATCCACATCCTGAGCGAGATGGCGGCCATCAAGGCGCGAAAGGATCCGGCCAGGGCGGCCGGCTACCTGGAGCAGATCACCAGCAAATCGCAGCAGATGATGCAGGCCATGGACGATATGCTCTGGGCCGTGGCGCCGGAGAACGACAGCATGGCCAAAGCCGTGGAGCGGATCGAGGCGTATGCCGACAGGCTCCGCAGCGAAGGCCGTGCGGATATAGGCTTGCTCGCCGGCCCGGAAATCGGCGCGCTGGCCCTCGATATGCAGTTCCGGCAGATGTTCCTCCGGCTGGTAAAAGCGTCGGTCGACAGCCTTTTGAGGGCTGGTACGCGCTCTTTGCAGGTGTACCTGGGGCGGGATAAAATGCAGTTGAGTTTTGTTATAGAGTTCGATAAAACTGAGGCGGACAGGACAGTGCTGAACAACTTCCTGCAGTCCGGGGAAATGGTGAGCCTGTTGTCGGATATGGGGGCTGTTCATCAGATAGAGTTGCACCAGGCAAAAGGGGTTTTGAGCTTTAGTATTCCGGTTTGAGGCCGGGCTTCTCACTGGGTAATTACCTGGCTTTACCCTGGATATGCAGTTATATAGCCAGGGCGGCTCTGAATATCTCTTCAGGTTTAAAAGCGGGAGCCGCTGTAGGAAGATTACCAAACCCTGCAACTCACCCCCATCTTCAGCAGCGAATCCCCCATACCCACTTCGGTAAACAGGCCGAGGTTTTTGCGCAGGCAATACCGGGCGCCGATAAAACCGGTGGCGTAGAATTTGGAACGCCGGGCTTGGAAGCCATGCTGCCGGGCCTTTTCCCGGGCTTTGGCCTCCATGATGTCGAAACGGCTGAAGTGCATGCCTGCGGCCATGCCGCCGTAGAACTCCCAGCCGCCAAGGGGGTTAGAGTGGGCGGCAAAGCGCAGGCCGGCCACCGCGGTACGGTTCTTCCAGGGGGCGGCCGTTTTGCTGCCCACAAAAACGCGGGCGCCGTAAGTGAAGGAGTAGCCGGCAAAGGCGCCCAGGCTGAAGTTTTGCTGCAGCCGGTAGTTCAGGCTCCCGCTGAGGGGCAGGCCCGCCGTACGGCCGTTGTCCTTGAGATAAGTGGGAAACAGCCCGATGCCGATGTGGGCGTCCAGGAATCCCTTCTTCTGCCGGCCGTTCCGGCATTGGGCTTCTGCCTGTTGGGTGAAGGCGGCCAACAGGATGATGGCCAACAGAGTGCTCAGGGTGTTTTTCATTTTATTAAGGCGTTTGTGAGCGGAGCGGGCATAGCATTTCCCGCTCCACTCAGGGTGAAGGATAAAGGTTTACCTCTCTGCCCGGGGTAAGCAGTCAGGGTTAAATGAAGGAATCCGGGGAAATACAGTGGAAACACCTACAAAGCATTTCAGCGCATTGCTATCGTATTTCGGAAAAAGACGATACTCCGGCTTTCCGCAGCCCTTTCACCAATGCACGAATCCCCCCCTCACGGCGTCCGATACGGAAACCTCCGCGCCATTTTCCGGCTGATGTTGTCGATGATCTCGTTGTGGCGGCGGTTCCAGTCCAGCCGCCAGCGGCGGTTGGTGGACCAGACAGGTACGCCCGCCTTGCCGTCGAGGATGCTGCAGGAAGCGTCGACATCTGCAGTTTTGGAGTCGGGAAGGAACCAGAAAGGCCAGTCGGTAAAGATGGCCAGGAAGGTGCTCGCCATATCGAAGCCGAAAGCTTCCAGGTCGGTCAGGTAGTGGGTTTTCCGGACGGTGGCGCGCACCACGGCGTCGACGCCCAGAATCTCCGCCAGTTGGGCAGGCGCCAGTTCCAGGCTTTCGCGGGGCGTATACCCGGCGTCCCTGAGCCGCTTGTTGGTCTCGGAATAGTGCTGCAGGTTGATCTGTATCTCACCCGGTCGGCTCCCGCTGCGGCGGGCGATCTCATTGAAGAGGGAAATCTGGAAGGCCTGGCTTTCGGCATCCTCGATCTGTTCGATCATCTCCTGGGTGACTTCCGGCGGGATGCGGCCGGTAGTGATCGTCTCTACCGGCGCCACGGCGATGGCCCGATGCCCGGGGGCGTATGTATCATAACCGGCCGTTTTGTAATACTCCCGGCCACAGCTGCTCAGCAGTAAAGCTGCAAAAAGAAAAATGATCAGGTTTTTCATGGCAGATCGTTTTTAAAGGGTTTTGAAGTATATCCAGGGTTTTGGCAATGGGGTTTACTCTCACTACCGATGATCCCGGCCAGCCCCCTAACAAGGAAGGGTTAATTTTTTCTTAAGGTGAGCATGTCGTTTTCGGGAAGGCCCTCATTGAATTAACAATCAAAGGTTTATTTTGATGGAATAAGGTAATGCCTTTGAAGAAGCTCACGTCTCAGGAATTCTCTTTACTTTCGCCAAAGTCCTGAAATGACAAAAAGCTGTTATGAAATATCCCCTGCTCTTTGTACTGCTCACTTTTTTACATACCGCCAAGGCACAGCCCGAAAAGATGCTCGGGGAGGCCGAAGCCCTTTCCGCTGCCGGCCGCTACGAGGCCTCTAATGCGCTGCTCGGCGAGTTTATGGATGCCCATCCCGGCCGCTTGTACGATAAGGGAGAGGCCCTCTTCCTGAGGAGTTACAACTACCTGCAACTGGGCAACCTGGCGGCCGCCCTGGCCGACAACGCCGCCTCCCTGGAACTGCTGCAGCAGTTCATCCCTGAAGATGCTGCAAAAAACTACCTGCGCGCCGGCGCCATCTATCTCCGGCAGGGCCAATACGAGCGGGCGCTGGCCCAGTTGTTCCGCTCCGAGGCATTCCCCCTTATCGACGCCCCGCAGACAGCCGCCCGTATCAAGGAACATTTCGGCCATACCTTTGCGGAACTTAAACAGTACGAACGGGCCCGCCGGTACTATCAACAGTCGCTGGATATCCTCCTGATCGAAGAAGGGGAAGAGGCGCCGGCCGTTGCCATCAATTATTACTACATTGGGCGCACCTGCCTGCTCGAAGGGAATACGGAAGCTGCCTGGGAATGGATGGAAAAAGCTCTGGCCGTGGAAAAAGGGCTGGCGGGCGGCGCCGCCCGCAAGGGGCAGCTGTATGACGCCCGGGGAGAACTGGCCTTCCGGGAAGGGGCCTTCCAGAAAGCCGAGGCCTGCTATGCTCTGGCCAGAGAGGCTTTTCAAAGCCCTGATGGCGGAAGCCGCCGCGAACTGGGCCGTAGCCTGATCGCTCTGGCGGAACTCCGGCTCAGCACAGAAGATACGGCAGGCGCCCGTTATGCCGTGCAGGAAGCGCTCCGCCAGCTCTGCCCGGGCTTTGCCGGCGCCCGCATCGGGGATAATCCCGGCCCGGAACAGCTTTCCCTCAGCCGCCTCCTGCTGGCCCGCGCCCTGTCGGCAAAAGCGGCCCTGCTGCTTAAAGCAGGCGGGCAGGAACACCTCGGGCAGGCCCTGGCTGCCAGCCAGCGCGGCATCGAAGCGCTGGAAGAGGAAGCGGCCCTGCTTATTGACGAGAATAACCGCCTGGCCATCCTGGAAGAACATATTCCCGTCTTCGAGGCGGGCATAACCGCAGCCTGCCGGCTTTATCGGGCAACAGGCAACCCTGCCCAGGCCGAAAAGGCCTTCGAGCTTTCCGAACGCGCCCGGGCATTGGCACTGCGCCTCAACCGCATCCACCGGCAGGGGCTTGCGCAACTGCCGCCGGACCTGCGGGAAGAAGAAGCCCGCCTGCGCTACGCCATGAAAGCGGCAGAGGCGGACTTCAACCTCTACCCCGACAAGGCGGGCCTGCAGCAAAAACTGGAGCGCCGGCGGCAGGCCTACCGGGCCTTCGCCGAAAGCCTCCAAAGCGCTTCGCCGGCCTACTACCGGCAACGCTTCGCCCTGGAACTGGCTACGCCTCAACAGTTGCAGGGCAAACTCGGCAAAAAGCAGGCCATGTTGGCCTACTTCACCGGCAATAGCCATTACTTCATCTTTGCCCTGGCCGACGGCAGTTTCACAGTATCGCAACTCAGCGCCGGGCCGGACGAGGAACTGAAACTGCCCGCCCTGCCCGATGCCATCGACGGCTACCTGAAGGCTATCCGGCAAGGGGACGAACAGAAATTCGCTTTTTACAGCGGCAACCTCTATAGGCGGCTCATCCTCCCGGTAAAGGGACTGCTCGATGAGAAAGAAGAACTCATCATCCTTCCCCACGGGAAGCTTGTCCATATTCCTTTTGAAGCGCTGTCCGCCAACAGGATGGACAAACCGGAAAAGGTAAAACTGCACAAGCTCGATTACCTCATCGGAGATGTGGCCGTTCAGTACCGGCATTCGGCAAGCCTCTTCGCGAGGGCAGGCGCTCCGTCCGGCAACTACGGCGAAGGCCTGCTGGGCATGGCCCCCTTTTTCAGCCAACAGGCAAATGACAACGCCATCGGAAGCAGCAACGCTTTTGTCTTCGACACTGCTTACCAGCAGAGCAGAAGCCTGCTCGCCGCCGCTCCCGACGGGCGCCGCTTCCTTCCCCTGCCACTCTCGGAAATAGAGATGAATGGCATCCTGGAACAGTTTTCCGGTAAAAAACAAACCGCAGCGGCGCTGCTCCGGGCTGAGGCCAGCGAGCCGGCTTTCCGGGAGCGCGCCGGGCATTGCCGCTACCTGCACCTGGCCACGCACGGTTTTATCAACGAGGCCACCCCCGCTCTGTCCGGTATCGCCTTCGCCCAAAAGGAAGGCGGCAGCGCCGAAGACGGTATCCTCTTCTGTCCGGAGGCCGCCACCCTGACGCTTCAGGCCGAACTGGTGGTGGTCAGCAACTGTGATAGCGGCATGGGGCAGTTGGCGGAAGGTGAAGGCGCCCTCTCCCTGAGCCGTTCTTTTCTGGATGCCGGCGCCTCCAATGTAATAATATCCCTCTGGAAGCCTGCCAGTATCTATGCTGTGGAAATGATGGCGCCCCTTTATAAGGAATTGCTTGGTGGCCAAAGCCCCGCGGCGGCGCTTCGGCAGGCCAAGCTCGGAATGATCCGGGCTAAGGCAACGGCAGCGCCGGCAATATGGAGCGGGCTGCTGTTGTTCGGTGAATAGTGCCGCGATCATTCTGATCGCAGGGCCAGCGGACATTGTTCAAAAGCGCCGTGCCGCGAGGGTTGTGAAAAAAGCCCCTGGGAGGACAGTACACTGCTACCATAGGTAGCCAGGGATGTATTAGGATTGGTCAGGATTTGTTAAGATCACCGCCTTTGATGGTTACGATCCTAAAAGATCAGTGTACTATACCTTTTTGCACAACCCCGGCCATGCCAAGCCCCATTGCAACGCCACAAAGCCTGTTGCAGCGGAGTATAATAATCCCATAAAGGCCCAACCCTTCAAACCCTAAAGCCCTTACCTTGTTCCTATTAGAAAATCGCATATTTTTCTCACCAAAAACAAGCCAACATGATCCAAAAGATCCTCTTTGCCCTGGCCTTCGTTTTTTCCATACTGATAGCCCATGCCCAGGGCCTGACGGCGGACGACATCGCCCGCCTCCGGATGGTCAGCAGCGCAGACATCTCTGACGACGGCCAGATGGTGGCCTATACCGTTTCGGAGCCGGCCGACCCTTATAAAGAGAACAAGCCGGCCAGCTACCACCTCTACCTGTACCGCGCCGGCCAGCAGCAGCCGTTGCCCCTGTTCACCCGCGGCAGCGTTCGGGCTGCCGGATTCCGGCCTGCCCACAACAGCATTACTTTCCTGGCCAAAATGGACGGCGACGAAGTTACGTCCCTCTATGAACTGTCGCTCTCCGGCGGGGAGGCGCAGAAAGTTTATGCCTTTGAAACCGCCATCTCACAGTACCAGTGGTCGGCCGACGGCAAAAAGCTGGCTTTCATCGCCGCCGAACCCGGGAAAAAAACGGAGGGCGAAGACAAACTACCCTACGAACCCATCCTCTACGAGGAGAACCTCACGTACTCCCGCGCCTATATGATGGATTGGGAGCAGAAAGAACCGAAGGCCGTCAACATCAACGGAAATTTCCACGACATCCAGTGGAGCCCGGACGGCAAGGCGCTCGCTGTAGCCGTGGCGCCTACTCCGTTGATCGACGATTACTACATGAAGCAACGGATTTACATCATTGACGCGGAAAAGCAGGAAAGGGCGATACTCGTGCAACACACCGGCAAGCTGGGCAAAATGGCATGGAGCCCGGACGGCAGGCGGCTGGCCTTCATCGGCGGGGCCGATACCCATGACCCCATTGCCGGGCGCCTCTTCGTGGCTGAGGCCAACGGCGGCGAGCCCAAACTGCTGGCGCCCGATTTTGAAGGCATGTTCGATGATTTTGAATGGGCAGGAAACGAAAGCCTGCAGTTCATTGCCAGCGAAGGGCTGTCCTCAACCCTGGGTTCCATCAAGGCGGATGGCAGCGGCCTGAAGCGGGAGCGCAATACCGGCGGGCTGAATTTGAGCAGCTTCAGCCGGACGCCCAACGGGCTTCTGGCACTTATCGCCAACAGCCCGGAATTTCCCGATGAGGCTTTCCTCCTCTCCGGAGAAATGAAAGAACCTCAGCGCATCACCGTCAGTAACCCCTGGCTGGCTGACAAAAAGCTGGGGCGCCAGGAGGCTGTCACCTTCAAGGCCCGCGACGGGCTGGAACTGCAGGGCATCCTCATCCATCCCCTGAACGAGGAGAAGGGCAAGGCCTATCCGCTGATCACCGTGGTGCACGGCGGGCCGGAATCCCATTATGACAATGGCTGGCTGACCTACTATTCTACTGCCGGGCAGATGGCGGCGGCCGAAGGCTACCGCGTTTTCTACCCCAACTACCGGGGCAGCACGGGCCGGGGGCTGGCCTTTGCCATGTCGAGCCAGGGCGACCTGGCCGGCAAGGAATTTGACGATATCGTCGATGGAGTGGATTACCTCATAGGCCAGGGGCTGGTGGATAAAGACAAGGTGGGCGTCACCGGCGGTTCTTATGGTGGTTATGCCACCGGGTGGATGGCCACCCGTTATACGGAAAAATTTGCCGCCGGCGTCATGTTCGTGGGCATTAGCGACAATATTTCCAAGTGGGGTACCAGCGATATTCCGGAAGAACTCTACCTGGTACACTCCCGCAAGCGCATCTGGGAAGACTACGAGTATTTTCTGAAACGCAGCCCCATCTACTACGCCGGCCAGTGCAAAACGCCCCTGCTGATCATGGCCGGCGCGGATGATACCCGCGTCGACCCCAGCCAGTCGATGGAATTGTACCGCCACATCAAGACCCGCACCCAGACGCCGGTAGGGTTGGCGCTGTACCCCGGCGAGGGCCACGGCAACCGCAATGCCACCGCCCGCCTGGATTACAGCCGACGCCTGATGGGATGGTTCAATAAATATCTGAAGGGGGAGCCGGCGAAGCCGTAGGGGGCGTTGATTCGTTATTTGTGTATTCGGGATTCGGAACGAACCCCGAATAACAAACTCACATCCACCCCAGCCTGTCCAGGGCGAGGTAGCCGGCATCCACATTGGCGAAGCTGGTGTCTTCGGCGTTGCGAAGCAGCTTCCTGAATTCGTTCAGCGGCAGGGTGAGCACTTCGATAAATTCGTTGGCATCCAGGCGTTGCTGGCCGGCCTTATGGCAATCAGTGGCCAGCAGGATGACCTGCCGTTCGGTGGTGTAGGCGCTGCGCACCTCCTTGAGGAAATTGATGTGGCCGGCCTCGAAGCCCGTTTCTTCGAGCAACTCCCGGCGGGCGGTCATCTCCGGCGACTCCCGGGGGTCTACCAGCCCTTCCGGGAAACTGGTCAGCACCATCTCGGGCCCCGGGCGAAACTGGCGGACCATGATGGCTTCACGCTTCTTCGTGAAGGCCGCTATGGTCACGAAGGTCTCGATGCCGATCACGTCGAAGTCGGCATGGCGCCCGTCGGGCATTTCAAAACGCCTTTGTATCATGTGCCTCCACCCGCGGTAGGCATATTGTTCGTTTATCTTTTTCCAGTCTATCATTTGTCTTCTGCTTGTGGCCTCGTATGCGGCGGCATCGGGGCTTTGGGCTCTCCATTGTGGCATTGTTTTTCAGTATTTTTTATCTGCGCAAAAAGAAAGCCAGGCGGATTATACGCCTGGGAGGGTACTTTGTTGCCTGTTATGACGGATATGCCGGGATTATGATACAAAAAAATATAGAAACTTTATGTTCATTTGCACCCCGCGCTCCCATCCTTTTCGGCACAATTCGCATCATAGCTTGATATACTTGCATATACCTCCTACTTTTACATCTGAATTCACCAGATTTAATCAATAACCGGCATCATTCTCATGCTCCGCTTTTTCCAGCAGCGTTCCCGCGGCTTATCCGATGAGGATTTGCTCGCCCGTTATCGGGCCACCGGCGAGCTCGCCTGGCTGGGGCGGCTTTTTGAACGCTATGCGGAGCTGGTGTACGGCGTTTGCCTGAAATACTGCCGGGACGAGCAGGAAGCCGAAGACGCAGCCATGGCCGTCTTCGAACAACTCGTCGCCAAAGTGAGGGAGCACGAGGTGCATAACTTTAAAAGCTGGCTGCACGTCCTGACTAAGAATTATTGCCTGATGCAGCTGCGCAAGGCCAGCCGGCGGAGGGAAGAAAGTTTCGATCCCCAGCTTATGCAATCTGTCGACGGCAGGCATCATATTATTGAGTTCGAAGAGGACAATGGCCAGGTGAAAGGCCTGCAGCATTGTATGGAACAACTGCCGGAAGAACAACGGCAGTGCATCCAGGCTTTCTACCTGGAAGGGCATTCTTACAAGGAGATCGCCGGGCTCCGGGAGGAAGAGGTGGGCAGAATCCGCTCCTATATCCAGAACGGCCGGCGCAACCTGAAGATGTGTTTGGAGAAGAAGGCGGGGGTGGAAAGGGAGGGGAGAGGGTGAGCCTGCACTGATACGCCGATACACTGACAAGCAATATGACCATATAACCGTGAACCAACAACCGACATATAACCTTCTGGAACTGCTTCGGCGGTGGGTGCGGGGCGATACCCCTCTTGAAGAAGAACGGCAGTTGGAGCAACTGGCGGAGGATGATCCGTTCCTGGCAGAAGCATTGGAAGGCTACCGGCGCCATCCGGAAGGGCGGCATACCGAGCGGCTGGAGCAACTGAAAGGGCGTTTGCGGGAACGGAGCAGAAAGAGGAAGGGAATGTTGTTCTACCTGCCCCGGGTAGCGGCAGCGGCAGTTGTGCTGGCCCTGGCGGCGGGCGGTTTATGGCTCATCAACCGGCAGGGCGCCGGCCAGCGCGAACTTGCTTTTGAGGAAAAAGCAGCAGCAGGAACGGAACAGCAGGCCGCCCAACCGGCAATGGCGGAAGACGAAGCGAAAGACGCCGGCCCTCAGGAAGCTGAAACTGCTATATCCGCCGATGCTTCCAGGAACCTGTCTCCCCCCGTGCCTCCAGAGAAAGGCCGTGGCGAGGAACCCGGGCAGCCGGCCCGGCAGGAGCCGGATGTTTACCAGGACAGGGCGCGGACTGCCGAAGCAGCCGGAGAGATAGCCGGAGCCGAACAACTGCAGGCTCCACCGGAGGCAAAAAAAGCGGATATCACCGCCGAAGGGGCCAGCCTCATCAGCAAAGAGGCGGCGGCCACAACAGAAGAAAAAGATACAGAAGGCGCAACCATCACGGCCAAAGCAAAACCGGCGGCGCCGGCACTGAAAAGTGAAGCGCCCGCCCCCGCAGGCCGCAAACTCCGGGGATACGTCTTTGACGCTGACGGCGAGCCGCTGATCGGCGCCAGCGTCATCCTGAAAGGAACCAACCAGGGTAGCGTCACCAGTATCGACGGCAGTTTTAGCCTGGAAATCCCCGAAGGCGCCGCAGGCGAGCTCCTTTTTACTTATACCGGCTACGTTACGCAGGAACTTGCCGTCGGGCAGGAAGACAGCCTGGAGGTGGTGCTCTACGAAAATGCCCTGGCTCTCGACGAGGTTGTCGTCACAGGATTTGGGGCCCGCCAGAAAGAAACCCCGCCGCCGCGGCCGGAGGGGGGCTTCAACCAAATGCGCCAATACATCCGGCAGAACCTGAAGTATCCGGCAGAGGCCAGGGCCAGGAACATCGAAGGCAAAGTAAAACTGGAATTCCGGATACAGCCCGGCGGCCGGCCGGGCAACGTACACGTCAAACAGGGCCTGGGGTACGGCTGTGACGAAGAGGCCATCCGCCTGCTGCTGGAAGGGCCGAAATGGGAGGGCTCCGGACAGCAGGCAAGTTATGCCGTCAGGTTTAAGTTGTAATCGCCGGCTCGGGAATGAATCAAGCGTTAAAGCTAAGTTAAGGATTTGACACTGAGCTGTAAGTGTTGCACCTTTGAGGCGGAAAAACTCCATCGGTTTAATATGATGAACCTGATCCGCATAGCATTACTCACCTTTGCCTTTGGCATCTTCGCCTTCCCGCTGCTGGACAGCAAGGGAGTGCTGGAAGAATACGCCTTCGTCATGGCGGAAGATGCTGCGAATCAGGATATCTACCTCGCCCTGACGCAATTTTCCCATCCTTCCGGCCAGCACGGCAACGGCCCTTTGCCTCAGCCCGCAGCTTTAACTTCCTCTTCTGAAAAGGCGGCGGTTCATCTGCCGGCTGCCTGTGCTCCCCGGGTAGCCGCTGCCAAGCGCTCTTTCAGCAGGCGGCCGCTGTACCTGCTTTACCACAATCTCCGTTTTTACGACTGCATGGCTTAATCTTTCTACCCTTCGGGAAAGATCACTGTTCAAGTTGACTGATAAATCTTTATTAAGCCATGAAAAAGATCATCTGGATAACAGCTGTCGTAGCTGTTGTTACCAGCTTATCAACTGCTCTGGCCTTTGGATATGCCGGCTTGGCACGCCCGGTGGTGAAGGTAGAACAAATTAGCGGTACGCCTGTCCACCGCGTTTTGTTACGCCGTGGAATCCTTCATGCTGGAAGGAATATACGAAGATGTGCCGGGCGTATATTACTACGCCTTTGGAATGGACAGTTAGTAGCTATTTAATAAACGCGTTTTGTGATGAAGAGGCCTGCCAATGGGCGGGTTTCTTCATCACTAAAACATCAATCCATTCATCATGGGAGCAAAATTATTGATGTCCGTATTCGCCCTCCTTTTGCTGGGCTCTTTTATTAAGAATAAACTGTTCAAATCATAAGTGTGCATAGATAGCTAAGCTTTTATGCTTATGGGGTTTTATGCTTCTTTATTTGTGTTCCGTTATTTACAGTTCCTCATTTTGCATGGGCCATCCCGGGCCATACCAGGGCTCCGGGGTGGCTCAATGCCTTTTAAACCCTGTCTCTAACATATATTATATAGCCTATCTGCTTTTCACAAATAATACCTGCCCTGTTCGCCTTCCCCCATTTAAGGACCTGCACAAATAAACGCCCTTTTCAAAGTGGGCGATATCCACTTCTTCCTCCAATTGGCCTGCAGGCCCGGAGCAGGTTTTGCGCCACACTTCCTCGCCAAGGATATTACAGATCAACAGCGTATGATTTTCCGGCCATGGGCTGCTTACCCGGATATGCAAAACATCTTCGGCCGGATTGGGGAAAACAGCCAGATCGATGCCTGCCTGGCCCGCATCTTTTACTCCCGTCGAAACATCCAGGTTTTTATATTGTACGCTAACCACTGCCAGGCCCGAATTATCGGCCGTGCAAACGGCAATGGCTTCCTTGGATTGGCCATTCAAAAAATGATAGGTAGTGGTGGTGTCTACGCCCAGAGAACTCAAATTAAGAGCCTGGATCGCTACATCCGTAATATCCAGCCACCCCAGAGGCGGCACTTTTGCATCGAGCCGGGATTCGCGGTATTCCGTCCTTTTTTGGCGCAGCACCTCATAGGCGCCGCCGGGAATGGACAGCGTGCCCCAGGCATCCACCACATCAAGCCGGCTTATGGCGACCCGGATACGCAGGGAGTCGGGGTTCACAGGCAGTTGGGCCACGCCTGGCAAAATCCCAGGCTCAAAGGGTATCAGGAGCCCCGAACTTATCTGATGGATGTCGAAAAACTGTACCGGGGCCCGGCTTTCAACGACCGGCGGGTTATATACGGAAACCAGGTTGAGGCCCAGCGCCGCCGGGTCGCCGCCCGAAAAGCCCAAAAGCGATACTTCCTGGCCGGTGACCCTAAGGTACGCCTCCGCATTTGCAATGCCGGTTTGATAGAACAAAGTAGCCGAAGGGAAAGACCCGTAATTGGCGCCGGCGCTGGCGTCCTGATAAATTCGTTCCCAGGTAAACGAAGGATGGAGGTTGCTGAAATCCCAATGCTGGTTACCGCCGGGAGGCGTAATGACAATTGAACCGGGTTGATTATCCACGGCGTAAAACAAGGTGTCTCCTGCGGCCGGAAAGACCTGATTGGTGATCGTGATCTGGGATTGAACCGGAATCGCGAATCCTGTCAAAAACATCCAACATAGTCCAATGTTTTTCATATACGATCCTGATTTTATGAATAATCCGGGCTGAAGCTATGCTTTTCGGCAACCCGTATCAAAAGTTTTCCAATCTACTTCTCTGCGGCCTGAAAACCAAAACCTTTGAGGTTTTTAAAACCCAATCGTACCCCTTTGGGATGCCGCAGATAGATTTCAGAATTCCCGTTTGTTGTTTTTGTGGAAATATATCAAAATGCGCTTCATTTTTTACTCTGCCTCCTCCCTACCTCTTACCTTTACTGCTGCAAAAACCACCGCCATTTGGAAAAACACAGCCTTTTCGAACTTCATGAACACATCCGCCGGGTGCTGGCCCTCAACCTGCCCGCCCCCTTATGGGTGAGCTGCGAGATTGCCCAGGCCAACGAGGCGCGGGGCCACTGCTTCCTCAGCCTGGTGCAGAAGGACAGCGGAAGCGATGAGATTGTCGCTCAGGCGGAAGGAGTGATCTGGCAGGCCAGCCTGCGCAAACTGCGCGGCAAGCTGGGGCGTACGCTCGACGGCCTCCTCCGGGACGGTATCGAGGCACTGCTCCTGGTACGGGTGGATTTCCACGAGCGTTACGGCCTTAAGCTCATCGTGGAGGACATTGACCCGGCCTATACGCTGGGCCAGATGGAATTGCGCCGCCGGCAAATCCTCGAACGGCTGGAGCGCGAGCAACTCATTGGCAGGAATAAACGCCACGCCCTGCCCATTGCCCTCCAACGCATCGCCGTTATCAGTTCGGAAACGGCCGCCGGGCTGCAGGACTTCCTCCAGCAGTTGCAGGAAAACGCCTACGGCTATCGCTTCGATTGCCGCCTCCATCCCGCCGCCATGCAGGGCGGCCAAACTGAGGAGGAAGTGATCCGGGCACTGAGCAAAGCAGAACGCCGAAGGGCCCGCTTTGACTGTGCCGCCATTATCCGCGGCGGCGGCGCCAAACTCGACCTTGCCGCCTTCGACAGTTATGCTCTCTGCAAGGCAGTGGCGGAGTCCACCCTGCCCGTCCTCACCGGCATCGGCCATGATGTGGATGAAGTGCTGCTCGATAAAGTAGCTCATGCCGCCCTGAAAACGCCGACTGCCGTGGCCGATTTTATCGTGCACCGCAACATGGAATTCGAAGGCAGCCTGCATCAACTGGGGCAACAACTCCGGCTGCAGGCCAGTTTCAAAACCCGCGAGGCGGCTCTTTTGCTGGAGCGCCAGGAGCAGGCCCTGCAATACTATCCAAAGATGCGGCTCAACCGGCAACAGGAAGCCGTCAACAGATTTGCTGAAGACATCCCCCGCCTGGCCCGGCAACGCCTGCGCCTGGAAAAGCGGCGCCTGCAGCAGTTTGAACAGATCAACCAACTGCTCAGCCCGGAAGCAACCTTGAAACGGGGGTTTAGCGTCACCCTGAAGGAGGGGAAGGCGGTGCGCTCGGCGCAGGAGTTGAAAGGCGGGGACAGGATCACAACCCGGCTGGGGGATGGGGAGGTGGATTCGGTGGTAGATGATGCCTGAATCAAGAATCAAGAATCAAAAATCAGCATGAAACTATCTTACGAAGAAGCCCTGCAGGAACTGCAGCAGATCGTCGCGCAACTCCAGGAGGACGCCGTCAGCGTCGATGAACTGTCGGCAAAGGTGAAACGGGCCGCCGAACTCATCGCCTACTGCCGGGAAAAACTGCGCCAGGCAGAAGAGAGCCTTGAAGGCTTGTTTGAGTAAGCCTACCCGCCGCTCAGATATTGTACAAGCACTACAATGCCGGTGACAATGGCAAGGCAAAGCACACAAACCAGGATGAATTTTATTGCTTTTGGCCTCATGATGTCAGGCTAGTGCAGGATGTACAGGATTGACAGGTTTTATGGACATGCGCATGGCCCGCCGCACAGTGGAATCCAGCCCACCCTGCCAATCCTGTCTTCATTATTGGATGGTTATTTTTCTGACAGCCACGCCCTCTCCGTTTTGGAGGACGAGGTAGTACATACCGCTGCTCAGCTCGCCCAGCCCGTTGGCCTGATAGCTGCTTGGGCCGGAGGGCGCCATTCCCTGGAACAAGGTTCGCAGCAACCTGCCCTGGTTATCGTACAATCGGGCAGAGAGGTAAGCAGGCTGCCGCAGGCCTAGTTCGATGCGGAGGTTTTCGGACACAGGGTTGGGGTAGGCGTTCCAGCTCTCAAGGCTGCCGATCTCCTTGATGGCAGTGGGGAATCCGATATCTGTAAAGCTGGTATTGTGGGTGAACTCCCGGCTTTCGTCCCCATCGTCATCGTCAAAGTTGATGCGCCAGGCATGGTCGGCAGGCGGCGAGTCGTAGCTGCCGTTCTGGTTGAGGTCGGCGTAGAAGTCGGCATTGTAATTCTGCCCTGCCTGTATGCCGGGTACCCGCAGCTCAAAACCGGGTAGCAGGATTTCGGGCAGGCTGGCCCGGCCGGCTTCCAGCCCGGTTCCGGTATTGACTACGCGGAGTTCCAGTTTCTGCCCAACGTGGGGAGTCATGTTGAAAAACTCCAGCTTGAACTCATACACCCATTCGATGTCGGTGAAGTTGGTGGCGTGAGGAAAAGTTACCGTCTCATCGCCATCGGCCGGGCCGACTGTCAGGCGCCAGGCATGGTCGGCGGGCGGGGCGTCATACAGGCCGTTCTGGCTGAGGTCGGCGTAAAAATCCAGGTTGTAAGTATGGCCTGCTTCCAGGAAAGGAAGATCAATATCGAAGTTGGCCATTTCAATGGCGTCGCGGCCTTCGCGGCCTACTTCCTTGCCGGTGGCCTGGTCGACCAGGCGGACGCCGAAGCCCTGGCCCACATGCGGGTTCATGCCCGTGAGCTGAAAGCGGAGCCGGTGCCTCCACTGAATGTCGGTAAAATTAGTGCCGTGAGAGAAGGAAAATGTGTTCATCCCGGAGGCCAGGTTGTCGGCATCGAGCCGCCAGGCATGGTCAGCGGGAGGAGCATCATAGGCGCCATTCTGGTTGAGGTCGGCGTAAAAATCCAGGAAGTAACTCCGGCCGGTTTCTCCCCTCAGGTTCACAGAAAAATTGGCTCCGGGAATGGACGCCACCGATTCCCGGCCTTCCTCTTTCATAGTGGCCTTATCGATCAGCCGGGCCTCGAATTTCTGCCCGATATGCGGATTCATGTTGGTAAGGTTGAAAAGGACATCCTGAGCATGGAGCCCCCGCGGCAACAGGAACCCGGCCACGGCCAGTAATAGTAAGCTTGACTTTTTCATAAACACATTTTTTGGTTACGGAATGATGTTGTTTTTTGGACGCTCTTTTATCCTATCCTTTTCCAGGTATTCCTCTTCACCAAACCTTGCCCAGCAGCCGCATCTCCAGGCCCAGGCTATAAATCTTCACCTGCCCGTGGCCTACCCCCGAGAGCGGAACCTGCAGGTAAGGCCCCAGTTGCAACGCCCAGCTTTTGCCCAGGCTGGCCTGGTAGCCGGCCGCGGCCTGCCCTGCCGCCAGCCAGTAGCTTTGGTTTTTTCCCGTTTGCCACCACCGGATGAGATCGGGGTCGCCGAGAGAATATTGGTACCAGTATTCTTCCATCAGCAGAAAGTAAGCGGACAGGCCGGCGCTGAGATAGGGGCCGTTGCCGGAATACCCCTTGTGGTAGTACTTCAGCATCACCGGCACTTCGATGATGTTACACAGGCCCCGGGTATTATCGGGGGCTATTCGCCTGGTCCAGAAGCCTTTAGGAGGAACGTATTCTCCTCTGCCGGCCAGATAGTTCATGCGCTGGAAGCTGGCGCCCATGCTCAGCGCCAGGCGGCTCTGGTACTGGTATTCCACGAAAAGGCCCGCCTTCCATCCACTTTCCGAGAAGCTGCCCCGGCCGATGGCGTTCAGCCCGGCGGCAAAGGCCGGCCCGGCCAGCAGGCGGTTAGAAGGCTTGCGCCGGCCTTTCTGGCGCTCCTGGCCTGGGAGGGGCGGTATGTCCCGCTGTTCCGGCGCTATGGCCGGCGGGGAAAAAGCAGAAGGCAAAGAGGGGAGCGGCGCGGGCGCTTCCACCGTTATTCCCTTATCAGAAGGCCCTTCGGTGTTTATCTTCGGTACGACAGAGCTTTTTTCAGGCTCAGGGTGGGGAGGGTTAACAGCAGCCGGCAAAGGCCTCACAGGCCTCGTTCCCTTCTCACCGATTTCCCAATGCCGGAGCAGCGGGCGCATCGCCTGAGGCCGGCTGCCCCGCCCTGGTTCGGCGGGCGCTGTGCCGGGAGCGCCGTTATCCGGCCTCGGCACAGCGTTTTTATCGTTGAGGTAGGGGGCGTTCCTGTTCTGTCCCTTATGCCCCGGGGCTTTCTCGCCTGCGGCCCCGTGATCTGTCTCCGTCCGGGCTGCCTTCCGGTTTAAAATGTCATGCCGTGCATTTGTTCCGGGGAAAAAAAAGCAGCGTGCCAGGGTTGCCAGCAGGATAAGAACAGCCAGGCCACAGGCCCGCCACATCAGGGCCCGGCGGCGGCGGTTACGTTCCAGCATGGCTTCCATTTGTTTCCAGGCGGCGGGCTTGTATTCGAAATCGTACCGCTCGGAACCCCTTTGGAACAAGCTGTCCAGCTCGTGCTTTGAAAGCTCAGGCATAACGCGTATTCAGGTTTTTATGGATCATCTCCCGGAGCTTGTTCCTGGCCTTGGATAAGTTGGATTTGGATGTTCCCACACTAATCCCCAGCGCTCTGGCGATCTCTTCGTGTTTAAAGCCGTCGATGACGTACATGTTGAATACTGTGCGGTAGGCGGCAGTGAGGGACTGTACCATGGCCATGAGCTCCTGGTAGCTGATCCGGCCCAGAATGTCCTCATCCGTTGAGATATTTCTGGCTTCATCCATCTGTACTTCTCTTTTGAATTTTTCCTGCTTGCGGACGTGATTGATCGCCGTATTCACCACGACCTGCCGGAACCAGGGTTTAAAGGGTTTGTCCAGGTCATATTTTTTTATATGCCGGAATACCTTCATGAAACTGTCGTTCAGCACCTGGACGGCCTCATCTTCATCATCCGCATAACGCATGGTGATGCTCATGCCGTAGGCGTAGAACCGCTTGTACAGTTCATGCTGGCTACTGCGCTGCCGCCTGCGGCAACCCAGAATGACGGGCAATAGATCGGATGCGGCTTCAGCGGGCATCTGGCGAATGGGTATTTGCTTCCCCTGTACCCGGCCGGGGGCAAAAGGGTTGCCTGGGAGTAAAAATTTTCTTTACACCAGATAAGCTAAAGGGAAATGGCGGCCGGGAAAAATATTTGTTGCCGAACGGGAAAAGGCAGGGGCCGGACGGGGAGGAAACTCGCGCCTTTTAAAATTACACCCCTCCTCCGCCCGAAAAAATATAAATTATTACATTTGTGCTGCTTTTGAAAAAGGAAGGCCCGAAATAAATAAAACAGTAAAATAAAATGAGTGGAAGCAAAGTAACAATCGAAAAAGGGAAGTTGACAGTACCCGATGACCCCATCATTCCGTACATCGAAGGCGACGGCATCGGCCCCGACATCTGGGCGGCTTCCGTCCGCGTTCTTGACGCTGCGGTTGAAAAAGCCTATGGCGGCAAACGGAAGATACACTGGACGGAAGTGCTGGCCGGCCAGAAGGCCTTCGACCAGACCGGCGAATGGTTGCCGGATGAAACCCTGCATGCCATCGAGGAATACCTGGTGGCTATCAAAGGGCCCCTGACCACCCCGGTTGGCGGCGGCATCCGTTCCCTGAACGTCGCCCTGCGCCAGAAGCTCGACCTTTTCGCCTGCGTGCGCCCGGTACAGTGGTTTACCGGCGTGCCCTCCCCCGTGAAAAGGCCCGGCGACATCAACATGGTCATCTTCCGCGAAAATACCGAAGATATCTATGCCGGCATCGAATACCTTAACGGCACCCCTGAACTGGAAAAGCTCAAGAAGTTCCTCATCGATGAGATGGGCGTCACCCAAATCCGCTTCCCGGATACGGTATCTCTTGGTATCAAGCCCGTATCTGTAGAGGGCACCGAACGCCTGGTGCGCTCAGCCATCGATTACGCTCTCGACAACGGCCTGCCTTCCGTGACCCTCGTTCACAAAGGCAACATTATGAAATACACCGAAGGCAAATTCAAGGAGTGGGGCTATGAAGTTGCCGAGCGGGAGTACGCCGGCAAGGTATTCACCTGGGCTCAGTACGACCGCATTGCCGCCGATCAGGGCACAGATGCCGCCAACAAGGCCCAGGACGAAGCTCTGGCCCGCGGCGCCGTGCTCATCAAAGACGCCATTGCCGACGCCTTCCTGCAGCAAATCCTTACCCGCCCGAATGAATATTCCGTTATCGCTACCCTCAACCTGAACGGCGACTACATCTCCGATGCCCTGGCGGCACAGGTAGGCGGCATCGGTATCGCCCCGGGCGCCAATATCAACTATACCACCGGCCGGGCCATCTTTGAAGCAACCCACGGCACGGCGCCGAAATATGCCGGCCTCGACAAGGTCAACCCGAGCTCGGTGATCCTGTCCGGCGAAATGATGTTCCGCTACATGGGCTGGAAAGAAGCCGCCGACCTCGTCATCAAAGGAGTAGAAGGCGCCATTTCCAAAAAGCGCGTCACCTACGATTTCCACCGCCTGATGGAAGGGGCCACCCTGCTGCGGTGCTCCGAGTTCGGCACAGAGATCATCAACAACATGTAACGGATCATTTTGGCAGCCCGGCCCGGCACACATGGGCTATCCCGAATTTTGGAATGGAACGCGGATAATGCGGATAACTCCGGCAGAGTTCTTATCCCCGCGGATTCGCATCATCTGCGTCATCCGCGTTCCATCTTCAAAGCATGATAAATATGGGATGGCCTACATTTGCCTCTTGAACTCCGAACGATCAACCCTCCCTACTTCGCCACTATGAACTGCTTCGTTTTCGTGCCGGCATCCGTACTCAGCCGTATAAGGTAGGCCCCGGCGGGCAGGGAGCTGAGGCTGAACTGCAGGTTTTCCCATTGTACGCCGGCGTATTCCCGGATGTCGAGCACCTTGCCGTTCATATCCGCTATAATGAGCATGGCAGGCGTGGGCGCCTCCAGCCCGAGCTGAACCTGGAGAACATCGGCGGCAGGGTTGGGAAAGAGCGTCATGGCGCTGTCCTCCAGCGGAGTTTCGTCTGTTGTATTGGACAGTTGTATCACCATCCTCAGTACGGCCGAAGTTTCCGGGCCGAAGCCGCCCAGGAACCATTCCTCACCGAGTTTGACGATGGTGGAGATCTGAAAATAGTCGATATCGTCATCGGTGGCATGGAAGATGGTATTGGCGCCCTCAGAGTAGGCAACTACGGCAAAATACCGCCCGTTGGGCGCCAGGGGGATGGGGTTGTTATCGAGGTCAAAGACGTCGACGGAGAGAATCTCGAGGTCGTCGTCATCAGAGGTGAAGGTGTAAGTGCCGAAACCGGCCAGGTCCAGGGAACTGTCGCCGATATCTTCGAAATTGGACCAGTCGGAGGCGACTTCGTCCTTCACCTTATAGACGATGAAGGTAATGGTATTGCCGGCCAGCGGCGGGTCGCCGGGGTTGGTAGCGGCGGCGAAGCGCAGCTCCTCGATGACGAAGTTGTTGCCGGCCAGCGGGCTCATCTGGTAGAAATTCCCGATAGTGTAATCCGACAGCGTACCGGGGCGGACGCCGGTATCCGGGCCGTCTTCCTTGGCGAACATGCGGCCGCTTATCTGGAAGGGGGCGGTGCGCACGTCGTTGAGGGGCGTGAAGTCCTGTGCGCGGATATCTGCATTCTGGGAATATACCTCGAAGCGCAGCAGGTAGTCGCCGGTATTGAGATCCGGCGCCCAGAGCCTCTCGATCTGCAGGGTGGAATCCCTGTACAGGCCCGGGAATTCGTCCAGCACCAGGCTGTCGCTGTAAATCACCTGGTTGTTGCTGGCCCTCAGTACGCTGCCTTTAAAGACGAGGTTGGGAATGGGGTCGCTGCCGAGGTTAGACATTTCGATGTTGAAAACGAAGGTATCGGTAGCAACCTGGGTGACGGGCTGGGCGAAGCTTGCCGGGGTATAGAAGAAATTTTCCAGGGCCAGGGCGTACTTCGGGGGCGTGATCAGGCGCACATCGTCGATGAGCCAGAAAAAATACAGGCCGTCCCAGGTGAAGCGGACCCTGACGTCCGCCTGGTTGGCCGCTATTTCGGAGATGTCGATGAGCTGTACATCATCCCGGGTGGAGCTGCGGGCATCGGTAAACTGCCGGTTGATCGGGAAATCCGTCCAGGTCTGGCCACCGTCGTTGGAAGCGGATACCAGGCAGGAAGAGTTGGTCAGAAAGGCGCGCACATACTGGTAGAAGGTGAGGTAAACCTTATCCTGCCCCGAACAGTCGACCGAAGGCGAAGTAAGGGCGCCGCTGCTGCCGTTGGGGTAGGGGCCCTGGCCTACGTTGATGCCGCCGGAGTCGTACACATCAGAATTGTACATGGCGGCGCCATTGGCAACGGAAGGGGAATTGATCGGCATGCGGTTGCCCCAGAGGATAGCGCCGGTAGGCACTCCGTTGACCAGCGCGGCGTCGGCCCTGCCGTTGGCCGTCCATTGCCACACCGCCCCGAGGGGGTCGCCCGGGCCGATCTCCCAACTATCAGGAATGCCGCCGTCGAACTGCTCCTCAAAAAGGACAGTGGGCTGAGCAAATGAGAACAGGCCGTATAAAAGGCCGGAAATAAGTAGTAGTGGTCTTTTCATATATATTTGTCATTTTTTGTGCCTGTTTTTAGAAATACCCGGCCTGTCATATATAGTTGCTTATGGCCCGGCGCTATACCCACATTTGTCATTTGGAAGCTATAATGGAGGATAACGGCAAAACCAGGGTTGTTTTAAGCAGAAGAGCCAGTTGTGGTTAAACAACTGACTCTCCATCTGCGCTATTTATAGTGATTCTCCTCCCTCACAAATTGAGGTTTTAGCTTCTTGGTAGAGAAGCAGGAATATAGATTCCTGCGCTACTACGCGGGAATTTATATTCCCGCTTCTCGCGCATAAACTCATAAAGTGAGGAGAATCACTATAGCAGTTATTTTTCAGGCCTGGCCGCAGCTAAAGGCCTTCAGGCCGAGAAGGAAGAACCGCAGCCGCAGGTATCCGTGGCATTGGGGTTGCTGAAGGAAAAGCCCCGGTTGCCGAGCCCTTCAACCCAGTCTATTTCCATGCCGAGCAGGTAGATGGCATGGGCTTTTTCCATCAGTATCCTGATGCCGTTCACTTCGAATACCTGGTCGTTCTCCTTCTGGAGGTCGAAGCCCAGGACGTAGGAAAAACCCGAGCATCCCCCTCCTTTTACGCCGACCCTGAGGCCGTGCTGCTCGGAGATGGATTGTTCCTCCTTTATTTTTTTCAGCGCATTTACGGCGCCGGCGGTCAGGGAAATGGGCGACTCGATAGCAGAATGTTTCATTTCGCTCATACTTGAATGTTTTGCTGCTGCTGCAAATATACTCGACTGGCCGTGCTTTGCAAAATTTTGCCTTGCTGTGGCCAGTTGGTCTTACCAAAGTGAACAGGCGGAAGGCAGGTTTGGTTTGCTTCCGTTTGCCGGATTGGTGATTTGCTGTAAATTTTGGTAGCTTTAGGGCTGAAAAAACGGAAACAGGCCTATGCCAACTTGGTTATCTTTTATCCTGGAATTGGTGAAGCTGACAGTACCGGCGTTGATCGTCTTTCTGACGGCCTATTACATTTTAAAAACTTACCTCGAGAACCAGTACCGCCTGCAGGCGGCTGAACTGCGCAAGGGCCAGCTCGAAATGACCCTGCCTCTGAAGTTGCAGGCCTATGAACGCCTTTCCATGCTGTGCGAACGCATCTCTATTCCCAACCTGCTGCTGCGCATCAGAAAAGAGGGGATGACGGCGGGAGAACTGCGCGTGGCCCTGCTGCTGGCCATCCAGCAGGAATACGAACACAATATCACCCAGCAGGTCTATGTCTCCGAACAATTGTGGGAGATCATTAAGATGGCCAGGGATGAAGCGGTGAACATGGTATCCCTGGTGGCCGAAAAGGCCGGCCCCCGGGCCGACGGGAAAGAACTGGCCCAGGCATTGTTCAACATGGTCAACCAGCGCGAGATCACGGCGGTGGAAAAGGCGCTGCTGGCCATTAAAAAAGAGGCGGCCATAGTACTTTAGTGCTTGGGCGCGAGGATTAAACCAGGCTTAATCATGGGCACCAGGAGGAAATTTCTGCGGGCGCTGGCGGGTACGCTTGGCATGAGCGCCGCCGCTCCCTTCTATTCATCGGCAATGGCCGGCAGGCTGCAGGTTTTTCTGGATAGCTACGGGCATATTCCCGCCGGAGAACTGGCGCAGGACGAATCCTTCTGGCGGCAGGTCAGATTGGCGTATTCGGTATCTTCGTCTATAGTTAACCTCAACAACGGCGGGGTTTCTCCTCAGCCAATCGCCGTCCAGGAAGCGGTGGAGCGCTATAATCGGATGAGCAACGAGTTGCCCACCTATTACATGTGGCGGATACTGGACGATGGCAGAGAACCCCTGCGCGCCAGGCTGGCCGCCCTGGCCGGGTGTTCTCCTGAAGAAATAGCCGTCAACCGCAATGCCTCGGAGGCGCTGGAAACGGTGATCTTCGGGCTTCGCCTCAAGGCCGGCGACGAGGTGGTGCTCACCCGCCAGGACTATCCTAATATGATCAACGCCTGGAAACAAAGAGCCCTGCGGGACGGCATTGTCCTGAAATGGCTTTCTTTCGATTTTCCGATCGAAGACGAACAGCAGATCGTGGATGCCTTCGTTTCCGCCTTTACCCCCCGCACCCGGCTTGTCCACATCACCCATGTCATCAACTGGAACGGGCAGGTGCTGCCCGTGCGCGAGATTGCCCGGCAGGCCCGCCAGCGGGGAATCGAGGTGCTGGTCGATGGCGCCCACTCCTTTGCCCAGTTGAATTTTACGATTCCTGAACTGGAATGCGACTATTTCGGTACCAGCCTCCACAAATGGCTCTGTGCGCCCTTTGGCAGTGGCATGCTCTATGTCCGGCAGGAAAAAATTGCACAGCTGTACCCCCTCTTCGGGGCTGTAGAACCGGAAAGTGCGGATATCCGAAAGTTTGAAAGCCTGGGCACCCGCTCCTTCGCCATTGAACAGGCCATCGCCCAGGCCATCGACTTTCACCTCATGATCGGCGCTGAGCGAAAACTGGAACGCCTCCTGTACCTTCGGCGCTACTGGGTAGAACAGGCAGAGAAAATTCCCGGCTTCCGGCTGCATTCACCCTCCGGCCCGAATCTGAGCTGCAGCCTGGCCTTATTCAGCCTGGCAGGTGAAGACAACCAGGAGTTGAGCGGCTGGCTCTTCAGAGAGCGCCAGTTACATACCGTGGCTATCAACTGGGAGAACATCAACGGAATAAGGGTTACGCCTAATGTTTACACCCTGACGGAAGACCTCGGCCGGCTTGTGGAAGCACTGCGCGCTTATCCCCGGACGTGAGCGAAGGGCGCCCGGGAGAAAAGCAGAAAATCTGCTCCGCGTAAATAAATCACCCCATCTGCTTTATATATTGACAGATACTACTTATATTAAAGCGTCTAAACCGATGGCCGTTATCGCTATATTCCGGATAAAAGCGGGCGTCTGCATATTACTGAAAACAAGCAGGGAACGTTAAACCTTCCTTTCAACTTTGGAGGCCGGGCCAGCAGGAAACGGCCTTTTCCGATGTAGTCAGATTTTGTACGTACATTAAAAGGCACCAGGAATGGAATGAGAAAACTGGAGTTGAAAATAGTAGCGCTGGCCAACAGTGAGTCTCAACCGAACAGTTTTATAGTAGTGTTGAAGGAGGACGCGGGCAACCGCCGTCTCCCCGTCGTTATTGGTGCTTTCGAAGCGCAGGCCATCGCCCTGGCCCTGGAAAGGGTGCCCGTCAACCGTCCTATGACCCACGACCTTTTTAAAAATACGCTTTCCGCTCTGGGAATTAAGCTGGCAGAGGTCATCATCTCCAATCTCCGCTTTGGCGTTTTCCATGCCACGATGGTTTGCCGGAGGATCGATGGAGCTACTTTTGAACTGGATTCCCGGACTTCCGACGCCATAGCCCTGGCGGTACGTTTTGAATGCCCCATTTATGCCTACGATTTCATCATGGATGAGGCCGGGGTCATTGTCGACCGCCCGGCTGCCGCCCACCCTACGCCTCCCGCTACCAGGAAGAACCTGAGCAGCGTTTCTGACCAGGAACTGGCAACCCTGCTGGAAGAGGCCCTGTCGAATGAGGATTATGAACAGGCGGCAAAGATAAGAGATGAAATACAGCGCCGGGAACAATGATCACCGGGTTCATTTATTTCGGAACGGGTTGAGCAGGCCGCGCAGCCCTTTGCCGATGCCGGCATAAAGCAACAGCTTGAATTCACTGGCCGTAATATTGACGGCATTGGAAAAGCCTGTGCGCAGGTCTGTCAGCGTATCGGCCCCGTCGTAAATGCGCACTACCCGGTAGGCATTTTCCTCCCTGCCTTTTACCCCCAGTGAGACGTGGACGGGAATGGGGTTGCGCTGCCCCGGATAGAAAAGGTGAATGCCTTCCTCACCCTGCAGGAGTTCGTAGAGGGAAAAAGCTTCAATATCGATCAGGCCGCGGTTCTTGTGTACTTTGTGGGGAATATCCAGCAACTGGAACAGTTCGGAGTACTTATCGAGCAAAAAGGCGGTTTCCCATTCCCCCATTCCTGTGAGGTAAGATTTTATTTTCAGGTTTCTCTTCTCCGGCCGCCCCCTGAGTACGCCCCTGAGCTGCATCTGCAGCAAGGCCACATCCAGGTAGTTGCCGATAAATTCCGTCTTGATGCTGTCAAAGGGCGCCATCCCGAAATGATAAGCCTCGCTTATCTCCCGGATACCTTCCTGCTGGAATAAACGGTCCTTGATGTTTTCTCTTATGCCCTTGGCAGACCAATCCTTTTTAGGAACCAGGCTGACCGGCTTGAGGCGCAGGGGAATGGCCGGCCCGTATTTGTAGTTCCTGTCCCTGAATCCCAGGCTGATATTATTGATGTTTTCACGGGTTTCTTCTACCCTGTCTTTGAAGTGGTAGTATTCCCAGCCCAGGCCGCTGGAGGCGCGCCCCTCGGCATACACCAAAGGTTCGGTGTGGGCTTCCCTCTTTTCCTCAAAATCAAGCAGCTGGCTGCGGATGTGTTCCAGTTTGCGGAGCAACTGGTTATAAAAGGGCTTGCCCCGGGTTTCATCGGGAAGTTCTGGCAGCCAGTCGTCCTCGATCGGCTGGACGAACTGCAGGGGCCGGATCACCGGTATGAGGCGGCCTTCTTCCAGGAGGACGTCGAAGAGAATGGGTGTTTCAGCCTGCGTGGAGATCAGTTGTTTGGCTGACAGGGAGGTGAGGTCCCGTTCTATCTGCCGCTTCAGGGCCCGCCCTCCCATGCGGGCGTCAAAGCCCCGCCGGGCCACCCATTCCAGCGCTTCTTTGGAAATATTGAGAATAGTAGTCCGCCGCACAAAGCCGTCACGCTGCAACAGTTCCCGGATTTGAAGGCGGGCGATGCCAAGAATGTGGCCGAGCTCCAGAGCGTTGAAGATGACGATCTGCCCGATCCTGTTGATGAACTCGGGCCGAAACTCCTGCTCGACGGCTCGGCGGTAGACGGCGGCATCATCTTCAGGGCCGGCTTGATACCCCAGGCGGGTATTCACCTGCTGCGACCCCACATTGGAGGTCATGATGATGACCGTGTTGGTGAAATCAACCGCCCTCCCCATGCTGTCGGTGAGCCGGCCGTCATCCAGAAGTTGCAGCAACAGGTCGTGAATACGGGGGTGGGCCTTTTCGATCTCATCCAGCAACACGATGCCAAAGGGGCGGTAGCGAACGGCGCCGGTGAGCTGCCCTTCCGGGTTGAAGTCGTCCCCGATGAGGCGGTGAACGGCCCCCTGGTCTATGTACTCGTTCATGTCGAAGCGCATCAGGTACTTCTCGTCGCCCATCAGGTATTTGCACAGCACCTTGGCCGCCTGCGTTTTGCCGACCCCTGTCGGGCCGATGAACAGGAAGGAGCCCAGCGGCCGGCCTTTGTCCGCCAGTTTGGCCTTGATGATGTGCACGATATTGGCCAGCGCCTCTACCGCCCGGGGCTGGCCGACCAGTTCCTGGGATATATGCCGGTGCACTTCTTCCTCCTGGAACTGCCGCGCAGAATCAAAAATCCGCTCCTCCAGGCCGCTGAAGGCCTTAAATTCTTCGCGGACTTCCGGAGCATTGACTGAGCGGTAGCGGTGCTTGACGGCCAGTTGCTGCATCAGCTTCATTACGCTTCCAGGCAGGGGTTTGTTCTTCAGGTAGTTGCGCTGTATGGCCAGCAGTTGCTGAACCGCCTGTATGGTTATCGAGCAATCGTTCTCCCGTTCCAGGGCGCGCCGGTTTTTCAGGATGATCCGGATGGCTTCCGCCTGCCCGGGCTCGCTGAGCCGTACTACCTGGAAGAGGGCGGCAAAACGCCGCCCTCTTTCCTGGATCACTTTCCATTCTTCCGGGCTGGCCAGCAAGGTGGCCTGCAATTGCCGTTTCTCCAGGTAGGGGCGCAGCACATCGCTGAGGGCCATGGTGCTCTGAGCCGATTTTCCGATGCGAAGCAAGGCTACGGGTTTGTCTATCAGGATTTTGTCGCTGGTTTTGGCGGCTTCTCCCGGCTTTATCACATAGGAGAGGATAGCTTCGAAGCGCTTCTGCCACATGCCGACAATGCTCATCCCGGAGATGATCCGGTTGGGGTCGATCAGCCAGATGCGCTGGGCGCGCCCTTTGCGGGTTTCGTAAAATCCGCTTTCATACCTCCACAATACCTCATGGATGATAGTGTGCTTGCCGACGCCCTCCGGCCCGACAATGGCCAGGGGCGTATTGCCTCCCTGGAAAATGGCCTTGTACAACTGTCCCACGAGTTCCTCCTGGTAGTAGGCGCGCCGTAGTTCGGAAGGGTAGAGGCTGTTCAGGTTCTGGCCGACGCGTTCGATCTCTACAGCTCCGTCAAAATTGGTATCGTCCATAAGGCTGGCAAAAAACCAGTGAGCGGAAGGAGCCTCGAAACTGAAGCTACCCTGCCCGATATTTACCGTTACCTCTATGGTGGTGATGAATTCCCGCCGGCCGGCAAAAAAAACCTCCGGCCTGAACTCGCTCTCGTCTTCTTTTTTGATGTTGCGCAGCATGGCCTGTATGGCCTCCTTCGACGCCCCTTCCACGTCGGTTTTGTCCCCTTTTTCGGCAGGAAGCATGAACATGAAATTGCGGATGGCAGGCAACAGGACAAAAACCTTGCCTTCCAGCCTGAAATGGACTACCCCGAAAGGCCCGCTGACGAACTGCCTGCCGAGGTCGAACTCGAAATGGTACTGCTGATAATGCACTTCCGGCCTGAACATAAACCACAGCAGGTGGCCGGCGCCCTGGCGGTCCAGGCGGTAAGAACGGAAAGTGTGCCGGACCTCTTTCTGAAATAAAGCTACCGCATTGTCAAAACGGCGGTGCCTGGCTACCGGAAAGCCGGTAAATAAGGGCCGCAGATGGTAATGAACCTTGTCCTCTATCCTGGCGTCCGTTATCAGGGTGGGAATATTGAGCTTTACAGTGGCCATATCGACTGAATTTTACATTCTGCAGACTTAATCAACCCAATCAACCATCTTCCCCAGAATCTCCCGGAAGAACTTGGCGGCCACCATAGCGGTCATGCCGTTGAGGTCGCGGCGGGGGTTGAACTCCACGATGTCCGCCCCGATGATGGGGGCGTCGATGGCGTGGATGAGGCGGAGCACCTCACGGACGGACATTCCTCCGGGCTCATAATGGGAAATGCCGGGGGCGAAGGCCGGGTCCAGCACATCCATGTCGAGGCTGAGGTAGAGGGGCCCTTCCAGTTGAAGTTTTTCCGGAATACCGCCCTTCATTTCGTGGACCTCCACGCCGAAGCGCTGCGCCTGCTCCCGCTGATGGGTGGTCAGGGTGCGGACGCCCACCTGCACGAGGCGGCAGGCCAGCCCTTCCTCCATGATGCGGGCGAAGGGGCAGGCGTGAGAATAACGGTTGCCCCCGAAGGAATCGTAGAGGTCGCTGTGGGCGTCGAATTGCAGGATGGCGGGCGGGCCATGCTTTTGGGCGAAAGCCTTCATGATGGGGTAGGTGATGGAATGGTCGCCGCCCAGGCTGAGCACCCGCGCTTCTTTGTCCAGCAGTTGCGCGATGCCCGCCGTGATGTCCAGGTAGTATTTAAAGGGCAGGGGCCCCACATCCACTACGAGGGGATGGCCCTTAATGTCCGTTCCTCCTTCAGTAAAGGTATTGGCGGAATCGGAATGAAAGGCCTCCCAGATTTTCCGCGGCGCCTTGGCGGTTCCCAGCATAAAGGAGGAATAGGCATCGAAGGGCACGGCGGCCACAGCGGCCTGCCCGGGGCGGAGTTCCTGTAATTTGTCGGCAAAGGAGGGCATTTTTTGAAGCAAAAGTAAGCAAAGTAAAGCGGGAGCAAAAAAATCCCGCCGGGGGAACCTTCCGCCATAGTATGGGTGTTTAGCAAAATATTAATTGAAATTAAATTTTGAGTTAAATTTATCAATCCGTTAAAAAATCGGGTTGAGTTTTTTTTAGTTTTAGCAAAAACTACGATGGCGATGAATTGGCGAAGGCTCAACGGCCAAAGAATTGAACTTCCGATCAAAGACGCTGTGGAGGAGGCTATTCTCAGGGAGAAGAACAACGGCCACCGCCTTAAAGTCTGTATCGGTTCCGACTCCCAGGTGCGTAACGGCATCATCGAATTTGCTACCGTGATCGTTTTCCTGAGGGAGAAAAAAGGCGGCTTCATGTTTATTGCAAACTCCAGAGAACCGGGCAAGCTGGGGCTGCGCGAACGCATGATCACCGAAGTGGCCAAATCTGTAGAGGTGGCCTATGCTCTCTGCGACCTGCTCGACCGGCACGACGTGGCCCTGGAAGTCCACGCAGATATCAATACGGACCCGCACTTCCAGTCCAATACCGCGCTCAAGGAAGCTATGGGCTACATCCTGGGCATGGGCTTCGTCTTTAAGGCCAAGCCCGATGCTTTTGCCAGTTCCTCCTGTGCGGATAAGGTGGTGTAGGGGGCGGGATTCGTGGCTCGGGGCCTGGCTTTCATGTTTGGACAGGATTGACAGGAGGCTGCGGGGAGTAGTGTTTCCGGGTTCTCTTAAACCGGGTTTTTATAGTTAAGCCGCCCCCCTTTTTTAAGGTTATATTCCGTTCCAAAATAGATTTTTTATCTAATTCGCGGGCCTGGAGGCCGCGCTCCTGTTAAAGGAACAAAGTATTGCCAGGCCAAAACCTGTCAATCCTGTCTGAACTTATCAATCCTGGCGCCCCCATACTTCCCTTTCCTGCCTTATTTTGTCTGGCAATTTGTACATTTCCGTATATTCCGGTTTTATATCGGGAAATATTTTTTCATTTTCGCAGCGCGAAAGATCTATCCTGTACCAAAATAATTACCAATGAAGAATTTTTTGACCTTTTTCCTTAGCGCTATAGCGTTGCTGAGCGGTAGTGGGGCCGGAGCCCAGGAAAACAAAATCAATTTTGAGAAGTACACGCTGGACAACGGCCTTACGGTCATTCTCCATCAGGACCAGAGCACGCCCATCGTGGCCATTGCGGTGATGTACCACGTGGGTTCCAAGAACGAAGACCCCAGCCGCACCGGTTTTGCCCATTTCTTTGAGCACTTGCTGTTTGAGGGCTCTGAGAACATCGGCAGGGGCGAGTTTTTCCAGTACGTCCAGGATGCGGGCGGCACCCTTAATGCCTACACCACTTCCGACAATACCTGCTACTTCGAGGTGTTGCCTTCCAACCAGCTGGAGCTGGGCCTGTGGCTGGAGTCGGAACGCATGTTGCACGCCAAAGTAGACCAGAAGGGGGTGGAAACCCAGCGCGAAGTGGTCAAGGAGGAGATGCGCATGCGTTATGACAACCGCCCCTATGGCTCCTTCCAGAAGGAGATTTCAAAAAGGCTCTACCAGAAATACCCCTATCAGTGGACGCCCATCGGCTCTATGGATCATCTGAACGCTGCTTCAGAGGAGGATTACGTCAAATTCTACCGGCAGTTCTACGTGCCCAATAATGCCGTACTCGTCATTGCCGGGGACCTCGAACCCGGCCAGGCGAAGAAGTGGGTGGAAAAGTATTTCAAGGATATTCCCGGGCGCACGGAGCCCATCTACCGGCCGAAAGTGCAGGAGCCGCCGCTCGGCAAGCAGGTTCGGGATACCGTCTTCGACGCCATACAACTGCCGGGGGTGTTTATCGCCTACCGTACGCCTGCTATCGGCGAGGAGGACTTTTATGCCGTCAACATGCTGGCCCGCCTGCTGTCGGAAGGGGAAAGCTCCCGCCTGAAGAAAGCCCTGGTGGATGAAAAGCAACTGGCCATTCAGACCGGCAACTTCGTGGACGACAGGGAAGGCCCCAGCCTGGCGCTGTCTTATGCCATATGTAATGCCGGCGTGGACGCCAAAGCTGTGGAAGAGGCCATCAACCAGGAGGTCGAAAAAGTGCAGAAGGAGGGCGTCACGGAAGAGGAGTTCCAGAAGCTGCGCAATCAGGTGGAGAGCGAACTCGTCAGCCGCAACGCCACAGTCTTCGGCATCGCCAATACCCTGGCCACCTATGAGGTGCTATACGGCGACGCCAGGCTTGTCAACGAAGAGATCAACCGCTACCTGGCCGTCACCCGCGAGGATATTCAGAATGCTGCAAAAAAATACCTGGTGGAGGAGAACAGCGTGGTGTTGCACTATTTGCCTAGGCCAAATCAGCCATAGGGGAGGGGTATTCGTGCATTTTACCCGGCCCAGGTAGGAGGGCGGGCTTGTATTTGTTAATGATGTAGATAAAAATCGAGATGAGAAATATAAAAATATTGATCCTGTTTTTCGCCCTTGCCGGTTTTCAGGGGCTTTTTGCTCAGAATGATGATTTTCGCAAAGCGCCGCCGGCGCCGGGCCCTGCCCCGGAAATCCGCTTCGGGGCGTATGAGGAGTTCAGCCTGGAGAACGGCCTTCAGGTGATCGTGGTGGAAAATCACAAACTGCCGCGCATTGCTTTCAACCTGCTGGTCGACGTGCCGCCTGTAAAAGAGGGAGCGCATGCCGGGACGGCGGAGATGGCGGGCACACTGCTGGCGCGGGGTACCAAAACCCGTTCCAAAGCGGATATCGACGCGGCGGTAGACTTTATCGGCGCCAGCCTGCGCAGCAGTGAGGAAGGCCTCTATGGCGCCTGCCTGGTGAAACACAAGGACAAGCTTCTGGAAGTGATGGTCGATGTTTTGCTGCACCCCACTTTTCCAGAGGAAGAATTTGAGAAGCTGAAAAGACAAAAACTGTCCGAACTCTCTTCCCAGAAAGACGACCCCGACGTCGTTGCGGACAATGTCGCCCAGATGCTGCGTTACGGGGCGCACCCCTATGGCGAAGTGGTGACTGAGAAAAGCATTGAGTCGGTTACCGTAGAAGGGTGCAAAGCCTTCTATGAAAATTACTTCAAGCCCAATATTTCTTATCTGGCCATCATTGGGGACATCAAAGTAGCGGAGGCGAAAAAGATCGCCGAAAAGTACTTCAGCACCTGGGAGAAGGGAACGGTCGCCAGTGAGTTTTACGAACGCCCCGAAGCGCCGGAAGCTCCGGTGGTGGCCTTCGTGGATAAACCCGGAGCGGTTCAATCCGTCATAGATATCACCTACCCGGTGAACCTCAAGCCCGGTTCCGAGGATGCTATCGCCGCCAATGTATTGAACACCTTGCTGGGCAGCGGCGGCCTCAGCAGCCGCCTGAACCTCAACATCCGGGAAGATAAAGGTTATTCCTACGGTGTGAACTCCACCCTTTCCCCGGACAAGTATGTCGGTTATTTCTCCGCCGGCGGCAGCGTGCGCAATGCGGTGACCGACAGCGCCCTCGTCGAGTTCCTTTATGAGATGAACCGCATACGGGACGAACGGGCGCCGGAGGAAGAACTGCAGGGCGTCAAAAACTACATCACCGGCAGCTTCGCCCGGGGTATGGAGCAGCCGGAGACGGTGGCCCGCCTGGCATTGAATACGGCCCGTTACAAGCTGCCCAGGGATTATTACGCCAATTACCTCAAAAATGTGAGCGCCGTTTCTGCCGGGCGCCTGCAGGAAGTGGCCGGGAAATACATCCTGCCTGAACAGGCCTACATCGTAGTGGTGGGCAACAAGGCGGAAGTGGCGGACAAGCTGGGCAGCTTTGCCGGCAACGGCGAGCTGCGCTTCTTCGATGCCTCCGGCAACCCGATAGCTGCAGAGGAAGATGCCCTGCCCGAGGGGCTCACGGCCCTGGATGTGGTAGAGAACTACCTGGCTGCCATCGGCGGCAGGGAAAAACTGGAGACGGTGAAAGACCTGACCCTTACTATGAGTACTTCCGTGCAGGGTATGGCCATGCAGATGACCATGCAGCGCAAGGCGCCGGCAAAGATGCTGATGAAGGTGGAGATGAATGGCATGCTTGTCAATGAAACCCGTTTCGACGGCAAAAAGGGAATGGCCGCCGCTATGGGCCAGGAGCAGAAGCTGGAAGGCGAAGATGCCGAAAGCATGAGGAGGGATGCCGAGCTGTTCAGGGAAAGAAAATACAAGGATAAGGGCTATGAGCTGGCGCTCGACGGCATCGAGCAACTGGACGGTAAAAAAGCATACCGCATACTGGTTACCGAACCTTCCGGCGAAAAATCTACGGAGTATTACGATGTGCAGACCGGCCTGAAGGTGAAGGCCATATCCACTCAGGAAGGCCCGCAGGGCGCCATGACAGTGTCCAACGAGTATGGCGACTACCGGGAGGTTGAGGGCATCCGTATTGCCCATGAGCTAAAATCTGCCGGCATGGCGCCGTTCCCCATCACCCTGAAGGTGGAATCGGTGAAGGTCAACACCGGCCTGGCCGATGAAATCTTTGAGGTGAAATAAAGGAGGGATAGAGTTGGTTGTTGTTCGTTGTTTGTTGTTCGTTATGCATTCCGGCAACAGGCAACGAACGACAGTCAACGAATAGCCAATAGTAAATCTCCATCCATGATACAGGTATTCGTAACCGGCGGGACGTTCGACAAGGATTACAACTACATTTCCGGGCAGTTGTACTTCAGGGATACACATTTGCCCAGCATGTTCGAGCGGGGGCGGTGTACTCTGGATATCGACCTGAAAACCCTGATGATGATCGACAGCCTGGAGATGCGGGAAGAAGACCGGGAGATCATCGCCTATAACTGCCGGCGCTGCGTTTACCATAAAATCCTCATCACTCACGGTACCGACCGGATAGTGGAGACGGCGCAGTACCTGGCCCGGCATCCCGTTGAAGGGAAGACGATCGTCCTGACCGGCGCAATGATCCCCTATGCATTCGGCACTTCCTCCGACGGCTTTTTCAACCTGGGCAGCGCCCTGGCCTTTGTTCAGACCCTGCCTCCGGGCGTATATGTAGCCATGAACGGCCGATATTTTCATTGGGACAATGTGCAGAAGAATACCAAAACCGGCTTCTTTGAAGAAATAAACAGCTGACCTATGGAATACCTCGGCCTGTTGCTCGAACTACTCTTCCTCGCCATGGGCATTTATATCTACCTTTTTTCCATCGGCCGCCTGCGCGCCGGGGATGAGCAGGTACAAAAGCGGGCGGAAGAATTCCGCCGCCGCAACGGCCGCTGGATGCGCATCGCCGCCCTTCTCCTCATTGCCCTGATGACGGTCAATATTTACCTGCACCTGGCGCAGCTTTTTTAGGGCCGGCCGAAAGCCGCCTGTGCCGGAATAAAAAAATTGCCGGGCTCCCCAAGATTGTCCTTCCAAAAGTGTAACCATTCCCGATTTTGCGTTATGGTAATGGAACTGCCCTGATATATTGTGAAAAAGTGGCTATGTTAACGACAGGTGTAATACCGCCGGAAAAAAATCGTTATCCCTTTCGTACTGTATTGCGGGTAAAACATCAGGGCCGTGGAAACAGTGAAAGCATAAACATGCTCTTAGGAATAAATTTCTTAATATTGCAAGGCAAAAATTATAATTTATTATAATCCTGAAATCACATCTATCCAAATATGAAAAGAAGCATTCTGACCTTCCTCAGCCTAATCCTCCTAAGTTCTTTTTCCCCTGTTCTGGCTCAAGACGATTTCTACGATGTGAATACCATCCAGGAGATAAAGATCAGCTTTGAACAGGAGAATTGGCGCTATGTGCTGGACTCGCTGCGTTTCAACGGCGAAGGCCTGCTGCTGGGCTCCATCGAGATCAACGGCCAAAAGTTCAACGACATCGGCGTCCGTTACCGGGGCAGCCGCTCCTTTCAGCCCGGCAGCAAGCGCAACAGCCTTTACATCAAGCTCAACTTCATCGATAAGGAGCAGAACTACCAGGGGCAGCAGACAGTTAACTTGTCGAGCGCCCTGCGCGACCCGAGCATGGTGCGGGAAGTGCTGGGCTATGAGATCGCCCGCCAGTATTTGCCGGCGCCCCGGGCCAACTACACCAAAGTATTTGTCAACGGCGAGTATTACGGCCTGTTCGTTAACATAGAGCCCATCGACGACGCTTTTCTGGCCCATCATTTTGGCAACAGCAAAGGCACCTTCGTGCAATGCGCCCCCGATCTGGTGGAGGAAGAACCACAGGGGTGTAAAAGTGATGTATTCGGTTCCCTCCAGTACGACAACAGCGCCAAGTGTTATCTGCGCAACTTCGTGCTGCTGTCCGAATCCGGCTGGGACGACCTCATCGAGCTGACCTATCTTCTCAATTCGAAACCGGACGAGGCCAGCCGGGTTCTTAATGTCGACCGGGCCCTTTGGATGCTGGCCTTCAACAATCTCCTGGTTAACCTGAGCAGCTACACCGGCCGCTACAGCGAGAATTATTATCTGTACAAGGACCAGCAGGGGCAGTTCACGCCTATCCTCTACGACCTGAACCTGTGCTTTGGCAGTTACAAAAACACCGGCATCGGTTCTGACCTGAAGCTCAAGGAACTGCAGGAGATGAATCCGTTGCTGCACATCGACAACCCTGCCAAGCCGCTCATCAGCCGCCTGCTCAGCAATGAAGTGTATCAGAAAACCTACCTGGCTCACCTGCGGACGATGATGAACGATTTCTTCCGCAGGGACCAATACGCCGAACGCGCACGGGAACTGCAGGCCCTTATCCGAAAGGCCTTTGAAGAGGACGCCAACCGTTACTACAGCATGGAGGACTTTGACGCCAGCCTGACGAGCACCATCGGCAACCGGAGCCGCATACCGGGCCTGCAGGAACTGATGGGCCCCCGCACCGCCTACCTGAAGGAGAATGCCCTCCTGTCGGTCGTACCCCCGGAAGTGAGCGAGGTGTCGGTCACGCGCCGCGAACGCTTTTCATCGGAAAGGGTTACGGACTTTAAGATACAGGCGCGGGTGGACAAGTTTCCCAAGAGCGTGGTGTTGTACTACCGCTTTGACCCTGCCGCGCCCTTCAAGTCGATGGAAATGCGGGATGACGGCCAGCATAACGATGGAGAAGGGGAAGACGGCGTGTACGGCGCGGTTGTGAAGCCGGATGCGGGCGGCGCCGCTTTACAGTACTACATCTTTGCCGAGAATGCCAAAGCGGTTGCCTTCGACCCGCCGCGGTACATGTACGAGCAGCATACGGCGAGCCTGGAAGAGTTGAATAATTGATTTTACTTGTATATTGCCCATGAATTGCGAAGTTCCGGCAGGCAGTAAGCCGCGGGGCTTCGCAATTTTTCGTTCAGTAGAAGGAACATCACATACTCTACTCGCTTATGTTAAGGTATCATTTATCCCTGGCCGCAGCCTTATTGGCCACTACTGTCCTCACTGCCCAGGATAAGGGCAATGAAGGCCTTTTTGAAGTAGGGAAGGTCAAGGAACTTCGCCTCATTTTTGAAACGGATAACTGGGAATACGTGCTGGATTCCTTTAAACAGCAGGGGTACGAACAACGCCTGGTAGGCGACGCTGTTTTCGAAGGGAAAAAGTACAAAGGGGTAGGCGTGCGCTACAAAGGCAACAGCTCTTATTTCAACGTCCGGAAATCCGGCTATTCCAAACTGCCCTTCAATATCGATTTCAACTTTACCATCAAAGACCAGAAGCTGCCGGGAGGGGTGGATAAAATAAAGCTGAGCAACGTCTTCCGCGACCCGTCCTTCATACGGGAAGTGCTTTCCTACGAGATCGCCCGCCGTTATATGCCCGCGCCCCGCGCTAATTTTGTTCAGCTTTTTATCAATGGCGCTTACCTGGGCCTGTACAACAGCACCGAATCGGTGGAGGATGAATTTCTGGAGCATTATTTCAAGGGCGATGATGGCATCCTTTTCAAATGCGACCCCATCTGGGGGTATAAGGAACTGCCGCATTGCCCGCAGGGCGATAAAGCCTCCCTCCAATATCTGGGGCCTGATTCCATGTGCTACCGGGGGCTGTACGAGGTTAAATCCGATTTCGGCTGGAAAAAGCTCATCGAACTGGCCAAAATCCTCAACCAGCAACCGGCGAAACTCGACTCCATTTTCAACATCGACCAGGCCCTCTGGATGCTGGCCTTCAATATCGTGCTGGTCAACCTCGATAGCTATACGGGCCGCTTTTGCCACAATTACTACCTCTACCGGGACAACGAAGGCGTTTTCCACCCCATCGTCTGGGATATGAACCTGTCTTTCGGCGGTTTCCGTTACGACGGCTCCAAAGGCAGCCCCCTTACCGACGAGGAGATGCAGGAACTGAGCCCCTTCATCCATTACAAGGATAAGAACGAAAAGCGCCCCCTTATCACCAACCTCTTGTCGGATAACCTTTACCGGAAGATGTACGTGGCCCATATCCGCACCATCCTGGAAGACTATTTTGTCGACAGTACTTACCTGAAACGCGCCGAAGAGATCCACCGCATGATCGCGCCTTACGTAAAGAGCGATACCAACAGGCTTTATGACTACGAGGCTTTTGAGAAGAACCTGTACGAGACGGCAAAAGCTGAAAAGGTTAGCATCATCGGCATTGCCGAACTGATGGGCCCGCGCACCAGATACCTGATGGAGCATCCGCTGATAAGCAAGGAGCCGCCGGCTATCAGTGAGGTGAAGCATCTCGACTTTGAGGACATTATGGTGTTCAATGCCAGCCTGGAAGGGGCGGAGGCCGCCTGGTTGTTCTACCGCTACGGCAGGCTCGGCCCATGGCGAAAACTCGAAATGTTTGACGACAGTGGCCACGACGACCAGATGGCAGGCGACGGCATCTGGGGGGCGACGGCCAAAAAGGAAAGCAATGAGGCCATCCAGTATTTCATCGTTGCTGAAAACCAGTACACGGCCGCGCTCAGCCCGGAACGGGCTTCATTCGAAGTGTATACGACGGCCGAAGAGGAAAGCACCGCCAGAAAAGGACACAGATAAAACTTTCCTGGAAATGCCACACTTAGCGTAGTTATTCACATACTTATTCTTTCAATTATGAGAAAGATCCTATTCGCCATCCTTATCCCGTGCGCTATACTGGCCGGCTGCCAGGACAAGCAGAACAAGGGAACCTATCCGGCCGAGCTGATCGGCTCCTGGTCCCATTCCTACGAAGAAGATACGCAGAACCTGAAAGTCTTCCGCCCGGCCGCCTACGAATTTCCGCCGGCCTTCAGCAGAGAAGGTTTTGAGCTAATGGAAGGAGGCCAATGCATTTATCACGGCATTGCCCCGGCGGATGGCGTCACCAATGAGGAAGCGAGCTGGGCCTGGGGGGAAGGCAACAGACTCGTCATCACCCGCAAAGCCGACGGCGCTCCGGAGATAGTATTGGATGTGGAGTCGGTGAGTAAGGATATGCTGAAGGTGAAGCAGTAAGGTTGGCCTATCCTCCGATATCTCCTCTTTTCGCAGCCTTTTGCAATTTCTTGTTCGCATAGATGGCGACCTCCACCCGGCGGTTCTGCTGGCGGCCGGCGGGTGTCTCATTGGTAGCTATAGGCTGCATCTCGCCGTAGCCGACCGTGCTGAAGCGGCTGGCCACCAATCCCTGCTGTACCAGATAGGCATAGACGGCGCCGGCCCGCTTTTCAGACAAATCCTGGTTGAGTTCTTCAGATCCGCTGCTGTCGGTATGGCCTTCGATGAGGATATTGGTGTCCTCATATTTTTGCAGGATGCGGGACAGTTCCTCCAGGTTGCTTTTCGTCGCCGGGCGCAACTGATAGGAGTTGACGTCGAACATCAGCCCGGAGTCGAAAGTGATGAGGATGCCTTCGCCGACCCGCTTCACGGTGGCGCCCTCCATATCGCGTTCGATCTCCCTGGCCTGTTTATCCATATAATTGCCGATCAGGGCGCCGGCTGTGCCGCCGATGGCCGACCCGATGATAATACCTGCTGCGGTATTTCCCGATTTTTTGCCGATGGCGCCGCCGGCTACGCCGCCGGCAGTGCCGCCGATAACCGCGCCTTTGACAGTACGGCTGGTATTGCAGGAAGAGGACAGAAGGGCGGCACATAACAGAAAGAGGAAGAAGGTTCTGGCGATGTTAGTCATAGGAAAATGATTTTCAGGTTTTCAGCATTAACAGCATCTAATATATGGCAAATTTTCATCTCGCTTGTTTTTTCCTTGGCATTTTCGCTCCAGTACTCCAACATTCCACCACTCCATTTTGAGGGGATACGCTCCGAAGGAGACGGTCAGCGAGCCCTCCGCCTGTCCCTCTCGATCACCTCGGCGATCTGGTTCACTTTCAGGTTCTTGGCGATGATGGTGCGCTCGGGATTGAGTACGTAGATTTCCGGGGTGATGTTCACGAAGTATTTGCCGTAGATGGCCTTGTTGGTGGGGTCGAAGACGTTGGGCCACACGTCCATTCCCGTCTTTTTCAGGTAGGCTTTCCATTCCTCCACTTCGGTGTCGACCCCGATGCCGAAGACTTCCACGCCCTTGCTTTTCCATTCGCGGTAGAACTGCACCAGTTTCGGGCTTTCCTCCTGGCAATGCTCGCAATCCGGGTTGAACATATAGACCACCACGTAGGGCGCCTTGATATCGGAGATGGCGTGCATCTTCCCATCGGGGCCCTGAGCCTTTACATCGGGGCCGGGCTGGCCGGCCAGGCTGCCGGCCATCTCGGTGGCGCGCAGCTGGATGGCATAAATCTCGGCGGAATCTGACCAGAAGGCGCGATCGTAGGTAAAGTAGTTCTGCACCATGTGGACGAAAACGGCCTCTGGGTCCATAAGGGTGGTCTTGGTGGGTTCGTATTGCAGGACGATCCAGTTGGCAAAGAACTTGAAGTACTCCCGATGGTTGAGCACCTTGTCGACCAGGAAGCTGGCGGCCTTGTTGATGGAATCGGGATGCTGTACGGTAAGCTCCGTAATATATCGTTTGAGCTTGTTGAAGATAACCGGGGTGTACAGCAGCCGTTCGTCGCTGAAATCGACATTATCCCAGAAGCCGGTACGGTAAAAGTATATCTGGGCGCTGGTGTCGGCCGTGCCGTCGGGCTTGCGGACGTCGCGGACTTCCGGGTTTTGGCCGGCGTTTTTGAATTTGGTGAACAGGGCGTTGGGGTAGCCGTCGAAAATCTCTTTCAGGTGGGTTCTGCGCTGGGCGATGAGGGCGTCCTGTTCGGCCTTAAGCTGCTGGTACTGCGGGCTGCCCTGGGGCAGGCCCTGCATCTTCATGGACACCTCCTGGAATTTGGGTTGTACGGCGCCTTCGAACTGCAGGTTTTTGTAGAGCAGTTCGTTATCGAGGCTGCCTTCCACCTGCATGCTGCCTACCGGGTCTGCCATGCTGGCCTTCATGCTGAAGGTCTGGTCGGCGTCGGCCATCATCTGAATAGCGGCCTGGTTGGTGTAGAAAACGTAGTACAGGCCAGGTTTGTAAGGTTCATCCCGCTGGAAGCGGAAATTGCCGGCAGCGTCGATCTGTGTGGAGTCGGCACGGTAGTTCTGGTCGGCAAAGTTGCCGATCAGGTAGGCCGTGCCGGCCGGGGCGCCCTGGATTTGTATCTGGATGTCGGGAGATTCAAGCGCCGCGCCCCCTGGCTGCCCGCCAGTTGAGGAAGTGCAGGCGTAGCCCAGCGCGGCAATGAGGGCAAGGATGGAGAAAATCTTCATGGGAATATTTTTTTTGAGGCGTAAATTTAGGAAAAATCCCCGGGTGGCAAATTGATCGGGCGGCCCAATACTTGAGAAAAAGAGGAGGGGAGTGTTTATCTTCGCCAAAAAGTTGCCGCCATGAAATACTTCAGCTTCCTCCTGATCCTTGTTTTGCTTACCGCCTGTGGGACAGGAGAACAGCAGGGCATTACCATCCCTGCTGCCTGTGAACTGCTGACCCTGAACCAGTTGAAAGATATCCTGCGGGAGCCGGTGGAGAACCCCACGCCTGTCAATGTCAATGCAGGCGAACGCTCCGCCTGCACCTTTTTGATGCCCGGCCGCGCCGTCGGGGATGAACTGGCGATCCTTATCCTTCAGAGCAACATCCGTAAAGACCCCGTACAGTTCAGCGCCCTGGCCGGCAAGTGGCAGCAGCGCTTTATGGGCGCCGAGTACGAGATGGAGGCCGTCTCCGGCTACCCCATGGCCTTCTTTCCGGGAGAGCGCAACGTCTACCCGCCTACCTTCCTCATCTCTTTCAATCAGGTGGACCTGGCCATTCAGGGCGCGGCGAAGGACGACGCCAAGTCGATCGCTTTCCGGGCCATGGTGCAGTATCAGTGGAAGTAGGGATCCAGGATTTGGGCTTTGCCCGCTGCGGGCTGCACCTGATCGGCAGCCCTTCAAAGAAAGCTAAAAATCAAAAATTGATTGGCATCCATACCTACTCCTCCTCCTCCCGTGCCGTTTCCACCAAACCTTCCGGCAGGCTTTTAGACGCCCGTGCGCCCAGTTCGCGGATGCGCTCTGCCCGCCCGACCAGCGTGTCGCCGAACTTTTTGGAATCCACCAGCTTGTTCATGGCGTCATTGTAAGCGCCCTGGGCCTGCTCCAGGCGTTGGCCGATGCCTTTCAGGTCTTCCACGAAGCTGACGAATTTGTCGTAGAGCATGCCGCTTTGGCGGGCAATTTCCAGTACGCTGCGTTTTTGCTTTTCCTGTTTCCAGATGTAGGATACCGTCCGCATGGTGGCCAGCAGGGTAGAGGTGGACACGATGACGATATTCTGCCCCAGGGCGTCGAGGAAGAGCCGCTCGTCCTGCTGTACGGCCAGGGCAAAAGCCGGTTCGATGGGAATGAAGAGCAGTAAGTAATCGGGGGAGTTGATGTGATACAGCTGCTGGTAATTTTTGCCGCTGAGGCTGCGGATGTGCTGGCGGATGCTCTCTACATGGGCCCTGAGGTGTTGTTGCCGTTCTTTTTCATTTTCGGCCCGGTAGAAGCGTTCGTAGGCAGTAAGCGATACTTTGGAGTCGATGATGAGGTGCTTGCCCTCGGGCAGGTTGATGACGAAGTCGGGGCGCTTTTGCTGGCCGTTGTCGGAAAAGCTGGGCTGGGCTTCATAGTGGATGCCTTTTTTCAGGCCCGCCCTTTCCAGCAGCAGCTCCAGTTGGATTTCTCCCCAGTCTCCCTGGGTTTTATTATCTCCCTTCAGGGCGCTGGCGAGGTTGTTGGCCTCGGCGCTGAGCTGCTGGTTGAGTTCACGCAGGTGCTCGATCTCCTTTTTGAGGCTGACGCGGTCCCTGGTTTCTTCGACAAAGCGTTTTTCCACTCCTTCTTCAAAGGCCTGGATTTTTTCGCGCAGGGGCGCCAGGATGTTATGCAGCTGTTCCTGGTTCTGGAGGGAGAATTTCCGGCTTTTTTCTTCCAGGAGGCGGTTGGCCAGGTTCTCGAACTCGGCGCGGGCGCGCTCCTGCAGGGTTTCCATCTCCAGCTTCTGCGAATCGAGCCTGTCCTCCATATTCCGGATGATCTGCTCCTGGCCCGCCAGCCGGGCGCCGAGAATGCGGAGTTCCTCCTCCTTCTCGTGCAGGTCGCCGAGCCGGATGTCCGCTTGTTCCTGAAGCTGATCGTACAGGGCTTTGTGCACGTACTTTTCTTCTACTTCTGTTTTGGAAAGGAGGCCGCTTTGCTGGCGGAGCTTGCTCAGCAACCACCCCAGCAGGCCGCCGAGCAGCAGGCCGATAAGCAGGGTGAGCAGGGGCAGGAGGAGGTGTTCGGGCATAATTTCAGGGCTTGGAGCGGACAGGGTGTCAGCAAAAAAATTAAAGTATCGCCCTGAAAGTTACAAATTTTCCGGATTTGATGGTAGATAAGGATACTTTTTTAACGGCCGGCCAGGAATCGCCTGGCGCCTTCTGGCCTTCATGGCCAGGGTTTCAGTTTTTTTTCAGTTGAATACTGCCGGCGGGCCGCAAAGGCAGCCGGTTCAGGTCGAAGGGCGTCAATTGGTTAAGCCGGTCCCTGGAAATGCCGGCAGCTTCGGCCTGCCGGATGGCCTTTTCGATCTGTTCGGCATCGCCGGCGCTGCGGTAGGCCTGGATGATCTTTACGTAGGCGTCAATATTGCGGGGGTCTTTCCGCAGGATGGCCCGGCTGGCCTCGATTGCCTGCTGGTAGTCGCCCAGCCTTTGGCTTGACACCGCTTTCTGGCTCAGTGCCGTCAGGTTGTTGGGGTCGAGCCGCAGTTTGGCTTCAGCCGATGCCTTGGTGCTTTTTTCTGCCTCAATTTTTCTGTCTATCTCTTTGATCTTCCTGTCAAGGGCATCTTTTTTATCGACGCCTTTATCAGGCTGCCGCAATTCCCGGGCATCCTTCAGGTCGGCCTTGGCTTTGTCCAACTGGTCGGCCTTGAGGTAGGCGGCGCCCCGAAGCTCCAGAATGTCCGCCTTGCTGGTATCCGGCGCCGTTTCCAGGGCCACGCTGAGGTCTTCGGCGGCTTCTAAATAATTGCCTTTCTGGAAGTTGAGCATCCCCCTGTTGTTGCGGGCCAGGGCGTAGTTGGGGTGCTGGTCCAGCACCTGGTTGTAGGATTCCCAGGCTTTCTGCGACTGGCCGCTGGCCAGGTAGTCCTGGGCAAGTACCATACCTTTCACGAGGGTAGCGGCAGAGTCCTGCGTTTCATACTTTTCCAGCATCTCGATAGCCACCGGCAGGTTTTCATTTTCGTGGGCGATAAGGCCGAAGAGCAGTTTGATACTCTCCTCAATCCCTTCGGTAAGGATACCGGCGGTGGCGATGCTGGAGATGGTGGTTACTGTATCCAGCCCGGAATTTTCCGTCATTTTAAGCTTGTACAATGGCAACTGGTCTCCACGGCTGACAAATTTATAACGGGTATAGATGATGGTATTGCCGGAAACCTTCTCGGCAATACCCCAGATTATAAGTTCAGCTTTGCAATCCCTGGCCCTTCTGTCCGCGTCCTCCGTGGTAGCAATTTCGCTTCCGGGATTATCAACAGGAAAGTCCTTTATGCTGCAGGGAATCCGGTATTCATTTTTCAGTTCATCCAGGCGAAAGACAATGGCGATATGGGGCGGCAGTTCCGCCCCTTTCGAGCCTCGAAATGGCATGACCAGAATATTGAAATCCGAAGCAGGGTCGAACTCCACTTCCGGAGGGCAGGAGGTTTGCTGAGGTTCTTCACCTCCCCCGGGTTCTTCGGCATTTCCTTGCTGCGACCGGTACCACCAATACCCCCCGCTCCCCAGGATCAGCAGCAGGGCGATAATGCCTGCAACCAGCGGCCACCGCCGGGGGCTGCCCTCTGCAAAACCTGCCTCAGGCCGCAGGTTCCCTTCTTCCAGCCATTCGGCGATCTGGAAGGCCTGCCGGGTCACCTGGTTGTAGTTCAGCTTGCTTTGCTCGGCGGAAGCCAGGCCCTGAAGCTCATCCCGCTGGGTTTTCCGGAACTGCGCCCGCGCCTGCAGGGCAAGGTTGTACAACTGCCGGTACTCCGGGCTGTTTTGCAGGAATTCCGCCATCCGGCCGAGGGCCTTCTCCGTCTCGGCATTGGCCAGAAGTTCCTTTACTTCCGATATGAGTTGCGCTTTATCCATTTATGACGGCCTTTCCGTGATGTGGTTCAATATACGTTTTTTTGGGATAACATGGAGCAATTGCGCGCTATCACTCCCCCCGCCCCAACTCAACGGCCCGCCTCAGCGCGGCATCCGCTCCGGCGATAATATCATCCCGCACCAGGTTGCGGTTGTAGGTGGCCAGGGCCGCTTCGGTGGTCCCGCCCCGCGAACACACTTTGTCGATCCACTCCTCACAGGTGAGATCCGCCTTGCTGAACAGCTCAATGGCGCCCCGGAAGGTCTGGCTGACCAGCAATTCCGATTCGGAATAGTTGAACCCCATATTCCGGGCGGCGTCCATGAGCGATTTCATGAAAAACCATACGTAGGCAGGGCCGCTGCCGCTGATGGCCGTGGCAGCGTCAATGGCCTCCTCCTTCTCTACATAAATGGTCTTGCCTGTGGTGTTGAGCAGGTTCTGCACCATGACCAGCTCGATGCGGGTAACCTCGTCCGAAGAAGTAAAAGCCGTCATGCCCATCCCGATCTGAGCGGGCAGGTTGGGCATGGCGCGGATGACCTTCGTCACGCCCAGCGCATCACAGATGGACCGTATCCTGACCCCTGCCATGATGGACAGGAAGGCCTGCTGCGGGTCGATCAATGCTTTGAGGCTTCGAAATAAGGCCGGCGCATCCTGGGGCTTGACGGCAAATATGACCAGGTCGGCCTGCGCCAGGCAGTCTTCCGGCCGGCTGTAAATGGTGCCGATATCTCTTTTTGCCAGTTCCCCGGCCTTATCTGCCGACCGCTCGAGGATCATCATGTCCTCCTTGCTGGTGATGTGGGAACGCAGAAAACTCTGGGCGTAAGTCATGCCCATATTTCCTCCACCGATGATCAGGATTTTCATTGCGAGAATTTTTTTGAATTGGCTGGGCGGTATTCAGCCTGCAAAACTACAGCATTTATTAAATATTTGACAGGTTCTGCCGGTTTCTGTAGTCCCTCCGCTTATGGATTACCGGCAAAGCGTTTATTTTTGTGCAGGAGAACAGTAGCAGGGCAGAGAGGAAAAAAGAGATTGATGTTGTAACTTTAAATGTATATACATATATTTGTCCCGGCAATGAGAATTGAAGAAGAAATAAAACAGAAGAAGTTCAGAAGTGTGCATCACAAAGCGCACATCAACGTGCTGTTCACAGCGTCCTGGCTCAGCCAGCATTCGGCACGTTTGCTGAAGCCCTATAAAATATCCTGGCAGCAGTTTAATATCCTGCGCATACTACGGGGAATGTACCCCGAGCCGGCTACGGTCAAGCTGCTTACTGAGCGGATGATCGACAAAATGTCCAATGCTTCCCGCCTGGTGGAAAAGCTGAAGCTGAAAGGCTATGTAGAACGCACAGCTTGCCCGTCTGACCGGCGGCGGGTGGATATCAGGATCACCGACCATGGCCTGAAAGCGCTGGAAGGCATCTCCCGCGTTATAGAAGATGGCCTGCACCGGCAGATGGACAACCTGAGTGAGGAAGATGCAGAGCAGTTGAACTGCCTGCTGGATAAACTGAGGGATTGAACGGCAGTATAGCCGTTTTTTTTGAAAAAATCAATGTATATACAATAATTGTACAAACTTTATTATAGTTGGGATGTTTGAAAATTCGTCATCAATAAAAACCATTTTAACCATGAAGAAAGTATCAGTCTTTACCGCCCTTTTTGCCGCTCTTGCGCTGGTTGCCATGAGCTTCACGGGCCCTGTTGCAAGCAACCCTGTCAATGTCGAGAAGAGTGACATCGTCTGGAAGGGATACAAAGTGACCGGTTCTCACACCGGAACGATCAAACTGAAGTCAGGCAAACTGGATTTTGACGGCGACAAGCTGGCCGGCGGCTCCTTTGAGATCGATATGGCCTCCATCACCTGTACCGACCTGGAAGGCGAGTGGAGCCAGAAGCTGGTTAACCACCTCAAGTCTGACGACTTTTTTGGCGTGGACAAGCACCCCACCGCCAGGTTTGTCATCACCCAGTCCGTTTCCCGCGGCACTCCGGGCGATTACAAGATCGTCGGCGACCTTACCATCAAGGGAATCACCAGGCAGATCAAGTTCTTTGCCAAAGTCACTGATGAAAATGGCGTGAAGACTGCTGCTGCCGATATTAAAGTGGACCGTTCTGATTTCAACGTGCGCTTCGGCTCCGGCAGTTTCTTCGACAACCTGGGCGACAAGACCATCTACGATGAGTTCGACCTGGAAGTTAAACTGGTCTCTTCCAATTCCTGAACGGAGATTTACGTTACAGCGCCGGATAATAGGCCACCGACAACTGCAGGCCGCGCATGTACGCTTTCTGCCCGGGGCCGGTGAGGATATTGGAAAGCCCATACTGGTAGTATAACCTGATGCTGGTATGCACCGAAGGGCGGTATGCCAGCCCGGCGACGAGATCGAGGGCAGTGTGGTTCAGGCTCTGGATGGCCGGGCCTTTATCGAACCGGTAAAGGGTATTATCTCCGGGCAGAGGGCCTCCGGGGCTGAGGTTCTCCTCATTTTTCAGGCTCCAGGAGCTTTGCCCCACAGCTGAAGTTAAAATGCCGAACTGCAGGCCAGCCTCCACTGCGAGGCGTGGCTTCCACTGGAAACCGGCTGTGAAAGGTAACTGAATATATTGGGTGCGGCTAATGGCGGTATGGGCCAGCAGCGTACTGGCGCTGTTGGCCAGGCTGCCATCCGCTTGAGGGATTTTGATAGCAGAATTCTCCAGGCGCAGCCTGTTCTCTTCCGTTTTCAGGGTTTGGTTGAAAGTGCGGAAAAAGGCGCCGGAACGCCAGTAGATGCGGCTGCCATGAGGACGGGCTTCCAGGGCCAGGCCGCCTCCATATCCATCCGGAAAGGAGAGGGCCGGGAAAAAGGCGCTTCCTTCCAGGGCCAGGCGGAGGGTAGCTGGCCTTTTGCCCAGGGAGGTGCTGCTGACAGAGAAATTTTCTCCGCCGGCATAGGGCAGGAGAGGGGCGCTCTGGTTTTTCAGGAAGGCCGGAGCGGGCAGGCGCTGATCTGGTAGCGCCTTTGAACCTGGAGTTTCATCAGCGAGGCGCCCTTCTTGTGTTTTCTGCTCTTCCCGGGCGCCGGTCAGGATATTATCGCTTTTCTGCAATACAGGGGCGGCATAAAGAAGCGCCTGAGCGCGTCGGGCTGGCATGCCCTGCAACTCGTTTCCTCCATTTCTGGCCCGGGGCGGAAGGCTTTCATCCCGGCTGGAAAAAGTTTCACTTTCTGTTGAAAGCCCGCTTTCCGGAGTTTTTTTATCCCGGCTTTTGTCCACACCACGTTCCTGGCCGGCAATGGGACGGGGAGCAACGGCCGGAGCCATGGGGGCAGGCCGAAACAGGAAATAAGCGCTGCCTGCCAGGAGGGCGAGCAGGAGAAAGCCTCCGGACAGCCACAGCCACCAGGCGGGGCGCCGCTTGTGCCGCACCGGCATCTCCTTGTCAAGCAGCCGGCGCATCTCCTGCCAGGCCTGGCCGATGAACTGCTCGTCGAATTCGTGCTGGTAATTATCCTGCATGGTTGTAGTATGTACGGATTAACTGTTTCAGTTTCTTTCTTGCGTTGGACAGATGCCACTTGGAGGTTCCGACGCTGATATTGATCTTCCCGGCAATTTCCACGTGGGTATAGCCTTCGATGGCATAGAGATAAAATACTTCCCGGGTGGCGTCGGGCAGCATATCTGCCAGTTTGAGTATGTCTTCAAAGTGCAGCCGGCTCAGCGCGCCCGCCCGGATCGGGGCGTCGCGTTCCTCGAGGTCCAGGAAGTGCACCTGCTTTGAATGTTTTTTAAAGTAATCCGACAGGCTGTGAAAGACCAGCCGGCGTATCCACCCTTCCAGCGAGCCGCTGAAGGCGAATGTGTGCAGTTTTTTAAAAACCCTTAGGAAGCCCGTATTGAGAATATCCATGGCCACTTCCCGGTCTTGCGTATAGCGCAGGCACATCCGCATCATTCCTGCGAAATATTTGCGGTACAGCATTTCCTGGGAAAAGCGGTCGTTCTTCAGGCAGCCCTTCACCAGTTCTTCATCGGAATATTGTTCTGGCCTGAGCCTCATGGATCAAAAAATTAAGCCTACCCGGACGACGATACGATGGAACCTGAGCCACTTTTCCTCTATTTCATTCAGGAAAGGCGTACGGCGCTCGAAAAATGCCTCCTGATACTGATATCCTATATCTGCCAATACATTGGTGTCTTTATCCGCCCCCAGCCGCAAGCCCAGGGCGCCCCTGAAAAACATTCCCCCCTCGGCCTTGTTGATCAGTTCATCGCTGCTCTTAAAAGCAAACCCGTAACCGGCGCTTCCGGAATAGTAAGGCGATACCCTCTTTCGCGACAGGTACCCCCGGGCTTCGGCAAATACCGGGTGCAGCGTTTCTCCATTATCAAAGGAGTAGGTGTCCACTCCCAAGCCCAGCCCGATCCCCAGCAAACGGTGAAACTGATAGCCGGTGACATTGTGGATGCCCAGGCCGAGCTGGAACTTGCTGTCCGCCGCCCCGCTCAGCGTGGAAAAACAAGTGACATTGAAAACACCGCGTTCTTTGAACGCGTAAGTTTTCTCCCGCAGCAGTTCCGGTCCGGCTGATCCTTCAGCCTTTTCCGCCCCTTTGGGCGATACCTCTTTTTGTTCGATCCGGCTTATCTCCTCCTCCCTGAATTCCAGCTCTCCCCCTGCATTGAGCTGAAAGCGCAGGGTTCCGTTTTCCCGTTTTTCCAGTATCTGCCCTTCGAACCGGCTTCCATTCCTGAGGTGTATGATATCACTGGCCTGCTGCCCCGCCAGGTTCAGCGCCAGAAATAACCCCACCGAGCTGATAGCCATTTTGATCGTATTCATGCTCGTATCGGTTTTACTGCTTTTGAAGACAAGATAAATAAATCCGGCCATCTCATCAGTTAAACCTTTGCCCGAATTCTGCCTTCTTCCCGGCAGAACTCCGGTATATTTCGCATCTCCGCAGCGGCACAAACCCGCTGCAACTGTTAAGACGCGTTGAAACCTTCAAAGGGTTGGGCAGGCTGCCGCATTATTCCGCTCAGGCATGTATATTTGCGCAAAAACTGGCCTTAATGAAGAATAGACATTTTTTTTCTCTCTTCCTGCTCCTTCTGCTGGGTTCCACCGCCTGGGGGCAACTGACGCTTCGCGTTACCGATATACCCAATAACACGCCTCCCGGCGATGACATCTACGTCGCCGGCAATTTCAACGGATGGGATCCCGGCAACGCAGCCTACATCCTGGAGAACCAGGGTGGCGAAGTGTATGAGATCACCTTTTCCCCTGCTCCCGGCGCCCTTCAGTTCAAGTTCACCCGCGGAAGCTGGCAGACTGTCGAAGGCAATGCCGGCGGCGGTTTTCTGCCCAACCGTACCTACAATTATTCCGGCGGGCAGGAAACCCTGGAGGTACAAATCCTCAGTTGGGAGGGGCAGGGCGGCAATTCCACTGCAGCCCCCAACGTATCGGTACTGTCCCAGGATTTTTACATGCCTCAGCTCAACCGCAGCCGCCGGGTCTGGCTCTACCTGCCGCCTGATTATGAAACTTCGGGGAAAAGCTATCCGGTACTGTATATGCAGGACGGGCAGAACGTTTTTGACGCCGCTACCGCCTTTGCCGGAGAATGGCAGGTGGATGAATCCCTGAACCAGCTTTTTGAGGATGGCGATGAGGGAGTGATCGTAGTGGCTATCGACAACGGCGGCGCCAGCCGCACCGATGAGTACTCTCCCTGGGAACATCCAACTTATGGCGGCGGCCAGGGCGGCGCCTATGTCGATTTCATCATTGAAACCCTTAAGCCTTATATTGACGGAAACTACCGGACCAAACCAGGGCGGGAACACACGGGCATCATGGGCTCATCCATGGGCGGCCTTATTTCCATGTATGCCGCGATAGAACACCAGGAGGTCTTCAGCAAGGCGGGCGTCTTTTCTGCATCCTTCTGGTTCTCCAGCCAGTCGTATGCTCACGTGGCAAACACGGGAAAGCAGGCCGATATGCGAATCTATATGATCGCCGGCGAAAGAGAGGGCAATAGCGGGGAGCAGGTGGCAGATATGAACGCCATGTACAACACGCTCCTCAACGCCGGCTTTACCAATGAAGAAGTGGTAGCCCTCAGCCACAGCGACGGGGAACACAGCGAATGGTACTGGGCCAGGGAATTCCCCGATGCTTACGAGTGGCTTTACCGCTCCGATCTCTCGGGGCCGGAGGGCCCTGATGAGGCAGATGCCTTCTTTCGGGTATTTCCCAACCCCGCGGACAGCAATATCCACCTCATCGCTACCGCTCCACTGGCCGATGCAGAATATGAAATCCTGACTTTGGAGGGCAAACTGTTGAGGCGGGCGCCTGTGAGCAACTCCCGCATCAGCCTGGAAGGCCTTGAAGCCGGCCTGTACCTGTTCCGCTTTTACAGCAAAGGCAAGCTGGCCGGCGTGGTGAAGATGGTACGGCAGTAAGTTACTTGCTTTATGCCATTTCGTAGCCGCCGACAATCTCATAAAGGCCGGTTTCCACGCGCTTTTCAAAATCTTTGCGCGGAACGGGCATCTTCCGGTTCAGCGGTATCAGTTGGATGGTTACGGTTTTGGAGGTTTCTTTGAGTACTTTAACCCTTATCCTTCTGTCTGGCATAATATTTTCAAATTAAAATGGAATGAATAGGAAGGGGCGGGTTTGCTTCAAAAACCAAGCCTGCCCCTCTCTTCTTTTTTATTTACAGGCTCACCAATACGGCGTTGATATCATGTTGCTTGACCAGCCGGTTGGCAAAGGCCCGGTGCCCATGAGGGGTAAAGACATAGAATTTCCCCTCTTTAAGGGCGGCCATCCGGTCCAGGAGTTTCCACCTGGTGACTACCTGCTGCTTGTCATCGGATTTAACGGCGATCTCAAAGTAGCATTTGTTGCCGCGCATGACGGCGGTGATGTCCGGCGTAATGCCCGGCCCCTCGCCTTCTCCAGGCTGCATAAAGGAACTGGGCCTGTCAAATTCTTCGATATTGGCTTTGACCCTGGAGTAACCTTTGCGCCTGACCCACTCTATTGCCTTTTCATATAATTTGTGATCTTTTTCCGACATTTTTAAAAATTTTAAAAGTAAACGATTAGGAGTAATTCAAATCTGAGGGCTGCCATTTTATTCGGGGACCCCTGTATGCGGCAGCTTTTCAGGCGCCGGCGCCTGCCGGGAGGGATGCTTCCTTGAACTCCTTGCCGTCCCATTTGCCCAGCCATTCAATTTCTTTGCCTGCGTTTTTGTACTTGCAGAAAGCAGACATGGCTGCTTCTTTGGTTTTCCGGAAGATCGTAATGTTGTTGGGTACTGATTTGATCATGAAGTAATACTTTCCCTTTCCCAAAGGATATTTTTTACGCAATCTCATATTTGAACAAAATTTGGTTAACGAATCGCCTTCCCTGTTGACAGGTTGCTTAAAGTGGCTGATAATTAGTGGTTTAAATTGGTAAAAGGCAGATAGGGCGCTAAAAAAAGAATAAATCTTTTTCTATGCGAACTAATTATAAAACGTGTAAAATGAACACAAAGTTCACTAAGGGTTATTTTATGCGCCTTATCGTTGAACCATTGGCCGCGGCAAGGTGTTTTCCCGGGTTCTAAATCATTGAGCGATGACGTACCTTTTCGCGGGCCTTGCCGCCCTTCTGGCTTACGTTTTATTGCGCATAGGCAGGCAGATATGGCACACCTACCAGTGCCCGGGCGAGCAGGCCCTGCGCAATTTCTGGTACGGGCGCATGCAAAAGCAAAGCCCGGAATACCGGAACCTGATCACCCACCTTGGGCATTGCGAAAAGTGCCGCGATGAGCTGTTCCGCATTCAGAAGGGGAAGCCGCTGGAGGATCATTTGGTTGATTGATTAGGCCGATTGGGTGGCCCGTTCTCCAAACGAGCTAAAACAAGCCGGTGATATTCCCTTCGTCGTCGATATCGATATTTTCAGCGGCCGGCTGGGCCGGCAACCCGGGCATGCGCATGATATCGCCGGTGATGGGGATGAGGAAACCGGCGCCGGCAGCGATCTCGATTTCGCGGACGGTCACGACAAAATCCTTGGGCCGCCCCAGCAGCTTGGGGTTGTCGGAAAGCGATTTCTGGGTCTTGGCAATGCAAACCGGCAGTTTTTCCAGCCCCAGTTCCGCAATCTTTTTCAGGTCGGCGCGCGCTTTGGATGTATAATCAATAGCTTTTGCGCCATATATTTTCGTGGCCACGGTTTTGATCTTCTCTTCCACGCTCCATTCCCAGTCGTATAACGGCTTGAAGGGCGCCTGGCTTTGTTCGGCAACTTCTGCCACCGTTCGGGCCAGGCTTTCGGCGCCGGCGCCTCCTTTAGCCCAGACGTCGGCAAGGGCTGCCGGCGCGCCGAGTTCCTGGCAGCGTTTTTCGATCAGTTGCAGTTCCTCTCCGGCATCGGATTCAAAGCGGTTCATGGCCACGATGGCGGGCAGGCCGAACAAGCGGATGTTCTCAAGGTGTTTCTCCAGGTTGGCCATACCTTTGGCCACCGCTTTGAGGTTCGGCTTTTTGAGGTCGGCCAGGGCGGCGCCTCCGTGGTATTTCAGGGCCCGCACTGTAGCGACCAGTACGACGGCGCGGGGCGACAGGCCGGCGCTCTGGCATTTGATGTCGAAGAACTTTTCGGCTCCCAGGTCAAAGCCGAAGCCGGCTTCGGTGATCACGAAGTCGGAAAGGCTCAGGCCCATGCGGGTGGCCAGCACGGAGTTGGTGCCCTGGGCTATATTGGCAAAGGGGCCGCCGTGGAGGATGGCGGGCGTACCTTCCAGCGTTTGCACCAGGTTGGGTTTTATGGCGTCTTTGAGCAGAGCGGCCATGGCGCCGTGGGCCCGGAGGTCACGGGCATAAACAGGGCGCCGATCGAAGGTAAAACCGACAAATATGTTGCCGAGGCGCCGCTTGAGGTCTGCCAACCCCTCGCAAAGGCAGAGAATGGCCATGATCTCAGAGGCCGCAGTGATGTCAAAGCCGGTTTCACGGGGCACCCCGGATGCTGTGCCGCCAAGCCCGATAACGATCTTGCGCAGGGCCCGGTCGTTCATATCCATCACCCGTTTCCAGGTTACGGTCCTGGGGTCGATGCCCAGGCTGAATTTTTTATTTTGCAGGTTGTTGTCGATGAGGGCGGCCAGCAGGTTGTGGGCTTTCTCGATGGCGGCAAAATCGCCGGTAAAGTGCAGGTTGATGTCTTCCATGGGAAGCACCTGGGAATAGCCGCCGCCGGTAGCGCCGCCTTTGATGCCGAACACAGGGCCGAGCGACGGCTCCCGGAGTACGGCGGCGGCCTTTTTGCCGATCCGGTTGAGCCCCTGCGCCAGGCCAATGGAGGTCGTCGTTTTACCTTCCCCGGCCGGAGTGGGCGAAATAGCGGAAACCAGGATGAGCTTGTTGCGTTGTATGGCCTGCTCGTCGATGAGGGACAGCGGTAATTTTGCCTTGTGTTTTCCGTAGAGCTGTAGTTGGTTTTCCTCAATGCGGAGTTGAGCTGCGATTTCGCGGATGTCGCGCAATTGGGCCGCGCGGGCGATTTCAATGTCAGTCATATAAATTTGGCCTTATTTAGTTTTTTTTTGTCAGATGCTGTTTGAATTTGGCGCCGGCACGTGCCTGAGGGTCATTCCGTTCAGCGAAAAAAAAAAGCAGTTTAACCGGAAAAATCAACCGTTGGCCGGATAATAGAAAATTGTGGATCGCCAAAGCAACATTTTGCCTGAAATCCAGTTAATTTTATTGCAGAGTTTTTTCATACTAGTCCAAAGTTTGAGCTGCGCCTCCCCGGTGCAGCTTTTTTTTTCCCTTCAATCCGGGAAGCCTTCCAAAAGAAACGAAAAGCTGTCAGATTGCCAAATTTCAAATACTTTTTTACAGGCTCTTAAGGCGCCCTATGTGCCTGCCTCCGGCGGCAGGGAAGCTTGTTCGGCCCTTGGCGCCTTCTGCACTATGGTGCGGTATGGGAAAGGTATCTCGATCCCTTCCCGGCCGAACCGCTTTTTAATACTTTCCAGCAGGTCGCAGCCCAGTTCGAAGGCGTCTGCATTGTTCTTTGCCCATACGTAGGCCCGGAGGCGAACGTAATACTCCCCCAGAGCAATGACCCGGACGGGGATTTCGGGCCGGCCGGCCTGTATCTGCTCCGGCGTACGCCCGTCGATCTTCAGCGGGTGCCGCAGCGCTTCTTCCTGCATGATGGCCCGCGCCCGGTCGATATCCGAATCATAGCTGATGTCGGCCTCCAGAAACTTACAAATCTTGTCGTCTCCGAAATCGGCATTGATGATCACTTCTCCGCTGATCACGGAATTGGGAATGAGGATGCGGCGGTTCTCAAAATCCCGGATGACGACGTGGCGCAGGGTGATGTCTTCCACAACGCCCTGCAGGCCGCTCTGGAAACGCAGGCGGTCGTTGACGCCAAAGGGCTTGAAGATCACGATGAAGATGCCGCTGATGATATTGCTCAGGGCGTGCTGGGAGGCAAAACCGACGGCCACGGCCAGTATGCCCGCGCCGGCGAGCAGGGAACTGGCCACGGTACGCAGAGACGGAAGGGAATAAACCGCCCAGCTGAACCCCACCACATAGATAATTGCGCTGATGGCATGCCGCAGGAACACGTAATTGGTAGGGTCGTTTTTCATGACCACGCTGGAACGCTGGATAAACCGCCGGAAAAGCCGGTTGAAGATAAAAGCGGCCAGGAAGGTGCCGGCCACGATACCCAGGCTGATGCCTACCGCTTCGAGGTTAAAGGAGAATTTGTCGAGCATAGAATTACTGTTTTATCCGAACTAAGCCTTTCAATACATGAGTTCTTCGATCAGCGCCTTATCATCGTCGAGCGAGCGGAAAAGGCGGCTCCGGAATTTGTTCTTGGTGGTAAACAGGGTAGACGCCATTTTGTCAATGGCGATCATCGACAATACCGTTTGGATATAGGCGTCCACCAGGTCGTCCAGCCCCAGGCCGAGCTTGTTGAAATCCCGCCGGTCCATCAGCATGAGGCGGTTGGTGTCGGAACTCCAGATATTGTCGCCCTCCTTGATGGAAAGGTTGGTGCCAAGCATATCCCAGGAGTTGGCG